>JAHJOG010000218.1 GCA_018820395.1 Gammaproteobacteria bacterium | reverse complement strand
GGCGCGAGCCGCACGTGCACAGCCACCCCACCGGGAGGACCCGCCCTGGCGCAAATTTCGCTATGTTGACCTTCATGCGAAACAACAAGGCGTCCCCTGCCCATCGGCAGGACCCCAACTTCGCGACCACGCTCGCGCACGGCATCGCCCTGCTCGAAGCCTTCGAGGTCGACACCCCCACCCTGCAGAACAAGCAGCTGGCCGAGCGCACGGGCCTGTCGAAAGCCACCGTGTCCCGCTTGACCTCGACGCTCGAAGCGCGCGGACTGCTCAGCTTCGATCCGGCCGTTCGCCGATACCGCCTCGGATCCACGGCGATCACCATCGGTTATCCGCTTCTGGCCAATCTCGAGATCCGCCGCGAAGCCCGGATCGGCATGAAGCGACTGGCCGACGAGCTCGGTGGTTCGGTGTCGCTGGGCATGCGCGACCGGCTCCGGATGATCTATGTCGAGACCAGCCGCGGCAACGACCCGATCGCCTTTCGCCCCGACGTGGGTGCCGCTTTGCCGATGCTCGAGACCGCCATGGGGAGAGCCTGGCTGGCGGCCGCACCCGGGCGCCTGCGCTCACAAATTCTGGCCGCGCTGGAGACCGAAGCACCCGAACGCTATGCGCGCTTCGGCGGCAGCGCGTTGCGTTCGATCCTCGACCTGCAGAAGGACGGCTTCTGCGTGTCACGCGGCGACTGGCAGCCGGACGTTCACGCGGTGGCCGTGCCGCTGGACACCCTGATCGACAACGAACGTCTGGTGATCAACTGCGGCGTCGCGGCGCGCCGCCTTGCCGACGGCGATCTCGAAGCCAAGGTCGCACCCCGGCTGCTGGACCTGGCCCGCCGCATCGAAGAGCTGTGGCGGACGGACGCCGGGACGCGCCCGCTCCTGCAACGCACCGTGCCTCCCGTGCCCCAAGGCGACCCGCCGCATGCGCGCACCCTGGCCCGCGGGCTCGACCTGCTGATGTGTTTCCGTCCCGGTGAACACGAACTCGGCCACGCCGAAATCGCCCGGCGGCTCGCGCTGCCCGGCTCCACCGTCGTGCGCCTCACGCACACGCTCACCGAGCTTGGCTATCTGCGCCGGGCCCCCGACACGGCGCGCTACCGGCTGGGCCCGGCCGTGCTGACGATGGGCTACCCGCTCCTCGCCAGCCTTCGAATCCGGCAGTCGGCGCGCGCCGCGATGCAGGAATTTTCCGACCAGGTCGGTGGCGCCGTGTCGCTGGGCTTCCGCCACCAGACCACGATGGTCTACGCCGAGACCGCCTGGCGCAGCGACGGCCGGTCGCTGCCGCCCGACATCGGCGCGCCCATGCCCATGCTCAGCACGGCCATGGGCCGGGCCTGGCTCAGCAGTGCGCCGCCGGAAGAACGCACCAGCGTTCTCAACCAGATCCGCGTGCTCGAGCCGCATTCGTACGAGCGCTTCGCCCACGCGGCCGACGCGGCCCTGGTGGAATTCCAGACCAAAGGCTACTGCTCGTCCAATGGCGACTACATGCCCGAGGTCTACGCCTTCGCCGTGCCCTTCTCGCAGCCCTTGGAGTCGCGGCGTTTCGTCATGAACTGCGGCGTGCTTTCCACGGGGCTTTCGTTCGACCAGGCGTGCCGACGCATCGCGCTGCCCCTCCGCGACCTGGTGCGGCAGATCGAGGTGGCGCTCGGAACGCGCGAGGCGGACTGAGCGGGCGCTCCAGCGCGATAGGGTGCAGGGGCGCAAGGCGTGCAAGGCGCCCGTCAGGCGGGCTGCCAACGCACCTCGCCCACCGATCGCATTCGACATGCTGAAACAGGCGTGGCGTGTCGAGCCGCCCGGAAAGAGACTGGACGCCCTTTCCCAGCTTCTCGAAGGGGGCTCCATGCCTCGCCACGCCGATACCGCCTCCTCCATCGAATCCGCCACGCCGCGCGCCGCCGAATCGGCAACCGCAGCCGCAGCGCCGGCTTCATCACCCGCCTTCACCCGCCGCGGGCCGCTCTCAGGCGTCCGGATCCTCGACATGGCCACCGTGGTGGCCGCGCCCTTCTCGTGCACGCTGTGCGCGGACCTGGGCGCCGACGTGGTCAAGCTCGAACTGCCCGACGGCAGCGATTCGCTGCGCACGCTCGCCCCGGTCAAGGACGAGCACGCGCTCTACTGGAAAGTCACCAACCGCGGCAAGCGCGGCATCACGCTCGACGTGCGCAAGCCCGAAGGGCGCGAACTCTTCCTTCGCATGCTGCCGGACTTCGACGTGCTGGTGGAAAACTTCCGCGCCGGCACGCTGGACCGATGGGGCCTGGACCTCGCGACCCTGCGACGGGCCAATCCCAAGCTGTCCATCCTGCGGCTCACCGGCTTCGGCCAGACCGGCCCCTACGCGCGGCGACCGGGATTCGCACGCATCTTCGAAGCCATGAGCGGCTTCGCCAACCTGACGGGCGAGGCCGACGGGCGCCCGCAGCACATGAACTACCCTCTGGGCGACGTGGTCGCCGGCCTGTTCGGCGCCTTCTCGATCGCGGCGGCGGTGGCCGACCAGCGCGCCCATCCGGACGAAACCGGCCACGAGATCGACCTGTCGGCCACCGAAGCGATGCTCCGCCTGCTGGAGCCGCTCGCGGTGGAATTCGAACAGCTCGGGCAGGTGCGCCAACGCGCCGGCTCGCGGGCCACCTACACGGCGCCGTCCAACATGTACAAGAGCGCGGACGGCGTGTGGATCACGCTGGTCGGATCGTCCGAAGCAATCTTCCGCCGGCTGTGCGAAGCCATGGACCGGCCCGACATGGCGGGCGATCCGCGCTTCGCGTCCAACCCCAAGCGCGTCGCGAACATCGACGCGCTCGACGGCACCATCGAGCGCTGGTGCGCCTCGCTCGACTTCGCCACCCTCTCCGCCACGCTCGACCGCCACCAGGTGCCCCACAGCAAGGTCTACGACATCGACGACGTGATGGCTGACCCGCATTTCAAGGCGCGCGAAGCCATCATCCGGCTGCCCGATCGCGACCTGGGCGAAGTGCCTGCGCCCTGCACGGTGCCCCGCTTTTCCGGCTTCGCGGCGCACGTGCCGCATGCCGGGCCGGCGGTCGGTGAGCACAACGACGAGATCTATGCCGCCCTGGGTCTCGGCGCAGAAGATCTCGCGCGCCTGAAGGCCGACAAGATCATCTGATCGACCACGGGTGACGTGCTGCACGCACCCCCGCACTTACCCGACATCGTTCGACATAGAGAAACAGAAGCGGCGCCCGACGGCGGCGCTGGCTAATCTGCCAAGACCCTCAGACCGGCTCGGCAGCTCAAGGTTTTTCCAGGCCCGAGCGGCCCCCACCTCACCATGATCCGCGACCCACAAGGCTTCTCTCTTTTTCTCGACGCGTTGCGCAAGTTCGTGCGCACCGAGCTGGTCCCGCACGAGGCCGAGGTCGCGCGCCGCGACGAGGTGCCCACCGAGATCGTCGACCGGATGCAGGCGCAGGGCCTCTTCGGCTATTCCATTCCCGAGCGCTTCGGCGGCGCCGGCATGACGACCGAGGAGCTGATCCTCGCCGCGCTCGAACTGTCGCAATGCTCGGTCGCGTTCCGCGCGCGGGTCGGCACCAACACCGGCATCGGCTCCGAGGCGCTGGTGGCCGACGGCACGCCCGAGCAGCAGGACAAGTACCTGCCCCGCCTCGCGAGCGGCGAATGGACCGGCTGCTTCGCGCTCACCGAGCCCGACGCGGGCTCCGACGCCGTCTCGCTCAAGACACGCGCCGTGCGCGACGGCGACCACTACGTGCTCGACGGCACCAAGTGCTTCATCACCAACGCGCCGATCGCGCAGCTCTTCACCGTGATGGCGCGCACCGACCTCGACAACCCGGGCGCGGGCGGCGTGTCGGCCTTTCTCGTCGAGCGCGGCACGCCGGGCTTGAGCACCGGTGAGCCTTACCAGAAGATGGGCCAGGCGGGCTCGCCCGTGTCGGAGGTGTATTTCAACCAATGCCGGGTGCCGGCCGCCAACCTCATCGGCGGGCGCGAAGGCATGGGCTTTCGCACTGCCATGAAGGTGCTGAACAAGCAGCGGCTCCATTTGGCCGCGCTGTGCATCGGCCCGGCGATCCGCATGCTGGACGATGCCGTGCGCTTCGTGAGCGAGCGCAGCCAGTTCGGCCAGAAGCTCGCCGAATTCCAGCTGATCCAGGCGCTCATCGCCGACTGTCAGACAGAGATCCATGCGGCGCGCGCGCTGGTGCTCGAAACCTGCCGCAAGCGCGACGACGGCGAGGACGTGACGATGGAAGCGTCGATCTGCAAGTACTTCGCCTCCGAGATGTGCGGCCGCGTGGCCGACCGCTGCGTGCAGATGCTCGGCGGCTACGGCTACATCGCCGACCACGGCATGGAGCGCTTCTATCGCGACGTGCGCCTCTTCAGGCTCTACGAAGGCACCAGCCAGATCCACCAGCTCAACATCGCCAAGCGCACCCTGGCGCGCGCCCGTTCCTGAGCGCTCGGCCGACCCGACTCATCACACCCCGGAGACATCGACATGAAAAGACGCAACTGCCTCGGCCTCGGAACGGCCGCCCTGGCCCTGGCTGCTACCTTCGGCCTGGCCGCCCCGCTGCACGCGCAG
The DNA here is from genome assembly GCA_018820395.1 of Gammaproteobacteria bacterium. Lineage (GTDB taxonomy): Bacteria > Pseudomonadota > Gammaproteobacteria > Burkholderiales > Burkholderiaceae_C > Variovorax. The sequence goes on along the minus strand of JAHJOG010000218.1, from coordinate 4,600 downwards.
GACAGCTTCCCCAGCAAGCCGGTGAAGATCATCGTCGGCTATGCGCCGGGCGGCTCGTCGGACGTGACCGCGCGGCTCATTTCCAACCGCCTGAGCCAGGAACTGGGCCAGCCGGTGATCGTCGAGAACAAGCCCGGCGCGGGCGGCAACATCGGTGCCGATGCCGTGGCCCGTGCGACGCCCGACGGCTACACCATCCTGCTCGCGGCCGCGCAGCAGATCGTGGTCAACCCGAGCCTCTACAAGAACATGCCGCTCGATCCGCTCAAGGACCTGGCGCCCATCACCCAGCTGCAGACCGACCACAACCTCATGGTGGTCAATCCGTCGGTGCCGGCCAAAAACCTGAAGGAGTTCATCGCCTACGCGAAGTCGAAGCCGAAGGAAGTCACTTTCTCGTCGCCGGGCGCCGGATCACCCGCGCATCTGGCCGGCGAACTGCTCAACCAGAAGGCCGGCCTGAGCATGCTGCACGTCCCGTACAAGGGCTCGGGCGCAGCGCTCAACGACCTGATCGCCGGCCACGTGACGATGGCCATCGACAACATGCCCGCACTGCTGCCGCAGGTGCAGGCCGGCAAGCTGCGTGCGATCGCTGTCGCGAGCACGCACCGCGCCTCGGCCGCGCCCGACATTCCGACCATGGAAGAAGCCGGCCTCAAGGGCTACGTGGTCGGTGCCTGGAAGGGCCTGATGGCCCCGGCCGGAACGCCCGCGCCCATCATCGCCAAGCTGCACGACGCCGCCGTGAAGGTGCTGGCCGACCCCGAAGTCCGCAAGCGCCTCGTCGCACTCGGCGCCGAGCCCGTCGGCGACACGCCCGAGCAGTTCGCCAAGACCTTGCGCGAAGAGTCCAAGCAGTGGAGCGCGCTGGTGAAATCGACCGGTACGGTGCTCGACTGAGCGCCCGCACCTTCGCCATCGCTTCGTACTTCGCATTCCGACTCACGCCCGCCACCCACCGATGAGCATGAACATCTTCGGCCGCAGCGACGGCCTCGAAGCCCTGCGCTTGCGCGTTCGCCGCTTCGTCGACGATGAAGCCATCCCGCAGGAAGACCCGGCACTCGCGCACGACCTCGACCGGCTCGACGCCGTGGCGCGCGCGTTGCGCGAGAAGGCCAAGTCGGCCGGCATCTACGCGCCGCAACTGCCGAAGGCGCTGGGCGGGCTGGAGCTCTCGTGGCGCGACCGCGCAGTGGTGCTCGAAGAACTGGGCCGCAGCTTTCTCGGCCCGCTCGCCGCCAATTGCGCGCCGCCCGACCAGCCGAACATGATCAACCTGATCCAGCTCGGCAGCCCCGCGCAGAAGGCGCGCTACCTGATGCCGCTGGTGCAGGGCGACATCCGCTCCTGCTTCGCGATGACCGAGCCCGCGCCCGGGGCCGGCTCCGACCCGTCGATGCTTCAGACCTTCGCGAGCCGCCGCGGCGGCAAGTGGGTGCTGAACGGACGCAAGTGGTTCATCAGCGGCGCCACCAACGCGGCCTTCGCGATCGTGCTGGCGCAGACCGACGAGGGAGCCACCCTCTTCGTCGTCGACGCCGATCAGCTGGGCTACCGCGTGGTGCGCAACGTGCCCAGCATGGACGGCTTCCAGATCGGCGGCCACGGCGAGATCGAGCTTCGCGACTGCGAGCTCGGCGACGAAGCCGTGCTCGGCGAAGTCGGCCGCGGCTTCGCCTATGCGCAGGCGAGGCTGGAGCCGGCGCGCGTGTCGCACTGCATGCGCTTCATCGGCCGCGCGTCGCGTGCGATGGAAATCGCCGAGGACTACGTGCGCACGCGCGAATCCTTCGGCCAGCCGCTCGCCGATCTGCAGCAGGTGCAGGCGATGGTCGCCGATTCGCACATCGACCTGCACGCCAGCCGGCTGATGACCTGGCATGTCGCCGCGCTGATGGACGCCGGCGAGCCCGTGAAGGAAGAGTCGTCGATGACCAAGGTCTTCGTGTCCGAAGCCGTCTGCCGCGTGGCCGACCGGGCCGCTCAGATGATGGGCGCACTCGGCATGTCGGAAGACACGCCGGTGTCGCTGATCCTGCGCGAGCTGCGGCCGTTCCGCATCTACGACGGCGCATCGGAAGTCCACCGGGCGTCGCTCGCGCGGCGCATTCTCAAATCGGCTCCACGTTCTCGATGAAACCCATGACTTCCTTCAAGGCACTGCGGCTGCATGCCGGCGACCCCGAACCCGAGCGCCGCATCGAAAGCCTTACGCTCGACGATCTCGGCCCGGGCGACGTGACGATCGAGGTGGCGTACTCGAGCATCAACTACAAGGACGCACTCGCCTCGCGCGGCCGCAACCAGATCGTGCGCCAGTACCCGCGCATCGGCGGCATCGACCTGACAGGCACCGTCATGACGTCGTCCGACGCCCGCTTCTCGGCGGGCGACGAGGTGGTGGTGCATGGCTTCGGCATCGGCGTGGACCACGACGGCGGGCACGCGCAGGTGGCGCGCGTGCCGGCCGACTGGGTGCTGCCGCTGCCGCGCGGCATTTCGCTCTTCGAAGGCGCGGTGCTCGGCGCCGCCGGCTACACCGCCGCGCTCAGCCTGCATTGGATGGAGTTGAACGGACTCGCGCCCGATCGCGGACCGGTGCTGGTGAACGGTGCCACCGGCGGCGTCGCCAGCATCGCCATCGACATGTTCACGCAGCGCGGCTATCGCGTGACGGCGATGACCGGCAAGACCGACGCGCACGACGAGCTGAAGGCGCTGGGCGCCGCCGAGGTCATCGGCCGCCGGAGCGCCGATGCGTCGAGCAAGCCGCTCGAAAAAGGTCTGTGGGCCGGCGCTGTCGACTCGGTGGGCGGCGCGGGCCTGGCCTGGCTCACGCGCACCATGCTGCCCGACGGCGTGATCGCCGCCTTCGGCAACGCGGGCGGCGCCGAACTGGCGACGACGGTGCTGCCCTTTATCCTGCGCGGCGTACGGCTGATCGGCATCAACGCCAACAGCCCGATGCCGCTGCGCCGCGAGGTGTGGCCCAAGATCGCCGGCGACTACCGACCGGCGCACCTCGACCGCATCGCACACGTGATCACGCTCGAGCAGTTGCCCGAGCATCTCGACCGCATGCTCGAAGGCCGGTTGCGCGGGCGCACGGTCATTCGCATGAAGGGTTGAGGACCGGAGAACTGCGGATGAAGCACCGACGCACGGCACGTCGAAGGGCGCGCGGCGCCGGCCCGGCCACCGCTCAGATCGCGACCAGCTGGCGCACGCCCTGCGCTTCCATGTCCTTGCCCAGCCCGCGCGCGATGACTTCGCCGCGCTCCATGACCAGGTAGTCGTCGGCCAGTTCCTGCGCGAAGTCGTAGTACTGCTCGCACAGCACGATCGCCATGTCGCCCCGGTCGGCCAGCATGCGGATCACGCGGCCGATGTCCTTGATGATGCTCGGCTGGATACCTTCGGTCGGCTCGTCGAGGATCAGCAGCTTGGGCTTGGGCGCCAGCGCACGGGCGATGGCGAGCTGTTGCTGCTGCCCGCCCGATAGATCACCGCCGCGGCGATTGAGCATCTGCTTGAGCACCGGAAAGAGTTCGTACAGCTCCGGCGGAATCGGCGTGCTGCCCGGCTTGTAGGCCAGGCCCATGCGCAGGTTCTCTTCCACCGTCAGCCGCGCGAAGATCTCGCGACCCTGCGGCACGAAGCCCATGCCCGAACGCGCGCGGTCGTACGGCGTCTTCTTCTGGATCGGCGCGCCGTCGAATTCGATGCTGCCGCTCTTGATCGGCACCAGCCCCATCAGGCACTTCAGCAAGGTCGTCTTACCCACGCCATTGCGCCCGAGCAGCACCGTGACCTTGCCCAGCCGCGCTTCCAGGCTCACGTCACGCAGGATGTGGGAGCCGCCGTAGTACTGGTGGATGTTCTTGACTGTGAGCATTTCTTTGGCCTCGGATCAGTACGTTGGCGATGGAGAGTCCGCCCGGCATGCGCTGTGTGCGCTGCCAGCCCACTGTGCCGGCCGCTTCGCGGCTCCCCTCCAGTGCTCGCGCGGTCGGGCCGTCGCAGAACTCGCTGCGTTCACTTCGTTCACTTCGCTCAGACAGCTGCGACGAGTCAGTTCACGAAGCGCGTGTCCTTCGGCACGCGCGCCCGACCACGCTGCGCGCTTCGGCGGCACACAGGGCTGGCAGCGCACACAGCGCACGCCGGGCTCAGTAGCGGTATTCACCCCTTCTCCTCCTTGGAGAGAGCATGGATAAGAGCCGGATGCTAAACGATCGCGTCCCAGCGTCGGCTGGGTGGCAACCCTGCGGGCGAGCGTCAGCCCGCAGCGAGCACCGCAGCGGCAGGCGGAAGAAGGGCCGCACATGTTGAAGCCGCAGGCGAGTTTGTGCGGCCCCCGCCTGGCGCGAGGAGCAGCAGCGAATGCCGCCCTTTCCAGAAACCCCGCGGAACCGGCTCTGCCGGGCCGCTGGGGTTGCCCCCGGTAGGGGGTTGGCGAAGCGACACGAAGTGCGCGCAGCCTGGGGGCGAGCAAGGTGACCCCGCGGAACCGGCTTCGCCGGGCCGCTGGGGTTGCCCCCGGTAGGGGGTTGGCGAAGCGACACGAAGTGCGCGCAGCCTGGGGGCGAGCTTG
>JAHJOG010000217.1 GCA_018820395.1 Gammaproteobacteria bacterium | reverse complement strand
GTCGATATCTTCCGGCGAAAGCTCGTCGTGGAACGGAAGACCGATGACGCACGGCGCTAGCACGTCGGTCACCGGCAATTCGGTCCTCGGCACGTCGGCGAACGCGGGATGGCGGTGACAACCCAGCCCCCACCAACGCCGCCACTCCACCTCGGCGTCGTCCAGCCGTTGAGTGATGGCGTCGACGTCGCGAGCGGGCAGGATCACGTTGAGCGTCATGGTCACCCAGTCGACTCCCACGCCCTTTTGCAGTTGCGCAGCCTTGCCCTCCAGTCGTTGCGCGTAAGCCGCCGTGATCTCCCGCAGGGTCCCGACATGTGTCTCCAGTCGGTCCAACACGGCAAGTCCTACGGCTGCCGCGTATTCGGAAATGCGATAGTTCCCGCCCCGCAAGGAAGAAACTCGTTCGGTGCCGAGAAATCCGAAACCCGTCATCGCGGTGGCTCTGTCACTGTATTCCGGATCCGCACAGAAGATCGCGCCGCCTTCGCCAATCCCGAGAACCTTGGTTGCATGCAGGCTCACGCACACCGGTTGGAATCCGATACCTGTGAGGGAAGTGACAGCCGCAGCCGCGTCGAAGACCACGGGGATGCCGTGTTGTGCCTCGAATGCCGCCCAAGCAGCCAGGTCTGGCGGCGCGCCGAACGCGCTCACGACGAGCACAGCCGCCACCGGCCCCGGAGCAGAAGGGAGCGCCGCAGCGGCGATAGCGGGTGTCAATACCAACGAGTCCGCGTTCACGTCAACGAGATAAGGCGTCAAGCCGGCGTTGCAGACGGCGTGAGCGCTGGCGATGAAGGTGAACGAAGGCATGAGGCACAAGCCACCCCCGCCCTTGACCTGGAGCCGGAGAGCCACTTCGATGGCGGTCGTTCCGTTGGAAGTCAGGGTGACGCCGCTGCTGCCGACCAAGGTACCCAGTTGCTGCTTGAACTCGCGGGTGAGCGGACCGTAGTTGCTGTAGGTACGGGACGCGTCTATCCGCTCCAGGTAGGGCAACAACTGGGCCGCGGTGGGAAGTCTTGGCCGCAGGACCTTGATGGGCGATCGTGGTTCGGAAAGAGCGTTGTTACTCATGAAATAGAGGAGTTGGTTGCATCTGGAGCAGGCTATTGCGGATCGGCGCTGCCAACGAATTTTCTTGCTATGGGACGGGCAGGCACACCAACCACGGTCGTCCCGGCATCCACATTGCGAATCACCACCGCGCCAGCGCCCACGATCGCCCAGGCGCCGATCACCACGCCCGGGGCGACCGAGACACCGACGCCGAGGTTGGCGCCTTCTTCAATCGTGACACGGCCTGCGAGCGCAACGGATGGTCCGAGATTGCAGTACGCGCCCAGCACACAGTCATGTGCGACGGTGCAGCCAGGATTGACCAGAGCATGCGCGCCGACCTCGATGTCGCTCGTCAAGCTGGCAGGACCGATGATCATGGCTCCAGCGCCGACCACGACGCGCGGGCCGACGGTCGCGGCCGGATGGATGACGGTGGCGAACCGCGCATTGGAGCCGAGCGAAGCGACTGCGCGCTGTCGAGCGCGGCCGTCGCCCACGGCAAGCAAGAAACGAAGTCCGGGATCCCGCAGAGCATGTAGATCAGCCTCTAGCACCGGCACACCGCCGATGGCAGAAGTTCCAAAACCGTGATCCACGACAAAAGACGACACCTCTTCTCCCGCGGCGAGGAGCGCGGCAGACACCTCGCGGGCTAAGCCGCCGGCACCGTAAACATGGACACTCATTGCATATAGGCCGCGCTACAGGGCGATTGGAGCAATGTCTCGGCGAACGCGGCGCAGTCGATTTCGGATGCCGGATGATAAGCCGGCCAACCTCGACGCCCGGCGGTGGGCCGGGAGCATGACAAAATCGCTTTCCCGATTCGCTGCCGTGAACTTTAGATGGCTCGCAGCAGTGAGCTCAAGTCCAGATTCGATTTGCGAGACGTTCGATGAAGATCACTCCGACAAAAATACCCGACTTGCTCATCATCGAGCCGAAGGTATTCGGTGACGCGAGAGGCTTTTTCTTCGAGAGCTTCAACGAGCGGGCCTTTCACGAACACACGGGTACGCAGGTTCGATTCAAGCAGGACAATCATTCGCGCTCGGCCAAAGGCGTCTTGCGCGGTCTTCACTACCAGGTCCGTCAGCCGCAAGGCAAGTTGGTTCGTGTGGTGAGGGGAGCGATCTTTGACGTCGCCGTCGACATTCGCCGATCCTCTCCGACTTTCGGCAGCTGGATCGGCGTCGAATTGTCCGAAGACAATCATCGCCAGTTGTGGGTGCCCGAGGGTTTGGCGCACGGATTCCTTGTTGTCAGCGATTCTGCGGACGTTCTCTACAAGACCACCGACTACTATGCGCCGCAATACGAGCGCAGCATTGCCTGGAATGATCCCGCAATCGGCATCGTCTGGCCGACCGAGGGCGAGCCGCTTCTTTCGGCAAAGGACAGGGATGCGCCCACCATGATTGAAAGTCTTTCCGAGGACGCGTCTTGATTCTGGTGACTGGCGGAACCGGGTACATAGGCTCGCACACCTGCATCGAGCTTTCTCGGGCGGGGTTCGAGGTCGTGGTGCTCGACAGTCTTGCCAACAGTTCAAGCGATGTCGTCGGGCGCCTCGAGCAACTCACCGGGAAGCCCACGGTGTTCTACGAGGGGGACGTACGGGATGAAGCGCTGTTGGCGAAGATATTCGCAGAACGAGAGGTGACCGGAGTCATCCATTTCGCAGGACTCAAATCGCTGTCCGACTCCCTTCGAGATCCGTTGGCGTATTACAGCTCGAATGTCGCCGGCACCGTCGCCGTCTTGAAAGCCATGCAAGTCGCCGGCTGCAGAACCTTCATTTTTTCGTCATCAGCCACCGTTTACGGCGCTTTCCAGGCGATGCCGGTCAATGAGGATTCGGTCTGCGCTCCGATCACTGCCTATGGACGCACCAAGTTTCACGTAGAGCAGATGCTTTCCGATCTGCAAGCCTCCGATCCCGCCTGGGGGATTGTGTCGCTGCGCTATTTCAATCCGGTCGGGGCCCATGAAAGCGGCTTGATCGGCGAGCGTCCACTCGGAACGCCGGCGAACTTGGTGCCGTACCTTGCGCAGGTCGCTGCCGGCGAGCGCTCGGCACTCAAGATTTACGGTCGTGACTACGAGACCAGAGACGGTACCGGCGTACGGGACTATGTGCACGTGGTCGATCTGGCCAAGGGCCACGTCGCCGCACTGCAACACCTCGCTCGAAGCCGCGGGCACCTTGTGGTCAATCTGGGGACCGGCCGAGGCACCTCGGTGCTCGAAATGGTCAACGCGTTCGAGCGAGCCAGCAACAAGAAAATAGCCTGCGAGTTCACGGACCGCAGATCCGGCGATGTCGACGTGTGCGTGGCCGACGTGAGCCGAGCGAGAGATCTCCTCGGGTGGTCCGCCGAGCACGACGTCGACCGCATGTGCATCGATGCCTGGCGATGGCAATCGATGATCGACGCATGATTCGTTTCTTGTCCGACTGGAGGTCCGCAGCAGGGGATTTCGTCGGCGACCTGATCTTTCTGTTGTTCCCCGGTCCGGGATTCAGGCGCAGGGACATCCTGGACGTATGGCGCTCGCCGTTCTGGTCCTCGGCTTGGTACAGACGACGCTACTTCGACGGCAAGGGGCGCGGCTCTTCCCTGCGCCACTTCTTCGCGCGTGGTGAAGCAGATGGGCACGATCCCGGACCCTACTTCGAAAATCAACGCATCGACCGCGCAGGCTCGGGAAAAGCTCCGCGGAAGTTCGCCAGATTGTCGCTGCTGGAATTCGCAGGCAGCGGCTTGACCTACGAGCGAGCCTGCGCGGTTCTGCGCGATCCACGCAAGGCCGTGCGGGACTCTGGTCTCTGGGACGAGGCGTGGTATCTGGAACGCTATCCCGATGTCAAGGCAAGTGGCAAGGATCCGCTCACGCACTACTGCAAGGATGGGGCGATGGAAATGCGGCAGCCCGGCCCGCTGTTCGCTCCGGCCCTGTACGTTTCGACGGCCAGGTTGGCGCGCAAGCCTGGCCTGAACCCTCTGTTGCACTACTTGATCAATGCTGAGAATTCCGAGGAAAGCCGAGGAGAGGTGAGCCGACTGCGGACTCATGCGATCGAGCAATGGGCTCAAACGGTCGATTTGGACGCAGACCTCAGACAGACCGGGGCGGATCTGAAATCGGGTCGTCTTGCGTACGTGCGTCCGGGGCGTCTGGATCGTGCCGCCCTTGCATGGCTAAGGCTGGGGCGCACCTTGACCTTGCCGTACTCGCTCGTCATCGTTTTGCCCGCGGAGAACGAACCACAAGCAGTTCTTGCTGCGCGCGATCTCGCACGGGCGGCGATCGAGCGCCACGGGATGGCCGGAGTATTGCTGGTCGCCGCAGATCGCGGATACATCGAGCACTCATGGCCTCCAGGAACACACATTCAGATGCTGTCGAACGTCGAATCCGAACTCGGGTCCGGGGAGCGTGCGGAGTTGCTGCTGTGGTTGCTGCTCGCACTCAAGCCCAGATCGGTCCTCAACGTTCACAGCGAAGTCGCTTGGGATGTTTTCGAACAGTTCGGCAAGGCCCTGTCGGTGTTCATGAGTCTGAATGCCGTTGTTTTTCGTGTCGAGTCCGACGTCGACCCGCTCGACGGAGGCTTTGCCCATCGCTACTTTCGATCGACCGTTGCGAGTCTTGGGGCCGTCTATTCGAGTGATGAAGTGCTGCTCGCCGATCTGGCGCGGACCTATGCAATCGGTTCGGGCGAGCGACAGAAGTTGAAGCCGTTGCGTACGGCAGATGCCATCGAGCTTCCTGCAGGTCGTGCGCGAGCTTCTGATGGGCCGACCAAGCTGTCTTTTTCTCCGGACTGGCCCTTGGACGTGACCGTCGTTGTGAACGCTCACAAGGAGGGGTGTCTGGCACACCCTACCGTTCAAAGTCTATCGAGATGTTTGGGCGTGGCTCACGCGCGGGGACTCAAGACCGAAGTGATCGTGGTGATGGATCGACCCGATCTCGCGACGCTGGAGTATTTCCACGACCATGCTCCCTCGGACTGGAAAGTGGAACGCGTCGATCTCGGCGATCTCGGCAAGGCTCGCAACCACGGAGCGCTTCTGGCGCGCGGGCAATTCGTGGCATTCATCGACGCGGATGATCTGTTTGGTTCCAACTGGATTTCAGCTGCCTGTCACGCCGCTCGCAAAGAGGCCCGTCCGGCGGTCTGGCACCCGGAGGTGAGCATCTATTTCGGAGCCGCGGCGAAGGTGATGTGCCACGTCGATGCCGATGATCCCTCGTTCGACCCTTTGTCGATCGTCAGTGCCAACCAATGGACCGCGCTTGCCTTCGCATCGGCCGACCTGCTTCGGCGAGTGCCCTATCCGGCGTCTGACATTTCAAATCAGATCGGTTTCGAAGACTGGGGATGGAACGAGGCCACGATGGCCGACGGCTGCATCCACAAAGTCGTCAGAGACACCGCTCACTTCATCCGCGTCAAGCGATACGGGTCTTTGGTGGGGCAAACCACTGCTGCGCGGAGCATTCATGTACCCGCAGGAATTCTGCCGAGTCTGCTCGGCCGCGCAGACCCTTGTCGATTGCGCGATTCAGGCGGCGAGGCCTGCTGAATCCCTAGAAAGAGAAACCCTGAGAGTTCCGACGAAGGTCGGCTTCGACCATCATGGCGCACAGCTCTTCAAGTCCGGTTTTCGGTTCCCAGCCCAGTGTCTTTCTCGCATGGGCAGGATCGCCGATCAGCAAGTCCACTTCTGACAGGCGGTAGTGTTTCGGGTTGACGCGCACCAGTGTCTTTCCCGACGCGACGTCGATGCCGACCTCGTCTTGGTCCACGCCTTCGAAGCGCAACTCGTAGCCTGCAGCCTTGAAGGCCAACTCGACGAAGCTTCGGACCGTCTCGGTACGATTGGTCGCCAGCACAAAGGTATCGGGCACATCGGCCTGGAGCATCATCCACATGCCTTCGACATACTCCTTGGCGAATCCCCAGTCGCGCTTGGCATCGAGGTTTCCGAGTTCGAGCACGGACAGCTTCCCGAGCTTGATCTTCGCGACCGAGTCGGTGATTTTCCGAGTCACGAACTCGCGGCCGCGCAGCGGACTCTCGTGATTGAACAAAATTCCACTGCAGCCAAAGATGCCGTAGCTTTCGCGGTAATTGATGGTCATCCAATGCGCGAAGAGCTTGGCCACGCCGTAGGGACTTCGCGGGTAAAAGGGGGTTTCTTCCACTTGCGGGATGGCCTGCACCTTTCCGAACATCTCGGACGAGGATGCTTGGTAGAAGCGGATCGCGGGGTTGAGCATTCGGATCGCTTCCAGCAGGTGCAAGGCACCCATGCCGGTGATCTGGGCGGTGGCATCGGGCTGATTGAAGCTCACGCCGACGAAGCTTTGCGCTGCCAGGTTGTAGACCTCATCCGGCGCGGCGTCTTTGATGAGAGAGAGCGTGCTGCCCAGATCCGTCAGGTCGTATTCGACCAGGTGCAGATCGGGGTTGTCTTGAATCCCAAGTTCTTCGATGCGCCAAAAATTGACCGAACTGGTACGACGATAGGTGCCGTAGACGGCGTAGCCCTTGGAAAGCAGCAATTCTGCAAGGTAGGCCCCGTCCTGGCCGGTGATGCCCGTAACGACAGCACGTTTCTTAGTCATCGATATCTTTCTCGTCTTTTAATCAAGAATCCGGAGGTGCACAACTTGCCGGCGGTTCGTTCAGGCATCCCGTTGAATGATGCGCCCGTGCTCAAGATGAATGACCCGATTGCATTCCTTGGCGATCAAGTCTGGCGAATGCGACGCGAGCACCAATATGCCCGATTTGGAGACGACATCCTTCATTCGCTGTTCCGCCTTTTCAGTGAATTCGGCATCGCCCACCGAAAGCCATTCGTCCATCAGCAGGATATCGGCTTCAACGCTTGTCGAGATAGAAAAAGCCAGCCGCATCATCATGCCGGTCGAATAGGTCCGCACGGGCATGTTGACGTATTCGCCTAGCCCGCTGAACTCGCAGATTTCAGGGGTCAGCGCCTCGATCTGCTTCTTGCTCATGCCCATGACGAGGCCGCGCAGCATGATGTTCTCGATGCCGCTGGCATCCACCTCGATGCCAAGCGATGGGTCGATCAGGCTGGCGACGGTGCCTTGGCGCGTGAACTCGCCAGAAGACGGTTCGTAGACCCCGGCGAGCGTCCGCAACAAAGTCGACTTGCCAGCCCCGTTGTGGCCGATGAGGCCGAGACGGTCGCCACTCTTCAATTCGATGTCGATGTCGCTCAACGCCTGGACGACGTTGACACCTGTTTCTTTTCCGAAGCGGCCACCAGTCACGGACGCAGCGAGCGTCTTCTTCAGTGACGCGGCACCGGCGCCATAAATGGGAAAGTTGACCGAGACGTTCTTTAGCGAGATGAAAGCCACTTTATTTCCTACAGCCAGTAAACGACGCGGCGTCGGTACTTTGCGAAAAGCAGGCTGGAAGCGACGACTGTCCCCACCGTCCATGCGCCGATTCCCCACCAGCTGTGTGCTTCTGCAATACCGCCCATCAACGGCGTTCGCAAGAGATCGAGCATCTGGGCAAACGGGTTGTACAGAATGTATTTGGCACGCCCCGGGAGGCTGCTTGGCAGCCAGAACACCGGCGTCAGGAACATCAGCATCTGCATGACGCTGGTGACGATCTGGGTCACGTCTCGAAAGCGCGTGCAAACCAACCCCAGCGCCAGCCCGAGTGCCTGAGCATTGATCAGTACAAGTACGAAAGCCGGAATAAAAAGCAGGGCCGACCACGAGAGAGTGATGCCCGCCCAGAGGGCCACCGGTACGTAGAGAACGATCTGATGACCAAACTGGATCAGATTTCGCGCCATGCTTCGCCAGACGAAGAGGCTGATCGGAAAGTATCCCTGCTTGAGATAGTTCGCCGACCCGACGAATGCGTTGCACGAATCCGCCACCATGCTCGAAAAGAAGCTCCAGAAGATGATGCCGAGTGTGAGGTGCGGGAAAAACGTGGACAGCTCGGTGCCGAACAGCGAGCTGTACAGCGGTCCCATGCCGCCAATCATCGCCCCCATACTGAGAGTGAGCCAGATCGGCCCCAGCATCGACCGCCGGTAGCGCAGCACAATGTCGAACCAGGCGAGCGTCCACCAGATATCGGTCCGCCGGGTTCCTTCCCACCAATCGGCCCATGCGCTTCGGCGGAGATTCGATTGAATCTGGCTCATGCGCGGCCGTAGGTGTCTGCCAGCCGGACAATATCGTCCTCACCGAGATACGCGCCGCATTGAACCTCCACGAGCACCAGCTCGTCTTGGCCGACATTGGTCAGTCGATGTCGTTCCTTGAGCGGGATATAGCGGTATTCGCCGGGCAGCGTCTTGTATTCCACGTCGCCGACCTGCACCATGGCCGTGCCTCTCACCACCACCCAATGCTCGGCACGCTGGTGGTGGTATTGGAGCGAAAGCGATTGGCCTGGCTTGACTGTGATCCGCTTGACCTTGTAGCCGGCTTCCTCCTTCAGCGAGGCATAGGTGCCCCACGGCCGATGGACGACTGCCGGGAGGCCGATGGCATCATGCTTGCGTTCCTTCAACGCAGAGACGATCTTGTGCATGTCGTGTGCGCTTTCCTTGTGTGCCACGAGCAGGGCATCAGGGGTATCGACCACCACCAGATCACGGATGCCGAGGGTCGCCACGATTTTCGGGCCGTGGCTCTCGACCTGCACATACGTGCCAGTGGTGTCGATGGCGATCACTTCAGGAGGCATCGTGTTGCCGTTGGAGTCCGAGGTGTGCGCGGCCGTCACCGTGGGCCACGCTCTCGCATCGCTCCAACTGAATCTGGCGGGTACCACATGGACGTTGTCGGCTCGGGACATGACCGCATCGTCGATGCTGATGTCGGGTTGGAGTGCGAGGTCATGCGGGTCGAACTTGATCGAATCACTCTGGATCGCAGAGGAATCCAAGGCCCGCTGCGCAGCCATCAGAACGTCAGGTGCATGCTTTTCGAGTGCCGCGATCATGGTGCCTGCCGTGAAGCAAGACATTCCGCTGTTCCAGTAGTAGCGCCCGCTCGCCAGATACTCCTGCGCGGTCGCCAAGTTTGGCATTCCGACGAAACGCTTGGCCAGCTGACTCTCGCGGGAGACATTTTCGACCTCGACGTAACCGATTCCAGTGTCGGGACTGGTAGGGCTCACGCCAAAAACGGCGATCTTGCCTTGCTCTGCGAGCTTGAACGCCTCGCCTGCGCTGGCAACGAAGCCGTCGACATCCGGAACGAGATGGTCGGCCGACAGTATCAGCATCGTCGTGTCGGGACTGAACTGCCTGGCGCATTGCAAGGCGGCCAGAGCGATCGCAGAGGCCCTCGTAGGGTCCTTTGGCTCGAGCAGCATCGTGGTGCTGGGCGGGCCGGACATCTGAGCGAGCACGTCCTTGGTGAGGAACTGATGGTCGCCGTTGGTCACTATCAGCAAGTCAGTGGCGCCGCACGCTTGACCACGCTCGATGGCTTTCTGCAAGAGAGTGGAGCCGCCGAGCTTCATGAAAGGCTTCGGAGAAGCCTGTCTTGAGAGAGGCCAGAGTCCGGAGTAGGAATCTCCGGAAAGCACCACTGAAAGCAATCGCATCGTTCGTCTTTCTCTTTGAGAGGGGTGGGATTTTACCGGCCGGGGCACCCGTGCCCAGGCGGGACGCATCGAGTGCCCTTCGTTGCGTTGCAAGCCGTTGCGATAATCGCCGGCTGCCTCACGACGACGACGCCCCATCGACCTGATCTGCATCACTGCGCACAGCATGCCGCCACGACAAGAAGAGTCTCACCTCGCCCACCCCAAATATCGCCCGGATATCGATGGCCTGCGCGCCATCGCAGTTCTTTCGGTGGTCGGATTTCACGCATTTCCCCAATGGTTGCCCGGTGGCTTCATCGGCGTGGACATCTTCTTCGTCATCTCGGGCTACCTGATCTCCACGATCATCTTCGGCAGCATCGCAGGCGACGGCTTCAGCTATCGCGAGTTCTACAGCCGTCGGATCCGGCGAATTTTTCCGGCGCTGCTGGTGGTCCTCCCTGCAGCATTGCTGTTCGGCTGGTACGTGCTGCTGGCCGACGAATTCCGGCAGTTGGGCAAGCATCTGGCCGCGAGCGGCGGTTTCGTGGTCAATCTGGTGCTCTGGGGCGAGGCCGGGTATTTCGATACCGTGGCCGAGACCAAGCCGCTGCTGCACCTCTGGTCGCTGGCCGTGGAAGAGCAGTTCTACATCTTCTGGCCGCTCCTTCTGGGGCTCGCTTGGCGAAGCAAGGGCCGGCGGATGGCGCTGTGGATCGGCGCTGCGCTGGTGGTGTCTTTTCTGATCAATGTGATCTGGGTGCATCGTGCGCCCACGGCCACTTTTTATTCGCCGCTCTCGCGCGTGTGGGAACTGGCCGCGGGCGCCTTGCTGGCGCACGGCGCGCTGCGCCGCGAAGCCCACCGCAACGTGCTGCGCCGCGAGCTTCGCAGCATTGTGGGCCTGGTTTTCATCGTGCTCGGGCTGGCGATGATCACGCGCGGCAAGGCTTTTCCCGGCTTCTGGGCGATCCTGCCGGTGGCGGGCACCTGCCTCTGCATCTCAGCCGGGCCGGGCGCCTGGCTCAACCGCCATCTGTTGGGCGCGCGCCCGATGGTGTGGGTCGGGCTCATCAGCTACCCGCTCTATCTGTGGCACTGGCCGCTGCTGGCCTACGGGCGGATCGTCCACGGCGCCGAGCTCGAACGGGACTGGCGCATTGCCGCTGTCGTAGCGTCGTTCGTGCTCGCGTGGCTCACCTATCTTTTGGTCGAGCGCAAGCTGCGCAACCGCAAGGGTCCGGGCGTGGTCGTCGGGCTGTCGGCCGGCATGGCGCTCGTCGCCTTGCTGGGCGCCCTGGCCTACGCCAAGCTGCTGCCGCCGCGCATCGACGACCCCACGCTGCAGGAAATCGTCTCGGCCAGTGGCGACTGGGCCTTTCCGGACGGCTTGCACGAAGTCACAGAGAAGGGCGAGGACGTCTACCG
>JAHJOG010000325.1 GCA_018820395.1 Gammaproteobacteria bacterium | reverse complement strand
GTAACGGGCGGCGGGCGCGCCCCGCAGGGCGGCGCTCAGGCGACGGCCCTCGCGGTTGAGCGCATTGAGCGTCCAGTCCCCGGTCAGGCGTACGGTCCGCGCATCCCCGTCACCGACGAGCTCGAAGGCTGCGGGCTGGTCGCCATTGGGGGAAACCTGGGAAATGGTGCGGCTCCAAACTCGGGGCGGATTCGAATGACGCCGCCTCGTGGAAATCCTAGCAGAGCCGGGGGCCCCGTCGGAACGTCTTATGGCGCCGGTTGTTCCCGGACGGGCCAAGCGGCGGAAATTCCTGAGCTTGGCCGCGGATGGCGTCTCGCTTTCGCCCGAATTGACCGTGTAGAGAGGGGCGTCGACAGCGCATGGCGGTCGACAACTCTGGAAAAGCGTATTCAAGGCTGGGAGCGTTGTGTTGGCCCGCCAACTCGATTTCGCCGGAAAGTCCGGCGCCAACTACCGTTACACCGCTATCGAGGATGACCGCATCCCGCCGACCGCGGGGGCGAACTACATCATCGCCGAAACCGCCCCTGGGGCGGAGACGCGGCTTCTCTATGCGGGCGAGACCGAGAACGTCATGGCCGCCGACCTGGCTGGTCGGCTGGATGAGGTGCGCCAGCGTTGGCCGGCGGCCGAGCTACTGTTGCGCCTGAATGTCCGGCGCGCGGTTCGCACCGCCGAACGTGAGGATCTGGTGGCCGAGCATCTGCCGCCGCTCAACGACCCGCCTGAGGCGCCGCCTGTGGTCGAGCAAGACGTGTCCCCAAACCCCTGATTTTGCTGACTGGCAAGCGCGGTCAGGCCTGAACGTCGCAAGCGGCGCTCAGGCCTGTTGAGCCCTCGCCCTACTGCCGGGCGGCGTCGAACAGGCGGTTGGCCTCGTTCCAGTTGAGCACGCCCCACCAGGCGTTGAGATAGCCGCCACGGTTGTTCTGGTGCTTCAGATAATAGGCGTGCTCCCAGACATCGTTGGCGATGACGGGCGCGCCCTTGACCGCGGCGTCGTCCATCAGCGGATTGTCCTGGTTGGGGGTGGAGGCCACGGCCAGCTTCTCGCCGTCCCAGACCAGCCAGGCCCAGCCTGAGCCAAAGCGCTGCGCGCCGGCGGTCTCGAAGGCCTTTTTGAAGTCCGCCATGGAGCCGAAGTCCTTGTCGATCTGCGCCTTCAGCGAGTCGGACGGCTCGCCCACCTGATCGGTCGGGGCCATCAGCTTCCAGAACAGGGTGTGGTTGTAGTGGCCGCCGGCGTTGTTGCGGACGCTGGCCGGGTGCTTGGACACCTCCGCCAGGATCTCTTCGAGGGACTTGCCCGACAGGGCGGGGGTCTGCGCCACGGCGGCGTTGAGATTGTTCACATAGCCCTGATGGTGACGGCCATGGTGGATCTGCATGGTCTGGGCGTCGATCACCGGCTCCAGGCCGTCATAGCCATAGGGCAGGGGCGCCAGTTCGAAGGCGGCCGCCGGCGCGGCGGTGGTCTGCGGCGTCGCCGACTGAGCCTGGACCATGGCGGGAGCCGCCACCAGACAGGTGGCGAAGAGGGCGAGGCGCAGCGCGGGCACAGACATGTCAGATCATCCTTTGGTTCGAACGGGCGCGGAGGCGGCGAGCATAGCCCCGCGGGTCAGGCGCCGACGGTCCTGGCGCCCACCCAGCGGCCAACGTCCGGCGGGCGGAAGCGTTGCAGGTTGCGGGGCGAAGAGGGCCGATCGCCGGCTCTGAGACCCCTGAGGTTCAAGCCTGCAGTCTGGACAGGATCAGCGCCAGACCCACAGCCTGGACCCCGACGATGCTGGCCAGCCGGGCGCCGAAGGGCTGTTTGCGGGTCTTGTGACGCAGGATCTGCTGGGCGGCCAGGGCGCCTGGGGATCCGCCGATCGCGGCCATGATCAGTAAGGTGCGTTCAGGGATCCGCCGCCCGCCGGTCCTGGCCTGGCGCTTGTCGAAGGCGAAGACGAGGAAGGTGGCGAGGTTGACGGCGCTTAGGCCGAAGGCGACCAGGGGCCAGATGAGCATTGCTCCGACGCGGTCTCTCATCGCCCGGGGGGCGGCCACCAAGGGTTTTCAGGGGAAAACTTGGTGGGTGCAGTAGGATTCGAACCTACGACCCGCTGATTAAGAGTCAGCTGCTCTACCAACTGAGCTATGCACCCATCGCGTCGGACCCCTTTGGCGGGGGTCCCGGCGAGGGCGCGGAACATAGCCGGATTTCTCGGCTTGGCAAGCGAGGGGCGAAGAGAATTATGGCGCGGCGCGATCTGACCGGGGCGGTGGACTTCGGCTATCTGGAATCCTACGCCGCCGGCGACCTGGATGTGGTGCAGGAGGTCCTGGAGCTGTTTCGCCAACAGGCGGCTCTGTGGGCGCCCTTGATCGCCCCAGGCCAGGAGGGCTGGCCGGACGCAGTCCACACCATCAAGGGAACGGCCAGGGGGAT
>JAHJOG010000216.1 GCA_018820395.1 Gammaproteobacteria bacterium | reverse complement strand
GACCGAACTCGACGTGCTGGTGATGGACCTGTGGATGCCCGGCCAGAGCGGCATCGATGCGCTTGCGATGATTCGCGCGAAGGCCCCGGACGTGGGCATCCTCATCCTGAGCGGTTACCCCGAAGAACACTACGCGATGAACCTGATCCGGCAGGGCGCGAGCGGCTACCTGAACAAGGAGTGCAACCCGATCGAAATCGTGAATGCGATCCGCACCATTTCGCTGGGTCGCCGCTACATCACGCCGGCCGTGGCAGAACTCCTCGCCCGGCAGCTCGACCGGAAGGACGACGCCGCTCCGCACGAGCAGCTTTCGGAACGTGAATTTCAAGTTTTCCTGAAGTTGGCCAAGGGGGAGACCGCAGGCGACATCGCGAAAACCTTGTCGCTGTCGGTCAAGACAGTCAGTACCTACCGCACGCGCCTGATGGAGAAGATGAACCTCTCGTCCAACAGCGACCTGACTTACTACGCTCTGAAAAACAAGCTGATTGATTGACGCGCCGCGGGGGAGGCTTCGCCCGCTCGCCGCCTTGCGTTGGCCGGAACTCAGTGGCCGCTTCGTGCGTGCTGGCCGCCAGACATCTGGACACAGAAGTCGATGAGCGCGTCGATCTCGTTCGACTTGTCGAACACGGCGTCGACGCCGAACTGCGCGCACCGTTTGCGAATGTCCGGTGTGGCGTAGTTGCTCAGCACCACCACTTTTTGATGGGGTCGCCTCTTCGCGCAGGCCTGCAGCACGCCCAGACCGCTCCCTTGTTTCAGAAACAGATCGACGATGGCGAGCTCCCATTTGTCGCTGTTGACGGTCAGCCAGCCGACCGCGTCGGCTTCGGCCTCTGCGTAGCCGATGGCAGAGATGTGCGTCAGTTCCTCCAACGTTCCGACCAGGTTCTCGCGGATAGTGACGTTGTCTTCGACGATGTATGTTTTGAGTCTTGCATCCATGGAAAGCTCGGTTTCCGAACGCGAGCACGAAATTCTTCGTCTCAGTTGTTACGGATCGACAGTTCGCATCATGCAGCCTTCAAGACTTCGCCGCTGTAGGCGCGTTCTTACGAAACGCATGGTTTGACACAGACGTAGGCGTTGCCCCACAAGGACGCCTGCAGACTGCCGACCTCGTGGCGGAGCCTGCGGCGCGATAAGCGGACGACCGACTATCCGGCGCTTGAGTGCGCCCGCCAGCTTGAACACTGCCACCACGTCATCCCTTTCGCCACGTTCCCGCAAGTGGGCCATCGCGGGCGGCGTGGTGGGCGCGATCCTGCTTGCGCTGGTGCTGTTGCTCGTCTTCTTTCCATGGGACGTTCTGCGCGGGCCGATCAATCGTTACGTGACCGAAAAGACGGGCCGCAAGTTCGAGATCACCCGGCATCTCGACGTCGGTCTCGGGTTTCGCAATATCACGGTCAAGCTCGACGGGATCGAGTTCGCCAACCCGGAATGGGCGCGCCAGCCTTATCTCGTGAAGGCAGAGCGGGCCGAAGTGACATTGCGAATCTGGCCGTTGCTCGCGCAGCGCGTCGTGATCCCGCGGTTGGCGCTCTACTCGCCGGCGGTGGGCCTGCAAATGGAAGAGGACGGGCGCAAGACCTGGGCCTTGGGAAAAGACACTTCAGATTCGAGCACGACCCCGACCATCGGCCTGGTACAGGTCGACAGCGGCAGCATCGATTTCCTTGCGAAGCACCTCGGCGTGGATCTGCAGGCTGATCTCGACTTCGACACATCGCGCGGCGCCTTGCCGTTGAACTATCGGATCAAGGGCCGCTATCAGCGCCAACCGCTGAGCGCCGAGGGCCGGACCGGCAACGTGCTTCAGCTCAATGCGGTGGGGCAACCGCCGTTCCCGCTCGAGATCGACGCCGTGGCGGGTGCCACGCGGCTCAAGGCATCCGGCACCGTGGCGGAACTCGCCACGCTCGACGGCGTGGACGCCAAGTTCGATCTGAAGGGTCAGAGCCTGGGCGACCTGTACGGTTTGCTCGGTGTTGCGCTCCCGGAAACCTCACCCTATGCCATCAGCGGGACGGTCGGCATGCAGGCCAAGAAGTGGGACGTGAAGGATCTCAAGGGGAAGCTCGGGCTGTCCGACATCGACGGTCAGCTCCAGTTCGATCAGGCGCAAAAGGTACCGACGCTGAGTGGGCGTCTGCATTCGAAGGTGATGGACATGGACGACCTGGGCCCGTTGATCGGCCTGCCGCCCACCAAGCGCTCTGCCAACGCGATCGAGGGCGTGGCGCCCCCACCATCGATCGATCAGGTCAAGAAGCGCCAGCGCGACGCCAACGCCAAGGTGCTGCCGACCGCGACGCTGGACCTGGAACGCCTGCGCGCCATGAACGCCGACGTGACCTACGTGGCCGACCGCATTCGCAACGTGCACGAACTGCCGCTGGACAAGGGGAGCGTCCATGTGGTGCTCAAGGACAGCGTGCTGACCCTGGATCCGCTCGATCTCGGAATTGCGAGTGGCCGGGTCGGCGGTTCGGTGCGCATCGACGCCAGCGCCAAGCCGAGCGACATTCGCGCTGCCGTCCAGATTCGGAACATGCAGCTCAACCGGATGATCCCCAAGGTCGAGACGCTCAAGACCAGCCTGGGCAAGCTCGATGGCCAGATCAACCTGTCGGGCAAAGGCAATTCGGTGGCCAGTTGGCTCGGCGATGCGTCGGGCGACGTGAGCCTGCTGACCGGGCGCGGCAAGTTCAGCAATCTGCTGCTGGAGTTCATGGGGCTCGATGGCGGCGAGATCATCAAGTTCATCATGGAAGGCGATCACAACGTCACATTGCGGTGCGCCGCGGTGGCCTTCGATGTCAACAAGGGCGTGGCAGTCGGGCGGACGCTCGTGTTCGACACCGAAGACACGGTCTTCAACGCCGCGGGCAAGGTGGATCTCGGGCGCGAGTCGATGGATCTGGTGATCAAGCAGCAGCCCAAGGACATGAGCATCCTGGCGTTCCGGACGCCATTGGTGATCGGCGGTACCTTCGCATCGCCCAAGGGCGGCGTCGAGGCCGGGCCGCTGGCCGCCCGCGGCGTGGCAGCGCTTGCGCTGGGTGCGCTGAATCCATTGCTGGCCCTGGCGGCCACGATCGAAACCGGCCCGGGCGAAGACGTCGACTGCAAGGACGTGCTGGCACAGGCCAAGCAGCCGAGTTCGGGGACGCCGGCGGCTGCGGGGGCCTCGAAGGCCAAGAAGCAGTAAGCGCATTTCAGCGCTCGGCGGGGAAGCGGCGGACGCGCTCGACCCGTCGCGCGTCAGCGGTCTGTTGTCGCCGACCGAGATCCGCAGACTGCGCAATCGTGATCCCGCGTCACTCGCAAGGTATCGAAAGCGGTGCGCCGACCATCGAACATCAGCAAGGTGCCGACCAGCGAGGGCTGGATGCCTGCCAAGAGCTTGAGCGCTTCGTGGGCCTGCAGGACGCCGATGGTGCCGACCACCGGTCCGAACACGCCGAGCACGGCACAGCGCGTCTCCTCGAACTTTGCGTCGGGCGGGAAGAGGCAGGCGTAGCAGGGCGACGCCGGGTCACGGCTGTCGTACACGCTCAATTGGCCGTCGAACCGGATGGCCGCTCCGGACACGAGCGGGACCGCGTGCGCCACGCAAGCGAGGTTCACTGCATGCCGTGTCGCAAAGTTGTCGCTGCAGTCGACCACCACATCGGCCTGGGCCACCAGGCTGTCGAGCGTTGCCGCGTCGGCGCGCGCGCAGAGTGGCTCGATGACGATGTCCGGATTGATGCCGCGCATGCGCTCGGCGGCCGAGTCGACCTTGGACGAACCCACGCCAGAAGTCGCGTGGGCCACCTGGCGCTGGAGATTGGTGAGATCGACCTCGTCGTCGTCGATCAGAGTGATGCGTCCGACCCCTGCAGCCGCGAGATACAGCAGCACCGGAGAACCCAGCCCGCCTGCGCCCACCACGAGCGCATGGGAGGCGCTCACGCGCGCTTGCCCGTCCACTCCGAACTCTTCGAGGAGGATGTGGCGCGAGTAGCGCAGGAGGTCCTGATCTTCCATGCGCCGTGCCTGCCCCGTCGCCCGCTTGCCGGGCTGCAACACCCGAGCGGACGATCAGTTCTCTTTCTTCTCTTCCTTGTTCTCGACGATCACCTGCGTCTTGCTGGCGACCACGGGCTGCCCCTTGAGGCGATTGAGCGCCTGCATCAGCGGGAAATCCTTGTCGCTGCCGAACTCGGGCACCTTGCGGTCTTGCGGCGGCTTCTTGGCTTCTTCCTCGAGCCGCTTGCGCGCCTCGTCGCGCGCCTTCTCGCGATCCGGGTCTTTCACCTCGGGGCCCTGGCCGCTCGCCAGATGCTTCTCGAGATCGGCTTCGCGCATGCGCAGGACCGCGAACGGGCTGCCTTCTGCGGTTTCGTCGATCAGGACGTTCGGCACGATCCCCTTGGCCTGGATCGATGCGCCGCTCGGCGTGTAGTAGCGCGCGGTGGTGATCTTGAGGCCGGTGTCCGGGCCGAGGGGGCGAACGGTCTGCACCGAGCCCTTGCCGAAGGTCTGGCTGCCCATGACGGTGGCGCGCTTGTGGTCCTGCAGGGCGCCGGCCACGATTTCGCTCGCCGAAGCGGAACCCTCGTTGACGAGCACCACCAGCGGTACGGTCTTGAGCGCGGCCGGCAGGCTGCGCAGCGGGTCGGCACCGGCACGCCGTTGATAGAACTCAGGCGCTGCCTTGTAGACCGCCTTGCTCTCGGCCAGCTGGCCGTCGGTCGAGACCACGGTGACGTTCTCGGGCAGGAAGGCCGACGAAATGGCCACGGCCGCGTCGAGCAGGCCACCCGGGTCGTTGCGCAGGTCGAGCACCAGGCCCTTGAGGTTCGGCTGTTCCTTGTACATCTCGTCGACCTTCTTGACGAAGTCGTCGACGGTGCGTTCCTGGAACTGCGACAGGCGGATCCAGCCGTAGCCGGGCTCCATGATCTTGCCGCGCACCGACTGCGTGCGGATTTCTTCGCGCGTGATGGTGACCGGGAACGTACGGCTGTCGTCCTTGCGGAAGATGGTCAGCAGCACCTTGGTGTTGGCTTCGCCGCGCATCCGCTTGACCGCGTCGGCGAGCGAAAGGCCGCGCACGGCCGTGTCGTCGATCTTGGTGATCAGGTCGTTGGGCTTGAGCCCGGCGCGGAATGCCGGCGACCCTTCGATGGGCGACACCACCTTGATGAGCCCGTCTTCCTGCGAGATCTCGATGCCCACGCCGACGAAACGGCCGCTGGTGCCTTCGCGGAATTCCTTGAAGGACTTCTTGTCGAAATACTGGGAATGCGGATCGAGCCCGGCGACCATGCCGGAGATCGCGTCGGAGATGAGTTTCTTCTCGTCCACCGGCTCTACATAGTCCGACTTCACCATCCCGAAGACCGCTGCAAGTTGCTGCAGTTCTTCGAGCGGAAGGGGTGCCAGCGAGCCGCGAGCGACGGTTTGCAGCGAAACCGTGGTGAGCACGCCAGCTACGGCGCCGGCTGCAACCCAACCGGTGATCTTCAGTGTCTGGCCCATGTGTCAGTGTCCTTGTCGGCAGTCAAGCCAATATACCCACCTTCGAAGCAAATTGCCCGCCAGGGTTCCTGAAACCCGGCAGAGCCCTGAATTTCGTCAGGCTTTTCCTTGGGCGGCAATGGCGGCGGCGGCTTTCTCCGCGGCGGCGGCGTCGCCGAGGTAGTAATGGCGCAGCGGCTTCAGCTCGTCGTCGAGTTCATAGACCAATGGAATTCCGTTGGGAATATTCAGGCCGACGATCTCGTCTTCGGAAATGTTGTCGAGGTATTTCACCAGCGCGCGGATCGAATTGCCGTGGGCCGACACCAAGAGGCGACGCCCGGTGCGGATGGCCGGGGCCATGGATTCGTTCCAGAAGGGCATGACGCGTGCCACGGTGTCCTTCAGGCACTCGGTCAGCGGCACCTGCTCGGTGGCGAGCTTGGCGTAGCGGACGTCGCCGCGCTCGCTGCGCGGGTCGGTCGGCTCCAGCGGCGGGGGCGGCGTGCTGTAGCTGCGGCGCCAGATCAGCACTTGCTCGTCACCGTACTTCTTGGCGGTCTCGGCCTTATTGAGGCCTTGCAGCCCGCCGTAGTGCCGCTCGTTGAGCCGCCAGGAGTGGATGACCGGCAGCCAGGTGCGGTCGAGTTCGTCCAGCATGTGCCAGAGCGTGCGGGTGGCGCGCTTGAGCACGCTGGTGTAGGCCACGTCGAAGTCGTAGCCCTCTGCCTTGAGCAGCTTGCCGGCTTGTACAGCTTGCTCGACGCCGGTGGGCGTCAGGTCGACATCGGTCCAGCCTGTGAAGCGGTTCTCGAGATTCCAGGTCGATTCGCCGTGGCGAACCAGTACCAGTTTGTGCATGGGGTGGCCTTTGGGAACGCTTGCGCAAATCCAGCATTCTAAAATCCCGGGTTTGCCATTCAAGGAACCTCGTGAAATTCATCGTCGACAACTGGATGCTGATCCTGATCGCGCTCAGCTCCGGGGGGCTGCTGGCCTGGCCCATGGTGCGCGGCGCCAACTCCGGGTCGCTCACGGTGCAAGGGGCGGTGCATCTGATCAATCGCGAGCGGGCGGTGCTGATCGACGTGCGCACGCCCGAAGAGTTTGCCGCAGGGCACATGACCGGTGCGAGGAACGTGCCTCTGGAGCAGCTCGACGAGAAGCTCACTGCCGCGGTCAAGAACAAGACCGTGCCGCTGCTGCTGGTGTGTGCAACCGGCTCGCGTGCCCAGCGCGCCGTGGCGGTCGCCAAAAAACTCGGTTACGCGCAGGCCCAAGCCGTCGCAGGCGGACTCAAGTCCTGGAAAGAGGCTAATCTTCCTGTTGAAAAGGCCTGATTCCCAAGCGAGCTCCAAACACCGAACGCAACCCTGAACTGTCACGATGCAACCCGTCAAGATGTACACCACCGCCGTTTGCCCCTTCTGCATTCGCGCGAAGCAAATCCTCAAGTCCAAGGGCGTCGATCAGATCGAAGAGATCCGCATCGACACCGATCCCAGCGCGCGCGCCGTCATGATGGAAACCACGCAGCGCCGCACCGTTCCGCAGATCTTCATTGGCAGCACGCATGTCGGTGGGTGCGACGACCTGATCGCGCTCGACGGGCGTGGCGGGCTGGTGCCGCTCCTCCAGGGAGCCTGAGCGGGCCGGGCGATAATCGCCCGTTCCGTCTCTCTTCAATCCTTCTCATTCTTCAGCCGCCGTCCGGGCGCAGTTCCCGGAAACGGCGTTGTATCGACATCGAAAGCTCAGCATGGCCGACTCGCAATCCCAAGATCCCGTCTTCCAGATCCAGCGCATCTATCTGAAAGACCTCTCGCTCGAGCAGCCCAATTCGCCCGCCATCCTGCTCGAGCAGGAACAGCCGACGGTCGACATCCAGCTGGGCGTCGACGCGCAGCCCGTGACCGACGGCATCTTCGAAATCACGGTGTCTGCCACCGTGCAGACCAAGATCCAGGACCGCACCGTGTTCCTGGTCGAGGCCAAGCAGGCCGGCATCTTCGAGATCCGCAACCTGCCCGAAGACCAGATGAGCCCGATCCTCGGCATCGCATGCCCGCAGATCGTCTACCCCTACCTGCGCGGCAACGTAGCCGACATGATCCAGCGCGCGGGCTTCCCGCCGGTGCATCTGGCCGAAATCAATTTCCAGGCGATGTTCGAGCAGCAGCAGGCCCAGGCCGCAAGCCAGACCTCGCCGATCATCACGCAGTAACTGCGGCGCAGACCGTGCGGGACCGCCGATGAAGATCAGCGTGCTCGGCGCGGGCGCCTGGGGCACGGCGCTGGCCGCGAGCGCCGCCGCCCGGCATTCGGTGACCCTCTGGGCGCGCGATGCGGCCCAGGCTCGATCGATGGCCGAGGCCAGGGAAAACGCGCGATACCTTCCGGGCATTGCGCTGCCGGCCATGCTCGCGGTGGTCGGCGGGCCGGTGGCCGCGGCGATCGAAGGCGCAGAACTCGTGGTCCTTGCGGCCCCCATGGCCGCGCTGCGCGAGCAGTTGCTGTCGCTGGGGCATGCCGAATGTCCGGTCGCATGGCTCTGCAAAGGCGTGGAACCGGCGCCACCCGGCTCGAAGATATCCGGTCTGCTGCCGCACGAGGTGCAGGCTGAAGCGGCCCCCCACCTGCTCGCCGCTGCGCTCAGCGGACCCAGCTTTGCCATGGAAGTGGCCCAGGCGCGCCCCACAGCGCTGGTGGCTGCCAGCCCGCACGCCGGGGTGCGCGATGCGCTCGTTGCGGCATTCCACGGGCCGACGCTGCGCGTCTATGCCAACGAGGACATCGTCGGCGTCGAGGTCGGCGGTGCCGTCAAGAACGTGCTGGCCATCGCCACCGGTCTGGCCGATGGCCTGTCGCTCGGCCTCAACGCGCGGGCCGCGCTCGTGACCCGCGGCCTGGCGGAAATGACGCGCTTCGGCGTGGCTCTCGGCGCGCGGCCCGACACCTTCATGGGGTTGTCCGGCCTCGGTGATCTGGTGCTGACCGCCACGGGCGATCTTTCGCGCAGCCGAAAAGTCGGCCTGCTGCTGGCGCAGGGCCAGACGCTCCAACAAGCCGTGCAGTCACTCGGGCATGTGGCAGAAGGCGTCTACTGTGCGCGCACCCTGGTGTCGCGCGCCCGGCAATTGGGCGTCGAGATGCCGATCTCTGAAAGCGTCGTGGCGCTGCTCGACGGACGCATCCGGCCCGAGGAAGTCGTCTCTCAGTTGATGGGGCGCGAGCCCGGCGTCGAAGCACCTTGAAGCGGCCGCGCCGCAGTCGGCGCTGAACGCAGGTGCCGCCAAGCGCTTCGGTGGCTGCCGCAGCGGCTCAGGTGGGCGAATACGCCAGCCGCACGTAGATCGGTGCGAAAGCCTCGGCCTGCGTGATGTCGATCAGCGTTTCCTTCGCGAGCTCGAGCATCGCGATGAAGGTGACGATAAGCATCGGAACGCCGCGCGATACGTCGAAGAGCTTCTCGAATTCGACGAACTGCCGCCCCTGCAGATGGCGCAGCACGATGCTCATGTGTTCGCGCACGCTGAGCTCCTCGCGCGAGATCTTGTGATGCTGCACCAGCTTCGCGCGCTTCATGATGTCGGCCCAGGCTTCGCGCAGGTCGACCACGTTCACGTCCGGAAAGCGCGGCTTGAGCGACTGCTCGATGTACACCTGCGCCTTCCAGAAGTCGCGCCCGGCTTGCGGCATGGCGCTGATCGAGGCGGCCTGCAGCTTGGCCTGTTCGTATTCGAGCAGCCTGCGCACCAGCTCCGCGCGCGGGTCTTCGACCTCTTCGCCGTCGGCCGACTTCTTGGGCGGCAGCAGCATGCGCGACTTGATCTCGATCAGCATCGCCGCCATCAGCAAATATTCGGCAGCGAGTTCGAGGTTGGTGTGGCGGATCTCCTCGACGTAGCTCAGGTACTGCCGCGTCAGGCCCGCCATCGGAATGTCGAGGATGTTGAAGTTCTGCTTGCGGATCAGGTAGAGGAGCAGATCGAGCGGGCCTTCGAAGGCTTCGAGGAAGACCTGCAGCGCTTCGGGCGGGATGTACAGGTCGTTCGGCAATGTGAACAGCGGCTCGCCGTAGAGGCGGGCCAGCGCCACCTGGTCGATGACCTCGGGCATGGCGGCAATCGGCGCCCGATCTTCGTCCGCGAAGGCGGTGTCGGCGCCGGCGTCGTCCCGACCGTTGCCTGCGGCATCCTGACGGCGGCTCGATGCGCCCGCGACCGGTCGGATCGGCACGACGGCTTACTTCACTTGCGTCTGATAGACGTAGGGCTGCTGGGGCACCTTGGCTTCACGGTATTCCTCCAGCGCATTGCGGTCCAGGTTCTTGTCCCACAGAAGCGCGCGGCCGGCGCGTTGCTCGGCCTCGAGCGTCGGCTTCTTCTCCTTCATGCCTTCGATGAAGCTGGTGATCTCGGACGTGTAGTGGGGGCGGGCGAAGATGGACATGAGTGGAGCCTTTGCAGCGGATTTTACGTGGCGCCGATGGCCGGCCGACGCATTCACGGTTTCCGCATTGTCAGAACCGCGGGCGTGAGCTAGCGTGCAGGTCCCATAACAAGGAGGTCATTCATGAAAATCAGATCCGTCGTCTTTCTCGCCACGGTGTCGGCCGTCCTGGCGCTCGCAGCCTGCAGCACCGGTGGCCCCGGCGCAGGACAGAACAAGATGGGCTTCTTCCTGACCAGCGTCAATCCGGGCAAGGGAGCCGATTTCGGCGGCATTGCCGGCGCAGACCGCTATTGCCAGAGCCTGGCGACCGGTGTCGGTGCCGGCGGCCGCATGTGGCATGCCTACCTCAGCGAAACGCCAGCGGGCGGGCGCCCCGCCGTCAACGCGCGGGATCGCATCGGCAAAGGCCCCTGGTTCAACGCCAAGGGCGATCTGATCGCACGCAATGTCGACGACCTGCACAACGGCAACGGCCTCAACAAGCAGACCGCACTGACCGAAAAAGGCACGACCATCAGCGGACGTGGCGACCCCGTCAACATGCACGACGTGCTGACCGGTTCGTCGCCGGACGGCCGGGCGGTGGTCGACGGCAAGGACACGACGTGCCGCAACTGGACGACGAGCGGCGACGGATCGGCGCTCGTCGGCCATCACGACCGCATCGGTCTGCGCGACGACGCGCCCTCCAAATCATGGAATTCGTCGCACCCGAGCCAAGGGTGCGGCCTCGAGGCGCTCAAGAAGACCGGCGGCGCCGGCCTGCTGTACTGCTTCGCGGTGCAGTAGATTCGAGCACAGGCGCCTCGTGTCGAGGCGCCCTGTTCTCGAAAGGGAGGCGATGAGAATCCGCTTCGAACGGCTGTGCGCGGCCTTGCTGATGGTGCTCGCGCTCGCCGGCTGCGACCCGCAGCGCATCAGCGAACTGGAAGAGGGCGTTTCGACCGAAGCGGACGTTCGCGCTCGTTTCGGCGAGCCTGAAAACATCTGGGATGCCCCGGGCGGCCGGGTGTTCGAATACAACCGCCAGCCCCAGGGCCAGAAGAATTACATGATCACCATCGGCGCCGACGGCAAGATGAGTGCGCTTCGCCAGGTGCTCAACCCCGAGAACTTCGCACGCGTCACGCCCGGCATGGCGATGGAAGATTTGCGCAAGCTGCTCGGCAAGCCGGCCCGGCGCACGCCGTATCCGCTCAAACGGCAGACCGAATGGGAATGGCGCTGGGTCCAGCCGCCGAATTCGCCGATGGTGTTCACGGCGGTGCTCGACGACGATCAACGCGTGGTGAGCGCGGGGTCGTCGCCGGACCGGAGCACCGAGGCGAACTGAGCCGGCTGCGCAGGCAGCGCAAGCAGGCGGTGCCGTCGGTGCAACCGGCGCGCGCTCCGAGACGGGTAGCCCGCGTCGGTCAGCGCACCCGCATCCCGGGTTGCGCACCCGCCCACGGCTCGAGCACGTGGATTCCGGGCTCGGTCTTTTCGTCGGCATGGCTGGCGGCCAGCACCATGCCTTCCGACACGCCGAACTTCATCTTGCGCGGCGCGAGGTTGGCGACCAGCACCGTGAGCTTGCCGACCAACTGCTCGGGCTGGTATGCAGACGCGATGCCTGAGAACACGTTGCGCATCCTGCCTTCACCGGCGTCGAGCGTGAGCCGCAGCAGCTTGGTCGAACCTTCGACCGCCTCGCACGCGACGATCTTCGCAATGCGCAGGTCGATCTTCGTGAAGTCGTCGATGCCGATGGTGGGCGCGACCGCTTCACCGCCGGGTAGAACCTTCTCGGGCTCGACCTCGGCTTGCGCGGGCGGCTCGAACAGCGCGTCGAGCTGGCTGTCTTCCACACGCTGCATGAGGTGCTTATAGGGTTGGATGGCGTGGCCCGCCCCGAGCAGCCGGCCTGCGTCCGCGAACAACAACGGCTCGATGCCGAGAAAGCCTTCGACCTGCGCCGCCAGTACCGGAAGCACCGGCTTCAGGTAGATCGTGAGCAGGCGAAAGGCCTCGATGCAGCTGGTGCAGACATCGTGCAACCTCGCATCCATGCCTTGTTGTTTGGCGAGTTCCCAGGGCTTGTTCTGGTCGACGTACTCGTTCACCTTGTCGGCCAGCATCATGATCTCGCGCAGCGCCCGAGCGAAGTCGCGTCCGTCGTAGAGCGCGGACAGTGGTGCCGCGGCGGCCTGCAGCAAGGCAAGCAGGGCCGAACCGTCGGCCGAGACGCTGCCCAGTTGGCCGCCGAATCGCTTGGCAATGAAGCCGGCGGCGCGGCTCGCGATGTTGATGTATTTGCCGATCAGGTCGGCGTTGACGCGCGCCAGAAAGTCCTCGGCCGTGAAGTCGACGTCTTCCACCTTGGCATTGAGCTTGGCGGCGATGTAGTAGCGCAGCCACTCGGGGTTCATGCCGATCGACAGGTACTTGAGTGGGTCGATGCCGGTGCCGCGGCTCTTGCTCATCTTCTCGCCTGAGACCGTGATGAAGCCGTGCACGTTGACCTGGGTTGGCGTCTTGCGTCCGCTGAATTGCAGCATCGCGGGCCAGAACAGGGTGTGGAAATACACGATGTCCTTGCCGATGAAATGCACCTGCTCCACCGACGGGTCTGCCACGAATTCGTCGAAGCTCTGCGCAGTGCGCGACGGTGCGTGCCAATGCTGCGCCGCCTGGCCCTTGTCGAAGTGGTTCTTGAGGCTGGCGAGATAGCCGACCGGCGCGTCCAGCCACACATAGAAATACTTGCCCGGCTCGTCCGGAATCTCGATGCCGAAGTAGGGCGCCTCGCGCGAGATGTCCCAGTCGGCCATGCCGGCCTCGAACCATTCGCTCGCCTTGCGCGCCATCTCGGGCTGCAGCTTGCCGTCCTGCGTCCAGGCTTCGAGGAAGGACACCACCTGCGGGTCGGACAGCTTGAAGAAGAAGTGCTCCGAACTGCGAAGCTCGGGCGCGGCGCCGGTCAGCGTGGAATAGGGGTTGATGAGCTCGGTGGGCGAATAGACGCTGCTGCACACCTCGCACGCGTCGCCGTACTGGTCTTTCGAATGGCACACCGGGCATTCGCCCTTGATGTAGCGGTCGGGCAGGAACATGCCCTTGACCGGGTCGTAGAACTGCTCGATCGTGCGCGTTGCGATCAGCCCGTTCGCCTTGAGCTGGCGGTAGATGCCCTGCGCGAGTTCGGTGTTTTCGGGGCTGTCGGTCGAGTGCCAGTTGTCGAAGCGGATGTGGAACCCGTCCAGATACGCCTTGCGGCCGGCCGCGATTTCGCCGACGAACTCTTGCGGCGTCTTGCCGGCCTTTTCGGCCGCGATCATGATGGGCGCGCCGTGCGCGTCGTCCGCGCCGACGAACTGCACCATGTGTCCCTGCATGCGCTGGAACCGCACCCAGATGTCGGCCTGGATGTACTCCATGATGTGGCCGACATGGAACTTGCCGTTGGCATACGGCAGCGCGGTGGTGACGAAGAGCTTGCGCTGGGACATCGGGAGAGTGGCTTTCTGGGCACGGCGTCGAATGCGCGGCGCCCGGTGCGAGTTGGGGAGGTGCATTTTAGGTGGCCGTCGTCGCGCGAGCCTTGCGCGCCGTGAGCTGCGCCTTACACTTTCGCGCCGAGCTCTGCCATCACGTCCCTTGTCACACCCCGTTCTTTCTCCCATCGAAACGCGCGTCCTCGGCGTGCTTGCCGAAAAGCAGCGCACCGTGCCCGACAGCTACCCGCTCACGCTCAACGCGCTGGTGTCCGGTTGCAACCAGAAGACCAGCCGCAATCCGCTGATGGAACTTTCCGACGCCGACGTGCAGGCGGCGATCGACAGCCTCAAGGGCTACAGCCTCGTCATGGAAAGCAGT
Source organism: Gammaproteobacteria bacterium (assembly GCA_018820395.1). Lineage (GTDB taxonomy): Bacteria > Pseudomonadota > Gammaproteobacteria > Burkholderiales > Burkholderiaceae_C > Variovorax. The sequence continues at coordinate 6,359 of JAHJOG010000216.1, read as the reverse complement.
GGCGGGCGCGTCGCGCGCTACGAGCACAACATCGAGCGCGTGTTGCGCGTGCCCTCGCAGTCGACCATCCTGCTCACGGTGCTTATGCTGCGCGGACCGCAGACCGCGGGCGAGCTTCGGATCGCCTGCGACCGGATGCACAACTTCGCCGACATCTCGTCGGTCGAAGCCTTCCTCGACGAGCTGGCCGAACGGCCGGCCGGGGCGCTGGTCGTCAAGCTGGCGCGGCTGCCTGGCGCGCGGGAAAGCCGCTGGGCCCAGTTGCTGAGCGGCGAGCCGCCCGCGCAGGCGCCCGTGGCGGCGTCGCGCGAGTCCGTCGCGCCCGCGGAGACTTCGCTGGGCGAGATTGCCGCGCTTCGGCTGAACGTTTCGCGGCTCGAAGCGGAGGTCGCGCGCCTCAAGGCATTGACCGCGCGCATCTGCTCCGAACTGGGCATTCCGGACGAGACCTGAGCCGCGCATTCCGGCCCCGCGCGCTGCCGGCCATCCTGTCAGGCATTCAGGCTATAGTCGCGACGAAATTCGCGACCATGATCACCGAACACGAGATCACCCTGGCGCAGCCCGCCGATGCGCTGGACATATCAGAGCTGTCCAGGGACGCCGTCGAATACGGCTTGTCGTGGCGATGGACGCAGCGCCGCGTGATGCGCAGCATTTCCGACCTGTCGACCAATGTGGTCGTGGCCCGCCAGCAAGGCATGCTCATCGGCTTCGCGATCATGAAATACGGCGACGACGACGCGCATGTGCTGCTCTTCGCCGTGCGCTCGGACAAGCGGCGCGCCGGGCTCGGCTCTGCGCTTTTGGCCTGGCTCGAAGCCACCGCACGCGTGGCCGGCATCCAGCGCATCCAGCTCGAAGTGCGGGCGCGCAATCCGGTGGCCATGGCCTTCTATCGCGGCCACGGATTCCGCGAAGCCGGCGTCAGCCCCGGCTACTACGAAAACGTGGAAGACGCGCTTCAGATGGTCAAGGACCTCGCGTAAAGCGCCTGCGTCGGGGGGGTACTAGACTACCTGCCATTCAGGAGTTTTCATCATGGCAGTCACGCAAGCGGCGCTCACCGAGGCGCTCAAGGGCGTTCCCGATCCCAACACAGGCAACGATTTCGTCAGCACCCGCGCGCTGAAGAACCTGCAGGTTCACGAAGGCGACGTCTCCTTCGACATCGAACTCGGCTATCCCGCCAAGAGCCAGGCCCCGGCCCTGCGCAAGGCGCTGGTCGCCGCCGCCAAGGCGGTGCCCGGGGTGGAGAACGTGTCGGTCAACATCACGACCAAGGTCACCAGCCATGCCGTGCAGCGCGGCGTGCAGCTGATGCCCAACGTCAAGAACATCATCGCCGTGGCGTCGGGCAAGGGCGGGGTGGGCAAGAGCACCACCGCGGCCAATCTTGCGCTGGCCCTGGCGGCCGAAGGGGCCAGCGTCGGCCTGCTCGATGCCGACATCTACGGGCCCAGCCAGCCGATGATGCTGGGCATCGACCGCCGCCCCGAAAGCGAGGACGGCAAGACCATGGAGCCGCTCGAAAACCACGGCGTGCAGGTGATGTCGATCGGCTTCCTGGTCGACCAGGACGAGGCCATGATCTGGCGCGGGCCCATGGCCACGCAGGCGCTCGAACAACTGCTGCGGCAGACCAACTGGAAAGAACTCGACTACCTGATCGTCGACATGCCGCCCGGCACCGGCGACATCCAGCTCACGCTGTCGCAGCGCGTGCCCATGACCGGCGCCGTGATCGTGACCACGCCGCAGGACATCGCGCTGCTCGATGCGAAAAAGGGCATCAAGATGTTCGAGAAGGTCGGCGTGCCGATCCTCGGCATCGTGGAGAACATGGCGGTGCACGTGTGCTCCAACTGCGGCCATGTGGAACACATCTTCGGCGCCGAAGGCGGCAAGAAGATGGCCGAGCAATACGGCATGGCCTACCTCGGCGCGCTGCCGCTGGACATCAACATCCGCCTGCAGGCCGACAGCGGCAAGCCCACCGTGGTGGCCGACCCCGACGGCGAGGCGGCCGGCATCTACAAGGCCATCGCGCGGCGCGTGGCGGTCGGCATTGCAGAGAAGGCCAAGGACTTCTCGGCCAAGTTCCCGACCATCACCGTCAGCAAGAACACCTGAGCGGCTGTCACCGGTGAACCTGCTCGCGTCGATGCGCTACCTGGTCGCGCTCTGCGAGCACCGGCACTTCGGCCGGGCCGCTCAGGCTTGCCACATCACGCAGCCGGCGCTTTCCAACGCGCTCAAGGCGCTCGAAGAAGAGTTCGGCGCGGTCATCGTGCGACGCGGCCGCACCTACGCCGGCCTGACGCACGAAGGCGAACGCGTGCTGGAGGCGGCGCGGCGCATGCTGCGCGACAGTGAGGTGCTGCAGCAGGAACTGAAGAGCGACGAAGCGAATCCGCGCGGTCACCTGAAGATGGCCGCCGTGCCCACGGCGATTCCCTTGCTGGCGCGGTTCGCCGCCGCCTTGCAGCAGCGCCACGGCGGCATCGTGCCGACGGTGCTGTCGATGAGCTCCCAGCAGCTCGAAGCCGGCCTCGAAAATTTGTCGCTCGACCTGGCGCTCGGCTATACCGAGCGGCGAGACCGGACCGGCATCCAGGTCACGGCCTGGCCGCAAAGCATCGAGCACTACTTTCTACTGCGGCGCGCGGCGCAGCCGTCCAGCGACATGCTGCGCATCTGCGCTCCCTTGCGCTGGTCCGACGCGGCCGCCATGCCGCTGTGCCTTCTGACGCCCGACATGCACAACCGGGCCATCGTCGATCAGGCGCTGAGTGCTGCGGGCGCGACCGTGGCTCCAGCCATCGAAACCGACTCCGTGCTCGCGCTCGCGCTGTGCGTGGCCGAGGGCGAGGTGTGCAGCATCCTGCCGGGCGCCATGGTGGCTGCCGTCCGGAGTCACCGCGAACTCGAGGCGCTCCCGCTCGTCGACCCTGGAGTCCGCACGCCGATCGGCTTTATGAGCCAGACCGGCGTGCGCCCGTCGCGGGCGCTGCAGGCCGCGATCGATCTGCTTCAGGGCGACGCCTGGCTCGCCAACGTCGCGCGGCACAGCGGTTCGCTCGGCTGAGACTGCGGCAGCAGCAGGGCTGTTGCGCGCCGCTGAATCCCACGGGGAAGCGCTCACGTATAAGCAGCGCGATCCACAGGAGAATTTCGATGAGCGCACGCAGACAATTCCTGAACACGCTGGCCGCCGCCGGACTCGGCGCCTTGCCCGGCCTCTTGCTGAGCCCGATCGCCCGCGCGGCCAAGGCCTACGAGGTGACGCACACCGAGGCCGAATGGAAGAAGCTGCTCACGCCGCAGCAGTTCACCGTGCTGCGCCAGGCCGGCACCGAGCGGCCCTATTCGAGCCCGCTCAACGACGAGAAGCGCGCCGGTGTCTTCTCGTGCGCCGGCTGCAAGCTGGCCCTGTTCTCGTCCGCCACCAAGTTCGAAAGCCACACCGGCTGGCCCAGCTTCTGGAAGCCGCTCGACCGTGCGGTCGAGAAGACGGCCGACAACAGCCTGGGCATGAGCCGCGACGAAGTGCTGTGCAGACGCTGTGGCGGCCACCTCGGGCATGTGTTCGACGACGGCCCCAAGCCCACGGGCCTGCGCTATTGCATGAACGGCCTGGCCATGACTTTCGAGCCCGGCGCCGCTCCGGCAGCCTGATGCCGCGGGCGACCGGATCATTGGTGGATTGAATCGGGCCATTCGGCGAGCGAATTTGACGGCGGGCCCGTCGGCCGTCCACACTCGTGCAGCCGGGTCGGGCGCATCGAGGGCATGGCCCTGCCATCGCGCCGACGACACCTGCGTTTCGAATGAGACCCACGCGCTCCCACGCGCCCCAACGCGCGCTACGAACAAGGCCCAGGCATTGACCAGCGACACCCCGGCGACCCCCGCCACCATCGACGCACCGCGCACGATTCCCATCGCGACGGTGGACGACATGCGGCAGCGCATCCGGCGCAAGAGCAAGCTGAAGGGGCGGCAGCCCGACGACGATGCGCTCGCCGTCGTCCGTTCGCTGATCGGCCCGCCGCCCGAATCGGGCCACCGGCGTGACCTGCTGATCGAGCACCTGCACCGCATCAACGACGCCTACGGCGGCCTGCGCGACCGGCACCTCGTCGCGCTGGCTCGCGAGATGAACATTCCGATGGCCGAGGTCTTCGAGGTCGCGACCTTCTATCACCACTTCGAGGTGGTGCGCGGCGACGACGCGCTGGCGCGCATCACCGTGCGCGTCTGCGACAGCCTGGCCTGCGAACTGGCCGGCGCCTCCGACCTGATGGCCCGTCTGCCCGGCATCCTGGGTTCGGCCGGCCATGACGACGTCCGGGTGGTGGCCGCGCCCTGCATCGGCCGCTGCGAACAGGCGCCGGCCGTGGCGGTGAACCAGCGTGCGGTCCCGCTCGCCGACACCGACGCAGTGATGCAAGCCGTGATTGCCGAAAGCGCGCCACCGGATGCGGCTTCGGCGGCGCAGCCGAATCCCGAAGCGCGGGCCGTCGCCAACTTTGCCCCTGCGGACTTTGCGGGGCAGAGCGTGACTTCGCCCGCCGACGCCCGCTCGGTGCGACCCGCATTCACCGACTACGCGACCTACCGCGCCCACGGCGGCTACGCGCTGGCGGCTTCGCTGGCGGGCCCGGATGCCGACGTCGAGCCCGTCATCCAGGCCATGGAGGCATCGGGCCTGCGCGGGCTGGGCGGCGCGGGCTTTCCGGCCGGGCGCAAGTGGCGCATCGTGCGCGAGCAGCCGGCGCCCCGCCTCATGGCCGTGAACATCGACGAAGGCGAGCCCGGCACCTTCAAGGACCGCACCTACCTCGAACGCGATCCGCACCGCTTTCTCGAAGGGCTGCTGGTGGCGGCGCGGGTGGTGGGCATCGACACCTGCTACATCTACCTGCGCGACGAATACCACGACTGCCGCGAATTGCTCCAGGCCGAACTCGCCCGGCTGCGTGCCGACCCGCCCTGCGCATTGCCGGCCATCGAGCTTCGGCGCGGCGCCGGTGCCTACATCTGCGGCGAAGAGTCGGCCATGATCGAAAGCATCGAGGGCAAGCGCGGCGAACCGCGCATGCGCCCACCCTACATCGCGCAGGTCGGCCTGTTCGGCCGGCCGACGCTGGAACACAACTTCGAAACGCTCTATTGGGTGCGCGACATCGTCGAGCGCGGGCCCGCGTGGTTCAGCGGCTTCGGGCGGCGCGGCCGACAGGGGCTGCGCAGCTTCAGCGTCAGCGGGCGCGTCAAGTCGCCGGGCGTCAAGCTGGCGCCGGCCGGCATCAGCCTGCTCGATCTGATCGACGAATATTGTGGCGGCATGCAGGACGGCCACACCTTGCATGCCTACCTGCCGGGCGGCGCGTCGGGCGGCATCCTGCCGGCACGCCTCGCCGACCATCCGCTGGACTTCGACACCCTGCAAGAGCACGGCTGCTTCATCGGCTCCGCGGCGGTGATGGTGCTCGGCCAGCATGACCGCGCGCGCGATGCCGCGCTCAACGTGATGCGGTTCTTCGAGCACGAAAGCTGCGGCCAGTGCACGCCCTGCCGCGTGGGCACGGCCAAGGCGGCTGCGCTGATGCAGGCGCCGGTGTGGGACGGCGAGACGCTCGAAGACCTGGCGCAGGTGATGGCCGATGCGTCCATCTGCGGTCTGGGCCAGGCTGCGCCCAATCCGATCCGCAGTGTCCGCCGCTACTTTCCCGAGGAGATCGAATGAACGCGCCAGCCCGAGCGGCGCAGTGGCTGCCGCAGACGATCGACTTCGAACTCGACGGCCGGCCCGTCAGCGCCTTCGAAGGCGAGACCATCCTCCATGCCGCGCAGCGCCATGGCGTCGAGCTCCCGCACCTGTGCCACAAGGAAGGCCTGCGTCCCGACGGCAACTGCCGCGCCTGCGTGGTCGAAGTCAAAGGCGAACGCGCGCTGGCGCCGAGTTGCTGCCGCAACGTCACAGCCGGCATGGAAGTCCGCGCCGAAAGCGACCGCGCGCGCAAGAGCCGCAAGATGGTGTTGGAGATGCTCCTTTCCGACATGCCTGACACCGGCTACAAGTGGAACGACGCCGACGCCGACAGCGACAGCGAAGGGCGTGGCCAGCATGGCGAACTCAGCGCCTGGGCCGCCAAGCTGTCGGTCGAGGTGCGGCCGGCGCTCAAGGCGCTGCGCCGCGAGCAGCCGACGGCCGACCTGTCGCACCCGGCGATGGCTGTGAACCTCGATGCCTGCATCCAGTGCAACCGCTGCGTGCGCGCCTGCCGCGAAGAGCAGGTCAACGACGTCATCGGCTATGCCATGCGCGGCGATCAGTCGAAGATCGTCTTCGACCT
>JAHJOG010000215.1 GCA_018820395.1 Gammaproteobacteria bacterium | reverse complement strand
TTCAACAAGCTCGCCAAGGGCTTGATCGGCACCAACAACGTGGACACCAATTCGCGCCTGTGCATGAGCAGCGCGGTGGCGGGTTACAAGATCACGCTGGGTGCCGATGCGCCACCGGCCTGCTACGACGACGTGAACCACGCGCAATGCCTGTTCATCGTCGGCAGCAACGCGGCGTTTGCCCACCCCGTGCTGTTCCGGCGCATCGAGGAAGCGAAAGCGAAGAACCCCGCCATGAAGGTGATCGTGGCCGACCCGCGCCGCACCGACACCGCCGGATTCGCCGACCTGTTCCTGCCGCTGCTGCCAGGCAGCGACGTGATGCTGTTCCATGGCCTGCTGCACATCATGCTGTGGGAAGGCTGGCTGGATACGGCCTACATCGCCGCTCACACCAGCGGTTTCGACGCGCTCAAAGCCCTGGTGCGCGAGTACACGCCCGAGCGCGTGGCGCAGGCCTGCGGCTTGCCGAAGCAAGACCTCTACACCGCCGCGCAATGGTTTGCGCAATCACCCGCCACGCTCAGCCTGTATTGCCAGGGTCTGAACCAGAGCAGCAGCGGCACGGCCAAAAATGCCACGTTGATCAACCTGCACCTGGCCACCGGCCAGATCGGCAAACCCGGCGCCGGGCCGTTCAGCCTGACCGGCCAGCCCAACGCCATGGGCGGGCGCGAGGTCGGCGGGCTGGCCAATCTGCTGAGTGCGCACCGCGACCTGGCCAACCCGCAGCACCGCGCCGAAGTGGCCTCGCTCTGGGGTGTGCCCGACGTGCCCGAAAAGCCCGGCAAGACCGCCGTGGAAATGTTCCAGGCCGCCGCCGACGGCGAGATCAAGGCGCTCTGGATCTCCTGCACCAACCCCGCCCAGTCGATGCCCGACCAGGCCACCGTGCGCCGCGCGCTCGAGCGCTGCGAATTCGTCGTCGTGCAGGAAGCCTTCTCGACCACGGCGACCTGCGAGCACGCCGACCTGCTGCTGCCCGCCACCACCTGGGGCGAGAAGACCGGCACCGTCACCAACAGCGAGCGGCGCATTTCGCGCGTGCGCCCGGCCGTCGCGCCGCCCGGCGAGGCGCGCCACGACTGGTCGGCCGCCGTCGACTTCGCGCGGCGGCTGGAAGCACGCCTGCCGCGCCTCGCACGGCACACGCTCTTCCCCTACCTGACCGACGACGCCGACGCCGGGGCCGAAGCCATCTGGCGCGAGCACCGCGAATCCACCCGCGGACGCGACCTGGACATCACCGGCCTGTCGTGGGCGATGCTCGACGCCGAGGGTCCGCAGCAGTGGCCGCTGCCCGAAGGCCAGGCCATCGGCCGCGCGCGGCTGTACGAAGACGGCGTGTTCCCGACCGGCGACGGCCGCGCGCGCTTCGTCGCCACGCCCTGGAAGCCGGTGGCCGAGCAGCGCGAGGCGCGCTTTCCCTTCTCGCTCAACACCGGCCGGCTGCGCGACCAGTGGCACGGCATGAGCCGCACCGGCACGCTGGGCCGCCTCTTCGGCCACGCACCCGAGCCGGCTGCGCAGATGAACGCGCAGGACATGGCGCGGCGCCAGATCCGCGATGGCGAACTGGTGCGACTGAGCTCGCGCCGCGGCACGCTGGTGCTGCCCGCCCGGGCCAGCCGAGAAGTCGGGCTGAGCCAGGTCTTCGTCGCGATGCACTGGGGCGGCGAATTCCTCGGCGGCCGCACGCCCGACGGCGACGTGGTGGCCGGCATCAACGCGCTCACGAGTCCGGCCTTCTGCCCCGATTCGAAGCAACCCGAACTCAAGCACGCGGCCGTGAAGGTGGCCAAGGCCGAACTGCCGTGGTCGGTGCTCGCCGCCGCGTGGCTGCCGCCTGGCGAAGCACAGTCCACGCGCGTTGCCCTGCGCGCGCTGATGGCGGAATTTCCCTTCGCGAGTTGCGTGCCTTTCGGCTCCGGTGGCGCGCTGGCCGATGCGACCCCGGAACGCACAGGCCTGCTCTTTCGCGCTGCGGCGGGCGAACCGGTGGCGGACGAACTGCTCGCCCGCATCGAAGCCCTGCTGGGCCTCGACACTTCCGACACCTTGCGCTACGCGGATCGGCGCCACGGCCAGCGACGCGCCGTGCGGCTGGTGCGGACGAGTGCAACTGGCACCGACAGTGCGTTCATCGTCAACGCCAGTGCGACAAATGCGATCGACGCGACCCGTGCCGAAGCCACCGATCGCGCCGCCGCACCCCTGAATCCCGAGGCGCGGCTCGCCGGCTTCCTTCTTGCGGGCGACATCAGCGCCGAGCCCTGGATCAAGGCGCTGCTGCAAGACCAGCTCCCCGCGCAGTCCTACGGCCAGCAACTGCTGCGCGCCGGGGCGACGGCGCCGGCGGGCGTCGCCGCGCGCGGCAAGGTGGTCTGCAACTGCTTCGGCGTGAGCGAAGCCGCCATCGCAACTGCACTGCAACAGGCAGATGGCACCGACGGCGAGCGCCTGGCCGCGCTGCAGGGCAGCTTGAAATGCGGCACCCACTGTGGGTCCTGCCTGCCCGAACTGCAGCGTCTGGTGCGCAGCAGCGCGCCTGCAGCCGCAGCCGCAGCCGCAGCCGCCGCCAAAGTCGCAGTCGCGGTTCCGCTCGCCATCTCGATGGCGGTCCCGATCACCACGCCATGACCGCCCTCGCACTGCCGCACCATGGCATAAGCCGCCTCGCATCCGGGCATAAGCCTTGCGGGACAATCTCCCTTGCCATGGGAATCAGCCAGTACATCAAGGAAATCGGCCGCGGCGCGCGGGGCGCGCGGCAGCTCACGCGCGCCCAGGCCGGCGACCTGTTCGGGCAGGTGCTCGACGGCACGGTGACCGACCTGGAAATCGGCGGCTTCTGCCTGGCGATGCGCATCAAGGGCGAAACGCCCGACGAGATGGCCGGATTTCTCGATGCGACGCACGCGCGGCTCGCGCGTTTTCGTGCAGGCAATCAACCTCTCGTCGTGCTTCCGAGCTACAACGGCGCGCGCAAGCTGCCCGTGCTCACGCCGCTGCTCGCGCTGCTGCTCGCCCGCGAAGGCCTGCCCGTGCTGGTGCACGGCACCGCGACCGAATCGGCGCGGGTGCTCGCCAGCGACGTGCTCGCGGCGCTCGGCGTCGCGCCGCGCACCGGCGTCGCACCGATCCGCAGCGGCGAAGTCGCCTTCGCGCCCACCGAGCTGCTGTGCGCCGGGCTCAAGCGCCTGCTCGACGTGCGGCGCGTGGTCGGCCTGCGCAACCCCGCACACAGCGTCGTCAAGCTGATGGAGCCGGCCGAGGGCGCCTGCGTGATCGTCGGCAGCTACACCCACCCCGAATACGCCCAGTCGATGGCCGCCACCTATGCGCTGATGGGCACCACCGCCCTGCTTTCGCGCGGGCTCGAAGGCGAAAGCGTCGCCGACCCGCGGCGCACCGCCCAGGTCGACGGCTTCGTGCGCGGCCAGCGCATCGAGCTGCAGTCGCGCGAACCCGGCACGCTGGACGAGGTGCCCGGGCTGCCGAAAGAGATCGACGTCGAATCCACGGCGCACTACACCCGGCGCGTGCTGGCTGGCGAACTGCCGCTGCCGGAACCCATCGCGCAGCAGGTGCGGCACATCGTTCAACTGGTCCGCGAGACCGAACGGGCCAACGCTTCATGAGCCATCTCCAATCCTTTCCCCACGGCAGCTGCACGCTGGTCGGCGCCGGTCCCGGCGACCCCGAATTGCTGACGCTCAAGGCGGTCAAGGCCATCGCGGCGGCCACCGTGCTCTTCGTCGACGACCTGGTGAGCGACGAGGTGCTCGTGCATGCCCGGCCCAACGCGCGCATCGTCCACGTCGGCAAGCGCGGCGGCTGCAAGAGTACGCCGCAGGCCTTCATCGAGCGGCTCATGATCACCGCCGTCGAAGAAGGCGAAACCGTGGTCCGGCTCAAGGGCGGCGACCCGTTCATCTTCGGCCGCGGCGGCGAAGAGGTCGAGCATCTGCGCGACGCGGGCATCGACGTTCAGGTGGTCAACGGCATCACGTCCGGGCTCGCGGCCGTGACGGCGCTGGGCATTCCGCTCACGCATCGCGAGCACGCGCAGGGCGTGGTCTTCGTCACCGGCCACGCCCGGGGCGGCCACGCCGCCGACGGCCATCCGACCGACTGGCGCCAGCTCGCCGCCACCGCGCGCGACGCGCGGCTCACGCTGGTGATCTACATGGGCGTGG
>JAHJOG010000214.1 GCA_018820395.1 Gammaproteobacteria bacterium | reverse complement strand
GGTCGGGTCGAGCGCAGGGTGACGCCGGTACGCGCGCTCGAGCGTCTCGTGGGCGCCGGGGCCGATGAGGGTGAGCCGCACGGCGCGATCGGGCCGCTCGGAATAGATGCAATGCGTCGCCGCATGCACCAGCAGCTCGGCGCTCAGTTCGCCGCCGCCCACGACGCACAGATGCAGCGGTGGCTGGCTCGGGTCGTCGGGGGGTAACGCTCGGGCGGATGCTCCTTGAGCAACTGGCGCGCCGTGATGCGGGCGAGACTGAAGTGGTCGATGCGAACGCCCGGGGCGGAGAGCGGCCGCATCTCGTTGCGCGCACGCACCAGGGTGGGGTCGCGCATGCACACGAGGATGCGCTGGACCTCCGGCTCCGCGACGGCGTGGCGGGGTGGCTGGTTTTGCGCGGCCTTGGCCTCGACCAGTTCGCGAACGATGTCGAGGTTGACCAGGTCGTCGCCCGCCAGCACCCATACCGTGCGGGCCTGCGCGGCGTTGACTTTGCGCAGGTCGTCGTCGGATCGCCCGTCGCCCTGAGCTGCAAACGACCACAGCGCCGGGCCGGCGTCTTCGAGCAGGCGACCGAGCGGCGTGTTGGCGGCCGGATCGAGCATGGCGACACGAAGCGGAGGCTCGGCGGCCGTCGGCAGCCGGTTCGCCAGGATCGCTGTCGCCAGGTCGCCGCCGCCGATGAAGACTTCGTCGGGCGGCGTGCGGGCGAGGCTGCGCACCCCGAGGTAACGCAGGATGCGTGCGCGCCAGGCCAGCACGATCGCGCTGGCCGTGGTGGCCGGCGCCAGCAGGCTCGCCAGCCAGGTCTGCCAGTTCGTCATGGCCTCGGGCGACGCATTCAGAAAGAACGCCTGCAGCGCCTGGATCAGTGCGTGGTGCAGCTTGGTGCGGCCGTTCCAGTCGTCATGCCCGGAAAGAAAGAAACCCCAGACCCCCAGCAACAGGGCGACGCCGCCCGCGATGAGCACCCACTGAAACAGCCCTGCCTCGAAACGGGCCGCCGAATTCCGACGCGATGCCCGCCGCGCCGCGGGTGCCCCGGTGTCGCGCATCACGCCTGCCTCGCGGCGGGCGCGGCGTCCACGCAATCCCGCCACACCCCGTCGATCACCTGCGCCGCGTAGCGCCGTCCGATTTCCGACAGGGCCTCGACCTGCTCGACCGCGTCGATCTGGATCACGCTCTTGGTCGCGATGTGTTCGAGCCCGAGCGCGGCCAGCCCGGCGGTGGTCAGTTGCGGGCTCAGTCGGTGGTAGCCGAAGAGGCGCGGCTCGATGGCGGTCGCGGTGCTCTGCATGTCGCCGACTTCGAGATCGATCTCGTGGCCCGTGCGGCAGCGGCCGAAAGTGCGGCACAAGAGGTCTTGCTCGCGCACCGTGGCCTGCAGCATGGCATTGGGCATGCCGGCCATCGCGGTCCAGAGGTTGACGCTGTCGCCGTGCTGGCCCACGCGCCGGTGGCGCGCCTCGCCGGCGCCGACCGACACCAGCAACATCCGCTCTTCGCCGGCCGGCCACTGCAGCCCGTAGGCGGCCGTGGTGGCGAACTGGAAGGCTTTGAACGCCGGGTTGAGAAAAGCCGTGAGCCCGCCGTCGACGAAGACGAAGTCGTAAGGCTTCTCGACGCCGAAGCGGATCGTCTCGGGCGTGTAGTAGGCCGGCGCGGCGGCGCTCGCACGCGCGAGCTGCCAGAGCTTCAGGTCGAGATTGCAGTCGTCGAGCTCGCGCGCGTTGAAGCGCGCCGCGGGGTTGTTCGACACCAGCCAGGGCGAATCGGTCGACCAGTTGCGCATCACCAGCATCAGCAGCGTGCGCAGCTTGTCGGAGCCGAGCGTGGTGTCGTCGCCGAACCAGTCGCGCATGTTGCGCTCCAGCACGCTCTTGTCGTACCACGAGCGCAGCCGCGTGTGCCAGGGCGCTTCCAGGAACATGTTGCGCGCGTTGGCCACGACGAAGTCGCGGATCTCGCGCATCGGCAGGCCCAGCGCCACGGCCGTGCCGACGATCGCGCCGCCGCTGGTGCCGGCCACCAGGTCGAAGTGCTGGCACAGGCGGCGGCCGGGGTCGCCGGTTTCGGCGGCCAGCCGCTCTTCGAGCGCGAGCAGGATCTCGATGCCGATCAGACAGCGGATGCCGCCGCCGTCTAGGGCGAGGATGCGGCGGGTGCTCACGCGTGGCATCAGCGCCGCTCGTTGTTCTTGTTCAAGCCAGCTCCAATCCGGAATGCGTCGAGTATGCCGAGCAAGGCCCGCACCTGCCAACACGTGCTTGCGGCAGTTGCGGCGTCTGCGCCATCCGGAATGCTCCGGGGTGCGCGGCCGAGCGCCGGCGCTTCAGCTCGCGCCGAGCCGTGACCGATGTCGGTGCGTTCAGCGCCGCCGCCGCGCCACGCGAACGGCCTCGACCCAGGTGTCGACGTTGAATCGCTGGCCCGATTCGGCCAGGCGGGCCGAGGAGATCAGATGCAACGGAATGCGGCGGAAGTCGCCCGGGAGTTCGCAGTGGCCGCGGATGAATTTCTTCTGCACGTCGAGGTAATCGACCTGCATCGTGCATTCGGCCTTCTTGCCTTGAGCGTCGACATAGCGCACGCGGATGCGCGGTTGCTCGTCGACGATGGCGTGTTCGCCCTTGCCCTGGATGAACCATTCGGGCAGGGTGTCGGGCACCGAATCGGCGGCTTCGCTGACGCGGCCTCGCACGGTGGGGATTTCGAGCGGGATATGTCCCGATCGAACCCGCGCCGCCTCGATGCGGCGCTCGGTTTCGCGGCGTGATGCGATGCGGCTCCAGGTGAACCATGTCAGGCCCACCAACAGCAGAGCACCGGTGAGCAGGGCAAGGACCAACTGCCATTGCCCAGGGGCGACGGTCATCTTCGGCTCCTGTAGGGCTGTAGCGAATAAGTTCTCAGGAACTCAAATTCTGGACGCCCGCCCGCATGCAGTCAAACCGCCACCTGGCGTACATCTTTCGGCCATCGACAGATGGAGGTAGATGCCGAAAGGCGGGCGGCTCAAGAGCGCCGCAGGAGCCAGAACAGTGCGGCGGATGCCCCTGCGGCGGCCACCAGTGTGAGGCCGAAGCCTGCGTTGGCGGGGCGGGGAGCGGGCGGGGTGGCTTCTTCGGCGAGTGTCTTCGCGGGAGGTGGCACGGGTGCATCGGCAAATGGGCTGAAGACGGCGCCGCCGAGGGTCGGAAGGGCGTCCTGTTCGCGGGCCGGAACGCGTGTGCTTGCTGGCGCGTGGAGGTCGGTTGAATCAGTGATGTCGCGAGCGGTTTGCTGCGTCTTGGCGGCAGCGGCCGACGCTGCCGCTGCGATTTCCGTGGGGGTGAGGCTGTTCCGGACGTCGGGGTCCGCATGCAGATGCGACATCAAGCCGAGCGGCAACAGGGTCGCTGCGGCGAACTGGAGAGGGGACATGCGGTGGTCGGCCAGGAGCGCTGTGAGGTGGAGCGCACAGTGTGGGCCGCGTGCGTGACAGCGCCGTGAACTCCTGCGCTCGTCGAGCTTCGTCCCGATGCCGATGCCCCGTCAGCGCTGCGGCATGTCCTTGACCGAATAACCCAGGCTCACGGTGGCGTCGCCGGGGATGGCCGGCATGGTGGCGTTCCACGCGTCCCACGCCTCGCGCATCGCGGTCAGGCGCTCGGGCTCGCGCTTGCCGAGGTTGGCGCGCTCACGCTCGTCGGCCGGGATGTTGAACAGGTAGTCGTTGCCGTCGACGCGGAGGTATTTCCAGTCGCCATCGCGCAGCGCGCGTTGATCGCGGTGGTTCATGCGCCAGTGCAGCGGGCGGTCGAAGCGCGTCGCCGAGTCGCGCAGCACCGGGAGCATCGACACGCCGTCCAGCGGGTGCTCCGGAGCCGCCTGTACGCCGGCGGCGTCGAGCACGGTGGCCGACCAGTCCATGGTCATGCAGTGCTGTGCGCTCTGGCCGCCCGGTGCGATCACGGCCGGCCAGTGCGCAATCCACGGCACGCGGATGCCGCCTTCGGTCAGGTCCATCTTGCCGCCGACCAGAGGCCAGTTGTCGGAGAAGCGCTCGCCGCCGTTGTCACTGGTGAAGACGACGAGGGTGTTGTCGGCCAGGCCGTGTTTTTCGAGCGCGGCCATGATCCAGCCGATGCCTTCGTCCATGTGATGGATCATGCGGCGGTACACGTGAATGTTGCCGCCGGCCAGGTCGAACAGGTTGTCCTTGATGGCAGGCGCCTTGGCGGCGTCGTCGCGCGTTTCCCAGGGCCAGTGCGGCGCGGTGTAGTGCAGGCTCAGGAAGAAGGGCGCGTCGGCTGCGCCGCCGGCCATGCGCTCGACATAATCGACCGCGCGGCGCGACAGCAGGTCGGTGAGGTAACCCTCTTGCTGCTTGTCTTCTTCGCCGGTCCAGAGGTCGTGCTGGCCGCTCGAATCGCAGTGGGTGAAGTAGTCCACACCGCCCGACATCGGGCCGAAGAATTCGTCGTACCCCGAGCGCAGCGGCCCGAAGTGCGGCAGCGACCCGAGGTGCCACTTGCCGATGAGCGCGGTGCGGTAACCGGCGTCCCGCAAGAGCGATGGCATCGTGGGGTGCGCGGGCGGCAGGCCGAGCGTGGCACTGCCTCTACTGCGGCTGTGGATCGGCTCTTCGGCAGCGCCGCGCAGTCGGTACTGGTAGCGCGCGGTCATGAGCGCGAAGCGGGTGGGCGAGCACACGGGCGAGTTGGCGTAGCCCTGCGTGAAGCGGATGCCCTTGGCGGCGAGCCCGTCGAGCACGGGCGACACGCGGCCGAATGGCGCGTCGCGGCCCCCGTAGCAGCCGAGGTCGGCAAAGCCGAGGTCGTCGGCCACGATGAAGATGATGTTCGGGCGTTGCATGCTCATTCGACTTTCATGCCGGTGGATTGGACGATCTTTTCGTAGCGCGCGCTGTTGGCAGCCAGGCGCGCGCTCGCGGTTGGGCCGGTTTCGCCGAGCGCCACCATGTCCAGTCCCTTGAGGCGAGCCTGGATGTCGGGTTGCGCCATGGCCGTGGTCAGCGCCTTTTGCAGCGTGTCGACCACGGGCTGGGGCGTGGCGGCCGGCACCATCGACAGGTAGAGCACGTCGAAGGTGAGGCCCTTCAGCCCCAGTTCGCCGACCGTCGGCACCTGGGGCAGCAGCGGCGAACGCTGGCTGCCCGTGACGGCCAGCGCCTGCACCTTGCCGGCCTGGATGTGCGGCAAGAGGCCCGGCGTCGCGAGGATGCCCGCCTGCACTTCGCCCGAGAGCAGCGCCAGCACGGCGGGTGCGTTGCCCTTGTAGGGGATGTGCGTGAACTTGACGCCCGATTCGGTCGAGTAGATCTCTGCCGCAATGTGGCCCGGGCTGCCGTTGCCGGCCGAGCTGAAGGTGAGGCTGTCCTTCTTGTTGCGCGCGATGAAGTCGGGAAGTGTCTTCACGCCGAGCGAGGGATTCACGCCGAACGCCAGGCCGGACGAGCTGAAGATCATCAGCGGCTTGAAGTCCTTGGGCGCGAAGGGCATCGACGCATAGAGGTGCGGGTTGACGGCAAAGGTCGAGTCGATGCTCATCAGCACCGTGTAGCCGTCGGGTGCCGCCTTGGCGACCGCGTCGGCACCGATGTTGCCGCCTGCGCCGGGCCGGTTCTCGACCACGAAAGGTTGCTTGAGCGACTTCTGCAACTGCTCGCCGAGCGCCCGGGCGAGGATGTCGAGCGGCCCTCCGGCCGGAAAGTTGACGATCAGCTTGACCGGCTTGTCGGGGTAGCTCGACTGCGCGTGGGCGAGCGGAGCGCCGACGCCGAGGATGAGGGCGGCGGACGCAGCCGCGAGGGAGAGCCGGCGTCGGGTGCGGGACGGAGGATGGGTCATGGGGTCGATGTGTCGTCGTGCGGGGCGGGCCCGGGTGGGTTCGTTCGATGGCGCGGCGTGGCGTGGAGCGGTGCGGTGTGGCGCCGCGGCGGCCGCGATCAGTCGTTGGCCTGGAAGCCGACCGCCTTCATGATGCCGGCCCAGCGCGTGGTGTCGTCGCGCATGGTCTTGACCAGCGCGTCGGCGCCGTCGCCCACCGGGTACATCCCGTTCTGGACGAGCATCTGCCGCACCTCGCGCGAGTTGACGGCGCGCGTGAACTCCTCGCGCAGCTTGTCGACGATGGGCTTGGGAGTTTTGAGCGGCGCGTAGTAGGCGAACCAGGCCGAGGCCACCACGTCCTTGTAGCCCGACTCGACGAAGGTCGGCAGGCTCGGCATCAGTGGCGACCGCTTCTCGCCGCTGGTGGCGAGCACCTTGACGCGGCCGCTCGGCTGCATCGTGATCGCGCCGCCGACGGTGTCGAAGTACACCGGCACGCTGCCGCCCATCACGTCCTGCCGCGCGGGCGTCGAGCCACGGTACGGGATGTGGACCATCTTCAGGCCCGCGGCGCGGTTGAGCATTTCGCCGAGAAAGTGCGACGGCGTGCCCGCGCCGTACGACGCGAAGCTCACCTTGTCGCCCTGCGCCTTGGCCCAGGTCATGAACTCCGCGAGCGTGTTCGCCGGCACGTCCTTGTTGACCACCAGCGCGAGCTCGAAGCGGGCCGCGTTGACGATCGGTACGAAGTCCTTCATCGGGTCGTAGGAAAGGTTCTTGTACGCGCTCGGGAACATGGTCATCATGCCGGCCGTGCCCAGCAACAGCGTGTGGCCGTCGGGCGCTGCGGTCTTGACGGCTTCGACGGCGATGCGCCCTGCGGCGCCGGAGCGGTTGTCGATGATCACCGGCCCGAGCGAGTCGCGCACCGCTTGGGCGATGGCGCGCGTGAGCACGTCTTGCGTGCCGCCGGCCGGCACGCCGATCAGCACCTTGATCGGCTGGCCGTTCGGAAAGCCGCTCTGCGCGCTGGCTAGCGGAGCGAGCGCGAGGCCGCCGATGGCGGCGAGCAGCGAACGGCGGTCGATGGAATGGGTCGGCATGTCGGGTCGGTCCTTCGGGTGGTTACTGTTGATATCCGCTGCGCTTGACGACGGGTCGCCACTGCGCGTTGTAGGCCTTGAGCATGGCCTCGGTCTGTTCCTGCGTCGAGGCGACGGGTTCCATGTTGGCGTCCTCGAAGTGCTTGCGCACCGCGGGGTCGGACATCACGCCGTGCACGGCCGAGGCCAGCGCCTTGATGCGCGCGGGCGGCATCGACTTGGGCGCGAAGAGGGCGTTCCAGCCCTCGGCCACGAGGTCCACGCCGCTTTCCTTGAGCGTCGGGATGTCCTTGGCGAGCGGCGAGCGCGTCTTGCCGGACATGGCGATGATCTTCAGCTTGCCGGTCTGGTGCAGCGGCAGCACGGTGTCGAAAGTGTCGACGCCGAACGGGATCTGCCCACCGAGCAACTCGGTCGCCAGCGGGGCCGAACCCTTGTAGCCGACGACGTCGGTCTTGATGGACGCGCGGTCGCCCAGCATCAGCGCGAAGAAATGCGGCAGGCTGCCGGTGGCCGGCACGCCGAAGAAGGCCTTGTCCGGATGGGCCTTGAGCCATTGCTCGAGTTCGGCGACGGTCTGCACCGGCGCCGCGGGGCCGGCCACCACGGCGAAGGTGTAGGCGTTGACCTGCGAAACGGGCACGAAGTCGGTGTCCGGGTCGTAGCTCACGTCCTTGAAGACCAGCGGCGCGACGGTGAAGACGGCGGGGTTGCCGAGGATCAGCACGTTGTCGCCCATGCCGGCAGCCTTGACTTGCTGCGCGGCGAGACGGCCGCCGGCGCCGGGCTTGTTCTCGACGATCACGCTCACGCCGAGCTTGGTTTCGAGCGCCTGGCCGACGAGCCGGGCCGCCCGGTCGGTCGCACCGCCCGGCGCATAGCCCACGACGATCTTGAGGGGGCCTTCGAACTTCTGCGCCTGCGCGGCCACCCCGGTCGCGACCAGTGCACCGGTCAGCAGGGCGCGCCAGGCCCACTTGCCAAATGTCTTCATGTCCGTCTCCAGGTGTTCTCAGGGCAACTTTCGACTGTAGAGTCCGGACCACTGATTGATCAAATCAACTGCTCTGCGTAGAAACCCGATGCCCGACGCCGCGCGGTCGCTGGACGACCTCCTTCTGTACAAGCTGAGCCGGCTGTTCTCGGTGGCAGGCGGCATGGTGATCCGGCTGTGCGAGGGGCGCTTCGGCATCACGCGGCGCGAGTGGCGGCTCATCGTCACGCTGGCGAGCGAAGGCCCGCTTGCGTCGTCGCGCCTGGCCGAGCACGCGCAACTCGATCGCGCCCGCACCTCCAAGGCGATCGGCTCGCTGGTGGCCAAGGGCCTGCTGTCGCGCACCCGCACGACCGGCGATCGGCGGCAGGTGGTTCTGCAGTTGACCGAGCGGGGCACCGCGCTGCACACCGAACTGTTTCCGCTGGTGTGGGACATCAACGCTCGGCTGATGCAGGTGCTCGACGCGGACGACTCCGCGCGCTTCGAGGACTGCCTGGCGCGGCTTCAGGTGCAGGCCGACGCGATGGTAGCGGTGGCCGACCTGCCCAAGGCCGATCGGCGCCGCGGGCGCTGAGACGGCTCGACGCGCGCGAGCCGCGCTACTGCAGGACCACCGGCAATTCCTTGCGTTCGTCCTTGTCCGACCACGTGCCTGCCAGCGACGCCCCGGCGGGCGTGAGGTCGAAGCGGCCTCGGCCGGTCGTTTGCTCGACGGCCTGCACGTCGTCGCCGTCCTTGCGCACGGCGAGCGCGATCGGTGTTCGGTATTTGTCGTAGGCGTACCAACCGCGCGTTTCGACACCGTCCTGGAAGGGCTCCAGCTTCATCGTGATGGCCATGTTGCCGAGCCGCCCGTGCAGCTCTCGTCCGTCGATGTTGTCCGGAGGCGGCGGTGCATCACCCTCGGCGCGCACGACGGCGCGCCCGTAGGCCGTCAACATGGGCTTCAACGGCGCGGCCGCGATCGGGATCGACAGGTCGCCGACGTCGTCGAGGGCTCTCATGGCGTGGTTGCTGCAGCGCCCGCGCGACATCACGATGCCGCCCCGCCCATCGATCTTGAAAGATTCGGCCAAAAGCCGCTTCGGCGCGGTCGGCGACGAGTCGACCTGCTTCAGACAGTCTTCGTTGAGTGCGAGGCGCTCGGCCAGGTCTTCGTCGTCGATCTTGTGCTTGCCGAGAGATCGGAGTGCTGCGCGCAACTTGCGCACCTGCTGCCCGTAGGCGCTCCGCCGTTCGCCGTCGACCTGCCGACCGACCGCGGCGAAGCCTTCGGGAGTCAGGAGGTCGCCCAGCACCAGCTTGCGGCCGTCGCGCAGGTCGAAGGTCCAGTCGACCGAATAGTCCTCGCAGTAGGCGCCGCAGCCTTCACCGCTGAATGCGAGCGACAGCAACCGGGGCTGGGTCTTCGGGATGAAGCGCGTGGTGTAGTCCAGCGAGATCGTGCCTTGTGGCAGCCGATCGGGCGGCGGTGTGAAAGTGCGGCCGGGGGTGCTCGGGGCCGGCAAGCCGTCGAGCATGTCGCGCCACACCGAATCGTTGATGCGGCCTGCCACGCCTACCGCACCGCCCGTCACAAAGGGCATCTTGATCGCGCCGTCTTCGGGGAGGTTCATGGGCCTCTCACTCCCGGCGGGGAGTTCGGGCATCACCAGCTCGCGTGACTGCACCTTGATCTGCGGAAGATCGGCGGCGAGCGATAGCGCGGCGAAGCTGCTGCAGAGAATGGCGAAGACGACGGAGCGTGTGCGGGTCGGCATGTGGGTGATTGTCGAACTCCGACGCGCCCAGGCGCAATGATGCCGATGTCAGGGGATCGAGAGCGCGCCGTCGCCGGAACGCGCATCCGTCGGCCCGACCGGCGCCGGCCCCGAACCTTCGGTGCGCGTGCGCGGCAGGAACTGCGGGTACTCGCGCTGCACGAAGGCGACCATGCCTTCGCACACGCGGCAGCGCAGGTCGAAGGTGAGCCCGGCGTTGGCGGCCGTGCACAGTGCGCGCACCTGGATCGTGCGGTCGTTGGCGTCGGTCACCTGCACGTTGAAGAAGCGGCCGTCCCATTCGGGAGCGGCCTTGACCAGCCGTTCGACCTCGGCGCGCAGCGCGTCCATGGGCATGCCGTAGTCGACGTAGATCACCACCGCGCCGAGGAGTTGGAACGAGTTGCGCGTCCAGTTCTGGAAGGGCTTCTCGATGAAGTAGCTGAGCGGCAGGATGAGCCGTCGGTCGTCCCAGATGCGCAGCACGACGAAGGTGCCGGTGATCTCGTCGACGCGGCCCCATTCGCCCTCGACCACCAGCACGTCGCCGATGCGGATCGGCTGTGCCAGCGCGATCTGCATGCCGGCCAGCAGGTTGCTGAACACCGGCTTGGCGGCCAGACCGGCCACGATGCCGATCACCCCGGCCGATGCGAGCAGGCTGGCCCCGACATGCCGCGCACCCGGAAAGGTCATGAGCATCATGGCCAGACCGGCCACCACCACGATGAAGTTGACCGTGCGCGCCAGCACGCGCGTCTGCGTGAGCACGCTGCGCGCGCGCAGGTCTTCGGTCACGTCGGCAGGCTGCTGGGCGACCACGCCGTCGGCGAACCCGTTGACCGCGCGCGCGGCCAGCCAGGTGGTCGCGGCGATCAGCAGCAGCCCGTTGACGTGGCGCACCGTGCCCATCATGTGCAGGTTGTCTTCGCCCGCCTGCCACACCATCTGCAAGGCGGCGAGCGGCAGCACCAGGCGCGACGGCGCCTGGATGTTGATCAGCGTGCGCTGCAATTTCGGCGCCGAGCGGGTGACGCGGCGCAGCAGCATGCCGCCGAGAAAGTGCACCAGGAGGGCAAGGGGTGCCGCAATCACGGCGGCCAGGAGATCGTCGAACCAGGGATGGGACAGGAGGCTTTGAAGGGTCATCAGGTCAGGAAGTCATCGGGTGGTCGGCTGCGCGGCCGGGTCCGAGAGCGATTGCAGGATGCGTGCCGCGTCGTCGCGCAGCTGGTCGGAAATGCCGACGGCGAGGTCGAGTCGGCGCAGCAGCCAGGGGCTGATGTCGTTGTCGAACGGGTCGGGCAGTGGGATCGGCCCGCCCATCACGCTCGCCATGCTGCCGTCGGCGACGATGGGGCCGGTGGTGGGCGCGCTGCCGATGGCATGCTCGATGTGGGCCGCGGCCTGCGCGAGCGGGCCTTCGATTTCAGCAGGCGTGAGCCGGTCGAGCCTAAGCACCAGCATCGATTTGACCGCGCTCAGCTGCGCGAGCATCTGGTAGCTGTGCGCCTGCAGGTGCTCCAGCGGCTCGATGGGCGGGCGCACCGCGCGCGGCTCGGACAGCGAGCGCTGGGTGGCTTGTACCAGGGCGGACAGGCTGTCGAAGGCCTCTTTGCGGGCCAGGCGCCATTCGAGCTCGGGGCTGGTGTCGACCGTGGCGAGCTGGCCGAGGCCGAGTGCGAGCCGCGCGTGCCGCGCCTGCGCCTTGAGCGTGCGCGTGACCAGGGCGGGGAGCTGGCCGCGCTCCCACGAAGGCAGCACATAGCAGAAGGCCCAGGCCAGGCCGGCGCCGATCAGCGTGTCGGCGATGCGCTCGAAGAGCGCGAAGGTCGGCCCGACGCCGGCATAGAGCATGTGCGCCTGCGTGAGCCCGAGCACGGTCGCGGCTACGGCGGTGATGAGGTAGCGGCGCACCGCGAATCCGTGCGCGACGGCCTGCGACACGGTGATGGCGACCAGCAGCGCCAGCGGGCTCGGCGACGCGGACAGCAGGCCGACGGCAAGCACGCAGCCCACCAGCGTGCCGCCGACGCGATGATTGCGGCGCTCCAGCGTCTGCGACAGGCTCCCGCGCAGGACGACCACGATGGTCAGCAGGATCCAGTAGTCGTGCGAGCCCCAGGGCAGCATGACGGCAATCGCATAGCCGGTGGCGATGGCGAGCGCCGCGCGAATCGCATGGCGCAGCGGCGGCGCGTCCCAGCGCCACAGCGTGAGGAACGGGCGCCATGACCAGTCGGTCGGGCTCACGAACATCTGCCAATTGGCGCGCACCACCGCGAGGTCGGGTTGAGCCTCGCCGCGCGCGAGCGCCGACAGATGGAGCAGCGCGTCGTTGATGTGGCCGATGCGGCTCGCCAGGCCGCGCGCGAGCATCTCGGCGGTCGGGCCGGCATGGCTGCCGGCGGGCGAGGTGTCGGCATCGAGGTGGATCGACGACAGCTCGGGTCGGCGGTCGATCATCGGCGGCGGGTGGCGCGCGAGCAGCATCGCGTCGGCGAGCGCAGCCGTGGCCGCGGCCAGCGCGAGCAGCACGCGCTGCATCTCGACCAGCGCCGCTGCGTGGCCAGGATGCGCCTTGAGCGCGTCGAGATCGAGCTCGCTGGCCAGCAGCAGGTCGCGCAGCTCGAGCACCGCCACCAGCATGCCGGCGATGCGCTGCCGCCGCGGCGTGCGCGGCGACTCGAGCACGATGTCGCGCGCCGACTGGATCTGATCGGCCAGCGCGGCCTGCGCCTTGAGCAGGCGACCGAGCATGGGGGCCGGCATCTCGCGCACGTCGCCCGAATCGTCCCGGGGGCTGAACTGTTCGGCCTCGGTGCGCATGAGCGTGCTGAGCGACAGCAACACGTCGGCCAGCACCTGCACGCGGTAGCGCCAGTTGAGCGCCAGGTTCACCAGCGTCGCCCACACCACGTAGAGCGCCGCGCCCAGCCCGAAATGCACCGTGCGCTGAACGGCTTCGGCCATGCCGGTGGGTGTCGGCGTGGCCATCGAGAAGATCATCGAAAACATGATCGCGATGGCGATCGGAATGCCGCGCTTGCCCCAGGCCATCGCCGCAAACGCCAGAAAGGTGGCCGGCACCAGCACCAGCCCGAGCCGGATCGGCGCGGCGTGCAGCAGCTGCACCACGAAGAAGAGCGGCAGCCCGATCAGCGGCGCCGGCAGCATCTGCAGGAACTTGCCGCGACGCGGACCGGGAAAGTCGGGCGGTGCGGAGACGATCACGCCCACGGCCGCAGCGGTCGAGGCCACCTGGCCGAGCCACAAATAGATGCCGCCGGAAATCAGCAGCAGCCCGAGCGCCACCGACAGCCCGTTGGCGATGTAGTGGCTGAGGGCGACGCGCAGCGCGGCCCGCGCCCTGTCCGTGTACGCCGCGGTTGCCGGCGTGCGCATCATTCGGCCGGCGCGTCGCCCTCGGTGGGGCTGGCGGGCTCGGTGCGGCGCACGCGGGTCAGCTTGCGCTGCACGGGTGCGGCGGCGGGCGCTTCAGCTGCTTCGGCTGCCGCGGCGACCTGGGCGCTGTCGACGCCGATGCTGCTGCGCGCATAGGCGCTGCCGGCCGGCGCGGACGGGTCGACGGCGCGCACGCGGTCGCTGGCGCGAAGCTTGTCGTCCACGCCGGCGAATTTGGAGTACTTGCCCAGGATCGGCACCAGCTGGCCGTAGATGCGCGGCGCGCCCGCCAGGCATTCGCGCTGGTGCAGGAAATCGGGCTCACCCGTGAAGTTGCCGATCAGGCCACCGGCCTCGGTGACCAGCAGCGAGCCGGCCGCCACGTCCCAGGCGTTGAGGCCGGTTTCGAAGAAGGCGTCGGTGGAGCCGGCCGCCACGTAGGCGAGGTCGAGCGCCGCTGCGCCCGGTCGGCGCAGGCCGGCGGCACGCGGCATGAGGTCGGCCATGATGGCCAGGTATTGCTTGAAGTTGTCGCCCGTGCGAAACGGAAAGCCCGTGGAAACCAGGCACTCGCTGAGCTTGGTGCGCTTGCTCACGCGCAGGCGCCGGTCGTTCACGAACGCGCCGCGGCCGCGCGTGGCGGTGAAGAGGTCGTTGCGGGTCGGGTCGTAGATGACGGCCTGCTCGACCTTGCCGCGCACCGCGAGCGCGATCGACACGCAATAGAACGGAAAGCCGTGGATGAAGTTGGTGGTGCCGTCCAGCGGATCGATGATCCAGACGAATTCGGAATCTTGCGCGCCGTGCTGGCTGCCGGATTCCTCGGCCAGGATGCCGTGCCCCGGGTAGGCGTTGAGCAGCGTCTCGATGACGACTTTTTCGCTCGCATGGTCGACTTCGGTCACGAAGTCGTTCACCTGTTTCTGGGACACCCGCACGGCTTCGACGTCGAGGGCGGCGCGGTTGATGATCGCGCCGGCGGCGCGGGCGGCCTTGACGGCCACGTTGAGCATGGGGTGCAGGTTGGGGGACGACATTGGATTGTGTGAAGAACCGGCGGTGCAGCCTGATGCTGCGCCCGAGGAGCAGCCCGGCGATGCGGGCGGCGAGAATGCGGCATTTTACATGCGCACCCGTTTCGTCCTGATCCAGACCAGCCATGCCGGCAACGTCGGCGCGGCCGCGCGCGCCATGAAGACCATGGGCTTTTCGGATCTGGTGTTGGTGAAGCCGCGCTGGGCCGACGTGCTCCGGCGCGAAGAGACCATCCAGCGCGCCAGCGGGGCGCTCGACGTGCTGGCCAATGCGCGCATCGTCGACACGCTCGACGAGGCCTTGGACGGCGTCACGCACCTGTGTGCGACCGCCATGGTGGCGCGCGACTTCGGACCGCCCACCCGCACGCCGCGCGAGCACTTCGAATCGCTTGCCGAAGAAGCGGGCCAGCACGTCGCCTTCCTGTTCGGCTCGGAGC
The DNA here is from genome assembly GCA_018820395.1 of Gammaproteobacteria bacterium. Taxonomy (GTDB): domain Bacteria; phylum Pseudomonadota; class Gammaproteobacteria; order Burkholderiales; family Burkholderiaceae_C; genus Variovorax. The sequence goes on along the minus strand of JAHJOG010000214.1, from coordinate 8,794 downwards.
GCTTCGGCATGCAGAACGACGACGTCTATCGGTGCCACGTGGCGCTGCGCATTCCGGCCGATCCGGACTTCGGTTCGCTGAACCTCGCTGCCGCCATCCAGGTGATCGCCTACGAGTGGCGACTGGCGCTGGGCGGACACGAAGTGCAGGGCGGCACGCAGCCCTTGCCCGCGGCCGACGCCCGGGCCGTGGCCGGCATGCTCGATCACTGGGAAAGCGCGCTGGTGGAGATCGGCTTTCTCGACCCCGAAGCGCCAAAGAAGCTGATGCCGCGACTGCAGCAGCTCTTCAACCGCGCGGCGCCCACGGCCGAGGAGATCCACATCCTGCGCGGCATCGCGAAGGCGATGACCGATACCTCCCGGCGCCGGCGCGGCACCGAAGCTCAGGGCGACGATCCGCGCTCGTGAGGGCGGTCGTGGGACGGGGCGTCACGCCGCCCCCGCTTTATTGCGCCGGACCAGCGGCCGTGGGACGCAGGGCCGTCTTGGGCCGGAACGCCTTGCAGACCGAGTCGTCGGTCTCGATGTACGGACCGCCGATCAGGTCGATGCAATAGGGCACCGCCGCGAAGATGCCCGCCACCGCCTGCGAGCCGTCGGCGTTCTTCAGCCCACCGAGCGTCTCGGCAATGGCCTTGGGCTGGCCCGGCAGGTTGATGATCAGCGAGCGATCGCGAATCACCGCCACCTGCCGCGACAGGATGGCCGTCGGCACGAAGCGCAGGCTGATCTGCCGCATCTGCTCGCCGAAGCCCGGCATTTCCTTGTGGGAGACCGCGAGCGTGGCTTCGGGTGTCACGTCGCGCAGCGCCGGGCCGGTGCCGCCGGTCGTGAGCACCAGCGCGCAGCCGGCGTCCACCAGGTCGATCAGCGCCGCGCTGATCTGCGATTGATCGTCCGGAATCAGCCGCGGGTCGAATTCGATCGGGTTGCGCACCGCGCTCTTCAGCCAGTCCTGCAGCGCAGGCAGGCCCTTGTCTTCGTACACGCCGCTCGAGGCGCGGTCGCTGATGGACACGATGCCGATGCGGATCGCGTCCAGGGGATTCGTATCGCTCATGCGTCGTTCTCGCGGGCTTGCGCCGCTGCTTCGGCGGCGTGGTCGGCGTTGTCGTGCGCATCGAGTTGCGCGCGCACGATCTGGAACACCTCGCGGTAGGCCTTGGCCTGGCGCGGGGCTTCGCCGGGCGGGCCGGCCTTGATGTCCTTGCGCGCCTGGCGCACCAGCGCGCGCAGCTGCTGCGCGTCGGTGGCCGGGTGGGTCTCGATCCATCCGCCGAGCGCGTCGTCGTCGGCGATCAACAGGTCGCGCCAGCGCTCGGCCTCGTGCAGCAGGGCGGTCTGTTCGGCGGGCACGCGGTCCTGCTCGGCGACGGCGGCGCGCACGGCATCGAGCGTTTCGGCGTCCAGGCCGCGCATGAGCTTGCCGATGAACTGCATCTGGCGGCGCCGACCTTCGAAATTGGTGATGCGCTTGGCTTCGTCGAGCGCGTCGCGCAGCTTCTCGTCGAGGCCCAGCGGGTCGATCAGGCCGGCGCGCAGCGTGAGCAGGGCTTCGCCGAGCGCCTGCAGCTCGGTGCTTTCGCGCTTGAGCTCGGTCTTGCTGGCGCCTTCGCCGCCTTTGAGTTCGTGTTTGAGTTCGAGGTCGAGTTCACTGCCTTCGGCAACGAACTGGCCTCGCACGAAGTAGCCTTTTTTGGGTTTGCGTGGCATGGAGGGAATTGTGGGCCCGCGCATCGGGCGCAGGCCTCGCAAGTATCATAGCCATCACATGAGCATTACCTCTTCGCGCCCCGACGCCGGCTTTGCATACAGCCGCCAATACTTCGAAAACCTGGTCGACTCGGCCCTCGCCCATGCCAAGCGGCTCGGCGCGACCGATGCGGGGGCCGAAGCGTCCGAAGGCTGCGGCCTGAGCGTTTCGGTGCGCAAGGGCGAACTCGAAAACGTCGAGCGCAACCGCGACAAGTCGCTGGGCGTCACGGTGTACGTCGGCGCGCGGCGCGGCAATGCGAGCACGTCGGACTTTTCCGAAGCGGCGGTCGCGCAGACCGTGCAGGCCGCCTTCGACATCGCTCGCTTCACGGCCGAAGACCCGGTGAGCGGCCTGCCCGACGAGGCCGACATCGCGGTCGAGCAACCCGATCTCGATCTCTTCCATCCCTGGGACATCACGAGCGAGCAGGCCGCCAAGGTCGCGCTCGAATGCGAGGCCGCCGCGCTTTCCACCGACCGGCGCATCACCAACAGCGAAGGCGCTGGCGTGTCGGCCCAGCAGAGCCATTTCTTCAGCTCGCACACGCGCGGTTTCCGCGGCGGCTATGCGAGCTCGCGTCACTCGATCTCCGTGGCGCCCATCGCGGGCACGGGCGACGGCATGCAGCGCGATGCGTGGTACAGCTCGATGCGCTCGGCCGACGAGTTGGCGAGCCCCGTCGCGGTGGGCCGCTATGCGGCGGAGCGCGCGCTGAGCCGGCTCAAGTCGCGCAAGATCAAGACCGTCGAATGCCCGGTGCTGTTCGAGTCGCCGCTGGCTGCGGGGCTGCTGGGTTCGCTGGTGCAGGCGACCAGCGGCGGAGCGCTCTACCGCAAGAGCACCTTCTTGCTGGATTCGCTCGGCAAGCAGGTGCTGCCGAGCCACGTCGACGTGGACGAAGACCCCTACGTGCCGCGCGGCAAGGGCAGTTCGCCCTTCGACGACGAAGGCGTGATCACGCGCAAGCGGAAGGTGGTCGCCGGCGGCCGGCTCGAGGGCTACTTTCTCAGCACCTATTCGGCGCGCAAGCTGGGCATGAAGACCACCGGCAATGCCGGCGGCTCGCACAACCTCACGCTGAGTTCGCGCCAGACCGCGGCAAGCGACGACCTCGACGCCATGCTCGCCAAGCTCGGCACCGGCCTGTTCGTCATCGAGCTGATGGGGCAGGGCGTGAACTACGTGACCGGCGACTACTCGCGGGGCGCGAGCGGCTTCTGGGTGCAGAACGGAAAGATCGCGTTTCCGGTCGAAGAGATCACCATCGCCGGCAACCTCAAGAACATGCTGATGGGCATCGACGCCATCGGCGCCGATGTCTACAACTACGGTGCCAAGGCCACGGGCTCGGTGCTGGTCAACCGCATGAAGGTGGCCGGCAGCTGAGCTGCGGCCGGACTTTCTTTCCACGACCGCTCTTCTTCCGACGCCGGGGAGCGGGCGGTCGCAAGATGGTCATGGTTCGGACGCGCGAGCCCCGCGGTAGTTTGCGATAGTCGATGCGCATTGTTCGTTGAAGGGAGTGACAAGTGCGCATTCAGGTTCCGCTCGATCCTGGCGAGTTCATCGCGTTCTATCTGGCAAACCAGGGCGACCCGATTCAAGCCTTCGACGGTCTGGAGGTCGTGGTTTCGAGTCTTGCCGAATCTGTGGTGCTCTGCATCGAAGACTGGTCGCCGCCCGTGCCGCGCGTCTTGCTGGCATGTTTTCCTTTGGACTTTCAGGCGACGCTCGGCGATCTTTGCAAAGCGGCGAAGCTCGCGCCTTGGCTGCCTCCCAAGCGTGCTCAGAAAAACGTGGCGACCTTGCTGCGGGCGCAACTCATCGGCTCCGACGACTCCAAGCTCGAGGCACGGCTCGTGGACGAGCTCGCCCAATGGGGCGTCGAGATGATGCCCGGCCGGCGCGGCCTTGCAGCGCGTTTCAGCTATTCGAAGCTGGGGGCGTGGCAGTTGAAAATCACGCAAGACGCTCGATCCCGGTCGCAATTGATGGAGGACCAGGAGGAGTCCACGGGCGACCTGCCTTCGAAAAGCAAGGAAGCGAGCCCGCAAGACGTTGACATGACGGCCCGAGACCTGTTGCCCATCGTCTGCGCCTTCAATGCGGACGGAGCGTGCAAGAGCCTTAAGCGCGCGAGCGGCGAACAGGCGCAATTTGTCGCGCCGGGTGCGAGCAAGAGCAAGCGCAAGTCCGTCTCGGGATGGCCAACTCCGGTGGTTCAACTCGAGCGCGAAAAGTTTGCCATCCTCGTGCTGAGACCCTCGAGCGATAAGCCCGGATCCGTTGGCCTGGGTGTGCTGCCGGCGGACCGGCGCGTGAACGATGCCTACCTTTTGACGATTCACGACCGGCTCTCGGATGTCGCACTTTTCACATACCTTCCGCGCAGTGAAAAGGTAGCCCAAATCGTTCGAAGAATCGCGATAGCCCGCGCAGCCGACTTCGTGCGCTGGCTGACCATTTGCCTCAAACGCGAAGGGCTTCACATGGTTTGGCGAAAGCAGGGGCCGGTGTTGACGGTCTCGCTGGACACCGTGCGCGACGATAGCGACGAGCACCAAAGCGGGCATGAGCGAATTCTCGAGGCCGTCAAAGAGGTCCTGAACGCAAATCTCGGGCCTTGCAAAATCGACTCCGAGCCGAAAGGGCTGACGAGTGGTCTGATCCATGTGAAGGTGCAAGACCACAAGCAGCACGTCTTGAGCAAATGGACCCTCGATGAATCGATCATGTTGCGGCTGCAGCCTGCCGAGGCACTCGACAGGGGCTTGAGAGTCCTGACTACCCTGAGCATGAGCAACTTCATGGCTTGCCCGGACCGACTGCTGACACGGGTCGACCTGTCGTCCCTCCCTTACTTCGTGCCCGCAGTGCCGCGCTTGCTCAGCATCTGGTCCTATGACCGCAAGACGCACCAGCTGGCAATCTTCCACGCCGACGAAGCTGCGCTTGGCGAAGGGGCCGGGCTTCTCCAGTTATTGAACTTCATCCTCCACAACCAGGCTGAGGGGACCGTTCACATCGAGTTCATGAATGACTTGACGAAGGTCGTTGCGATGAACCTGAAGCGGGCCTTCGAGAAGCAGATCCGCGGTTTGGAAGTGATCGTCGCGCGCTGGGCGCCGGCAAAGGCTGCCATGCGCAGATTTTCGCTGCCGGCGGACAGCGCGACGGATCAGGCGTGCGTGGTCGAAGACATCGATGAATCCGCGTATCTAGAGATCGAAGGCGAGTACGGCCGAAAGGCCCTGTTCGATGCCATCGACAGCGACGTCGATAGCGAAAGCAAAAGCGGGAGCAGCAGTGGGAGCAGCAGCGCCGTCGGCATGCAGCGCGCTAGCGGAACGGGTTGACGCCCCGACCGGTCAGCGATTGCCGCTCAGCGTGGCGTGAGCGCTTCCTTGACCGCGGCGCTGACTTGCCCCATGTCCGCCTTGCCCGCCAGGCGCGCCTTGACGACACCCATGACCTTGCCCATGTCGCCCGGCCCCTTGGCGCCGGTCTCGGCGACGATTCGCTGGACTTCGGCCGCGATCTCGTCGGCACCCATGCGCTGCGGCAGGTAGGCCTCCAGCACCTTGATCTCGGCCGACTCCTTGTCGGCCAGGTCCTGGCGGCCGCCTTGCGTGAAGGCGGCGACCGAGTCCTTGCGCTGCTTGATCATGCGGTCGACGATGCCGACGACCATGGCGTCGTCGAGTTCGATGCGTTCGTCGACTTCCTTCTGCTTGAGTGCCGCCAGCAGCAGCCGGATGGTGCCGAGCCGCTCGGAATCCTTGGCGCGCATGGCGGTCTTCATGTCTTCGGTGATCTGTTCCTTGAGCGTCATGGCGGGAGTCCTCGTGCGGTGAAGAAAGGTCTGGAAAGCCTAAAGGCGAAAGCCGCGTCAGGTGTCCCTGGCGCGGCTTGGAATGGCAGTGGCCTTGAAAGCCATGGCCTCGAAAGGTCGGCGGCGGGGCCGGGGCCCACACCGCCAGAAGCTCGGCTTCAGTAGAGCTTCTTGGGGAGCTGCATGCTGCGCACGCGCTTGTAGTGGCGCTTGACGGCGGCTGCCTTCTTGCGCTTGCGCTCGGCGGTGGGCTTTTCGTAGAACTCGCGGGCCCGCAGGTCGGTCAGCAGGCCAAGCTTTTCGATGGTGCGCTTGAAGCGGCGCAGCGCGACGTCGAAGGGCTCGTTTTCTTTTACGCGAATGGTGGTCATTGACAGGTCGGTTGATTTGAATTTGGCCGGGGAAGATCGGGCCCCGGGCCGGGGGTCCTCAACTTGAAAATCGGAGTGGCCGCTGAGGGGAAGCCAAAGTTAGCCCGAGATTATAGCGCGGGCGTGTGACCGGCAGCCATGGCCTGCGCGCAGGCGTGCGCACTCGCCCAGGCCCACTGGAAGTTGTAGCCGCCCAGCCACCCGGTCACGTCGACCACCTCGCCGATGAAATAGAGGCCGCGCTGGGTCGATTCGAGAGTCTGCGACGACAGGTCGCGCGTGTCGACGCCGCCGGCGGTGACTTCGGCCTTCTTGTAGCCTTCCGAGCCGGACGGTGTGATCTGCCAGCGCGCCACACGCTCGGCCAGTTCGGCCAGGGCGCGGTCCGGCGCTTCGTTGATGGGCCGCTGCAGGCTCGGGAGCTGCCCGACCCACGCATCGGCGAGCCGCGATGGCACGAGGGTGGCCAATTCGTTCGCCGTGAGCTTGCGCGAGCGCTGCTTGGCCGAGACGAGTGCGTCGTGGATTTCCGTGTCGGGCGCGAAGTCGATGGTGATGGGCGCGCCAGCCCGCCAATAGCTCGAGATCTGGAGCACCGCTGGCCCCGAGAGGCCCCGGTGCGTGAAGAGCAGGTCTTCGAGAAAGGCCATGCGAGTCTTCTTCTCGCCGGTCTGGATCCGCACCGGCAGCGCGAGGCCTGCGAGCCCGGCGTAGGGCGCCCAGGCGTCGCCGCCGAAGGTGAGCGGCACCAGCGCCGGCCGCGGCGCGACCACCCGCAGGCCGAACTGCGCGGCGACGCGGTAGCCGAAGTCGCTGGCACCGATCTGCGGGATCGAAAGACCGCCGGTGGCGATGACGACCCGGGGCGCGCGCGCCGTGCCGCGGGAGGTGTCGACGTGAAAGGTCGAGTCGGCGGTGCGCGAGATGGCGTCAACGCGGCAGGGCTGCCAGTGCGTTACCGAGCCCGCGGCGCATTCGGCAAGCAGCATGTCGATGATCTGCTGCGAGGGCCCGTCGCAGAAGAGCTGGCCCTTGTGCTTCTCGTGATAGGCGATGCCGTGCCGCTCGACCAGGGCGATGAACTGCGCAGGGGTGTAGCGCGACAGCGCCGAGCGGCAGAAGTTCGGGTTGTCGCCGATGAAATGGCGCTGCGGGGCGCGAACGTCGAGGTCGCGGTTGGTGAAGTTCGCGCGGCCGCCGCCGGAGATGCGGATCTTCTCGGCGATGCGCTCGGAATGGTCGACCAGAAGCACGCGCAGCCCGAGCTGCCCGGCCTGCCCGGCGCAGAACAGCCCGGCCGCGCCGGCGCCGATGACAATGGCGTCGAAGTCGCTCACGCGGCCGGGCTCCCGCGCATCAGCCCTTCCAGACGAACGGGAACTTCAGCTGCTTGAAGAAGCCGTTGGGCACGTAGTCACCCACCACGCCGTAGCGTTCCGGCCAGAGCCGGGTCGATTTCACAGCGGTGCCGAAGAGGTAGTCGAGAAAGGCGTAGTGCGCTGCGTAGTTCCGGTCGATGGCTTCGTCGTCCTGGCTGTGGTGCCAGTGATGAAAGTTGGGCGTGACGATCAGATAGCGCAGCGGCCCCAGCCGCACGCTCACGTTGCAGTGATTGAACACCGCCTGGAAGCCCACCACCACGATGTAGGCGTCGATCACTTCCTTGCTGAAGCCGAGCACGTAGATCGGCGCGAGCACCAGCGTGCGGGTGATCAGCAGTTCGAGGATGTGCTGCCGCGACCCGGCGATCCAGTCCATGCTCTTCACGCTGTGGTGCACCGCGTGCAGCCGCCAGAGCAGCGGGACCTCGTGGTAGGCGCGGTGCGTCCAGTACTGCACCACGTCGGCCACCAGAATGATGAGCAGTACGCCGGCCCAGAAGGGCAGCCCGGCCACCCAGCCGCGAATGCCGTCGTTGCCGGCCCAGCCGAAGAGCTTGTGCACCAGCAGGTTGGTCGCCAGCAGCACGAAGCCGACGATCATGTGATTGACCACGAAATGGTGGAAGTCGGTCTGCCACTCGGCACGGAACACCGGCTGGTCGCGGCGGTGCGCGAAGAGCTTCTCGATGAAGATGAAGATCAGCGACGAGCCGAGCAGGTCGAGGATGAACCAGTCGAGCCCGATGTAGGGGGTGTGGTCCGCGAAGTCGTTCACCGGCACCTTGTGACCGCCCAGGAGCGCGGCCAGCACCACCAGCAGAAAGGCGAAGGACGACAGCCAGCGCGAGCGGTTGAACACGATGTTGACCAGCGCCAGCCCGCCTGAGATCACCAGCGCGGCCAGCAGGATCATGCGCATCAGGTCGACGTTGTAGCTGCGCCGCAGTTCGGGCGTGCTGAGGTACTGCGGAAAGTGGAAGACCAGCACCCCGAGAAAGCACAGGATGGCCAATGACAGCGCCACCGTGCCTGTGACCAGGCCCTTGCCGCGGCGCAGTTCGCCGTGGCTTTCGGTGAACTCGTTGAGTTTGTCGAGATCCAGCATCGCTTCCTCCTCCGGCCCGTGATGCCGGGCCCGCAGGATTCTATGCCGCCCTCAGGTGCCGAAATAGGCGTCGCGCGCCGGCTGCGACCCGGATTGCGACTGCGGTATCGCCGCCATGCCGCGCAGCACGTCGCCCACCACGATGACGGCCGGGCTGCCCAATCCGGCGTCGGCGATGTCGCGCGCCATGCGCGACAGCGTGCTGACGACATTGCGCTGCTGCGCAAGGCTCGCGTGCTGAATCACAGCCACCGGCGTGTCGCCGGAAAGGCCGTGCAGCAGCTCTTGCTGGATCGCGGCGCAGCTCGCCACGCCCATGTAGATCACCAGCGTGAGCCGCGCGTCG
>JAHJOG010000213.1 GCA_018820395.1 Gammaproteobacteria bacterium | reverse complement strand
TGCACGTAGATGCCCGGCAGGTGGATGTCGTCGGGCTCGAGTTCGCCCAGTTCGACGATCTTCTCGACCTCGACGATGCAGACCTTGCCGGCCATCGCCGCGGCCGGGTTGAAGTTGCGCGCCGTGAGACGAAAGCGCAGATTGCCGGAGGTGTCGGCGACGTCGGCCTTGACCAGCGCCACGTCGGGCACCAGCGAGCGTTCCATCACGTACGTTTCGCCATCGAACTCGCGCAGCTCCTTGCCCTCGGCCACCTGCGTGCCGACGCCGGTCTTGGTAAAGAAAGCCGGAATGCCGGCGCCGCCGGCCCGGAGCTTTTCGGCGAGCGTGCCCTGCGGCGTGAATTCGAGTTCGAGTTCGCCGGCCAGGTACTGGCGCTCGAACTCCTTGTTCTCGCCCACGTAGCTCGCGACCATCTTCTTGATCTGCCGCGTGCCGAGCAGCTTGCCCAGGCCGAAGCCGTCGACGCCGGCGTTGTTCGAGATGCAGGTCAGGTTTTTCACGCCGCTGTCGTGCAGGGCATCGATCAGCGCTTCGGGGATGCCGCAAAGGCCGAAGCCGCCGACGGCCAGGGTCTGTCCGTCGGCGACGACGCCCTTGAGCGCTGCATCGGCGGAGGGGTAGATCTTGTTCGCCATGTGTCCTCTGAGGTTGGGGGGATTTGAAGGCACCGACGATACTACGACCGCCCTGTGCTGCGATTTCAAATGGACACATCCGACGCCGACCACCGCCCGCCGCACCATCGCGCCAAGGGCTTCCAGAACAACTACCAGGAGTTCAAGCCCAAGAGCCTCGGCGAGGTGTTGAGGTGGCGTCGGCAAGCAGCCCGCAAGGGGCTTCCGCCGCGGCCTCTCGTGCCCACGCCGCGCGTCGCTCCGGAACTCGCGTGGCTGCACGCCAACGCGGCGGCCGGCACCGACATGGCGCCGGCGGTGACCTGGATCGGCCATGCCACGCTCATGGCGCAACTGGGCGGACTCACCGTGCTCACCGACCCGATGTTCTCGCTGCGCGCATCGCCGCTGTCGTGGGTCGGGCCCAAGCGCCATGTGCCTCCGGGCATCGCGCTGGAGGAATTGCCGCACGTCGACCTGGTGCTGATCTCGCACAACCACTATGACCACCTCGACGCGGGATCGGTCGACGCGCTGAACCGGCAGGCTGGCGGCGCGCCGCTCTTCGTCGTGCCGCTCGGTCTGAAACGCTGGCTCGCCAAGCGCGGCATCCGCCACACGGTCGAGCTGGATTGGTGGAAGCACCACACCGTGCGCACGCCCAAGGGCGAGGCCGAAGTGACGCTCGTTCCCGCGCAGCACTGGTCGTCGCGCAGCGTGGGCGACGCGCTTTCCACGCTGTGGGGCGGCTACGCCGTGCTGGCCGACGACTGCCACCTGCTCTTTGCTGGCGACACCGGCTACTCGCGCGACTTCACCGACATCCGGGCGCATTTCCGCGAGCGGCAGACGCCGGAGCGCGGCGGCGGCTTCGACATGGGCCTGATCCCGATCGGCGCCTACGAGCCACGCTGGTTCATGGGCGACCAGCACGTCAACGTCGAGCAGGCCCTGCAGATCCACGCCGACCTCGGCGCCAAACGATCGCTGGGCATGCACTGGGGCACCTTCGAACTCACCGACGAGGCGCTCGACGAACCGCCGCGCCGGCTTGCCGAATTGCGCAACCGGCATGGCGTTGCAGACCACGAATTCTTCGTGGTCGCCATCGGTGAAACGCATCGGCTCGCGGCGCGCCGACGGGCCGATGCCGCCGACCGCACGCCCGCCCCATCCCATGGAGCCTCGCATGAATGAACCCCGACTGGCGTCGCCACCGCCTCTCTTCATCGTCTTCAACGTCCGCTCCGGGCGAGGCGGTGCCGACGCGGTGCGAGCGACCATCGACGAAACGTGCAAGGCCGCCAACCGTCGCTATGAAATTCTGACCGTCGAGAAAGCATCCGACCTGCACGAACGGGCGCGCGAAGCGGTGGAGCGGGCCCAAGCGGAAGGCGGCGTGGTCGTGGTCGCTGGCGGCGACGGAACCATCAACGCCGTGGCGCAGCATGTGGTCGAAGCGGGCTGCGCGTTCGGCGTGCTGCCGCAGGGCACCTTCAACTACTTCAGCCGCACGCACGGCATTTCGTCGGACACCGGCGAGGCGCTGGCCGCACTGATCGCGTCGCAGCCGCAACCCGTGCAGGTCGGGATGGTCAACGAGCGGCTCTTTCTCGTGAACGCCAGCGTCGGCCTCTACGCCAAGCTGCTCGAGGAGCGCGAGGCGTTCAAGTCGCGTTATGGGCGCAGCCGCCGGATCGCGCTCGTCGCCGCGCTGAGCACGCTGCTGCTCGGCCAGCATCCGCTGTGGGACCTTCGCGTGGACTGGCGTGGGCGTGAATGGAATCTCCGTACGCCGACGCTTTTCGTCGGCAACAACGCGCTGCAATTCGAACAGCTGGGCATGCCCGAGGCCGAGGCTCTCGACGAAGGCGAACTCGCAGCCATCGCGCTCAAGCCCGTGGGCTTCTTCTCGATGTTGTGGCTGATGACGCGCGGCGCCGTCGGCCGGCTGAGCGGCGCGAAAGACATCACGAGCCTGACCTTCAAATCCATCACGCTGGACTTCGCGCGCAAGCGCCGCAAGCGCCGCGCCAAGGTGGCCGCGGACGGCGAGATCGAATGGATGGACATGCCACTGCACTTCCGTGTCGGCCCCAAGCCGCTCTGGCTGGTGAAGCCTGAACACACCGACCCCGAGGCGCGCGCATGAGCTGCATGCTGCAGGTGTCGGACACCCACTTCGGCACCGAGCAGGAGGACGTGGTGGCGGCACTCGAACGCCTGGTCGTCAATGAAAAGCCCGAGCTGCTGGTACTCTCGGGCGACATCACGCAGCGCGCGACGCAGGTGCAGTTCGACCGCGCGTGCGCCTTCGTCAAGCGGCTGGGGATCGACGCCAGGGTGATCATCCCGGGCAACCACGACATTCCGCTGTTCGCCCTCGCCGCACGGCTCTTCTCGCCCTATGGACGCTACCGCCGCGCCTTCGGCAACGAACTCGAACCCACGGTCGACTTGCCGGGTTGGCTTGCGATCGGCGTGAACACTACTCGCTGGTATCGGCATGCGGACGGCGAAGTCTCGCAGGCACAGGTCGACCGCGTGGCATCGCGCCTCGAGCAGGCCCGCGACGGACAACTCAAGCTGGTGGTGGTGCATCAGCCGGTGGCGGTGACGCGCACCGAAGACCAGTCCAACCTGCTGCATGGCCGAGAGCAAGCCGTGAAGCGCTGGGCGCAGGCGGGCGCGGACCTGGTCCTGGGCGGTCACATCCACCTGCCCTACGTCATGCCGCTCGGACCCGAAACCGCCGGCGTGCCGCAATGCGTCTGGTGCATTCAGGCAGGCACGGCAACGTCGTCGCGGGTGCGTGCGGGCGCACCCAATTCGGTCAACCTGATCCGCCACCCGTCGTTGGCATCGACGCCCTCTGCCCGGCAATGCACGGTCGAGCGCTGGGACTTCGCGGCCGGCTCGAACGAATTCGAGCGCCATCAGGAACACGTGCTGGCGTTGTCGAGCCCGTCCTCACCCGGCGCCACTCCGGCGCCACGACAGCCCTAGCCGCCGGCCAACTGCTTGCGCCGGGCTTCGCCCTGGCGCTCCAGCATCCATCCCGGGTATTCGGCGGGCAGCCGGCTGGCGTCGTCGAGCCGGGCCAGCTCGTCGGCGCTGAGCCGGAGCTCGGTGGCCGCCAAGTTGTCGGCGAGTTGCTCAGGCCGCTTGGCGCCGATGATCACGCTCGTGACGCGCGGCTGGTGCAGCAGCCACGCGAGCGCCACCTGCGCCACCGACACCTTGTGCGCCTCGGCGATCGGACGCATGGCATCGATGCAGTCGTAGGCGCGCTCCTTGTCGACGGGCGGGAAGTCGAAACTCGCGCGCCGGCTGCCGGCCTCGCCTTGCTGGTCGCGACCGTACTTGCCGCTGAGCAGCCCGCCGGCCAGCGGGCTCCAGACCATCAGACCCAGACCTTCGCTTTGCAGCATCGGGATCAGTTCGCGCTCCAGATCACGTCCTGCGACGGTGTAGTAGGCCTGCAGCGACTCGAAGCGCGCGAGACCCAAACGCTCGGCGATGCCCAGCGCCTTGACGATCTGCCACGCCGCCCAGTTCGAGATGCCCACATAGCGCACATGTCCGTGGCGCACCAGCTGGTCGAGCGCGCGCATCGTTTCCTCGATCGGCGTGGCAGGGTCGAAGCCGTGGATCTGGTAGAGGTCGATGTGGTCGAGCTGGAGCCGCGACAGGCTGGCCTTCACGCTGTCGAGGATGTGGCTGCGGGTCGCGCCGCGGGAGTTGGGCCCGCTCCCCGTTTCGCCGAAGACCTTGGTCGCGACGACCACCTGGTCGCGCGGAACCTTGAGGTTCTTGAGCGCCTGCCCGGTGATCTGCTCCGACATGCCGCCCGAATAGACGTTGGCCGTGTCGATGAAGTTGATGCCGGCGTCCAGCGCGGTGCCGATCAGGGTTTCGGCGTCGGATTGCTGGACCGAGCCGATGGTCTTCCACATTCCCTCGGTCCCACCGAAGGTCATGGTGCCCAGACAGAGTTCGGAAACGAAAAGGCCGGTGCGGCCGAGGGTGTGCATGCGCATGGTGAAATATCCGAGAGCTGATGGAAGAACGGAAGTGCGGAAGATCGGTTGAGAGCAGCGAGCAGCGTGCGACCGATTTCTGCGTCGAGCATAGACCGCTCCAAAGACATTTGCATGATCGCCACATGACCGACCCTGCGGCTGACGTGTGCGTCCCTTGCCTTCCCATCCGTAGAATCGAACGCTCCCACCGATTCATCCAGGATCCGGATCATGCGAGCAGCCGACCTGTCGACCCGGCACCTGCGCGGCTTCGTGGCGCTGGCCGAGCAACGCAACTTCACGCGTGCAGCCCAGCTCTGCCACTTGTCGCAGCCGGCGTTCAGTGCGTTGATCCAGGCGCTCGAAG
>JAHJOG010000212.1 GCA_018820395.1 Gammaproteobacteria bacterium | reverse complement strand
GGGCAGTGCGGGCTGTGCAGGCGCCTCTGCGGCGCTGAGGAACGGAGCCTTTCGCGGATAAGGGCTCGCAGCTGTCTGAGCCGAAGGCGAGTTCTGCGAGACCCCGCGAAAGGCGAGTACCGCAAGGAAGCCCGAAGGGCCACCGCAGTGAAGCCGGCACAGCCCGCACTGCTTGCCGGGCGGACTGTCCATGGGACGAAAGAATGCCACCGGCCGCGCAAGGCTCAGGACACCGCCGAACGTCAAGCCGAAAGCGGCTCCTCGGCCATCGACTCGCACTGGTCTTGCAGCATCTGGATCTGCCCTTTCCAGTAGTCGCTCGAACCGAACCAGGGAAAGTTGATCGGAAAGATCGGGTCGCGCCAGCGGCGCGCCAGCCAGGCGCTGTAATGGATCAGCCGCAGCGTGCGCAACGGCTCGATCAATACGAGCTCGCGGCGATCGAAGCTCTTGAACTGCTCGTAGCCGTCGAGCAGGCCGCTCAGCTGCGAGGTGCGCTCCCTGCGGTCGCCCGAGAGCAGCATCCACAGGTCCTGCACGGCGAAGCCGGTGCGCGCGTCGTCCAGATCGACGAAGTGCGGGCCGCCGCCGGGCCGGTCTGTCGGTGTCCACAGGATGTTGCCCGGGTGCACGTCGCCATGCAGACGCAGCGGCTTGAGGCCGTGGCCGGCGGACGACTTGCCGAGCGCAGTGGCTTCGATCAACTCGAAGGCCTCGTTGCAGGCCTTTTCCCACTCGCGCTGCACATCGAGCGGCACCATCTCGTGGCCGAGCAGCCAGTCGCGCGAGTCGATGCCGAAGGTCTGCAGGTTGAGTGCCGGGCGGGCGACGAACGGGCGCGTCGCTCCGACGGCATGGATGCGTGCAAGAAAGCGGCCGACCCATTCGAGCACTTCGAAATCGTCCAACTCGGGCGCCCGGCCGCCGCGGTAGGGGCTCACGCTGAATTCGAAGCCGGCGTGGCGGTGCAAGGTGGCGCCATTCAGCGCCAGCGGCGCGACGGCGGGTACTTCGGCCGTGGTCAGTTCGAGCGAGAAGGCATGCTCCTCGTCGATCTGCGCCTCCGTCCAGCGGCCGGGACGGTAGAACTTGACCACCACCGCGCTGCGGTCCTCGAGGTGCACCTGGTAGACGCGGTTCTCGTACGAGTTCAATGCCGTGAGGCGCCCGTCGCCGTACAGCCCAAGCGCGGCCAGTGCGTCGAGCACCACGTCCGGCGTGAGGGCTTCGTAGGGATGGCCGGACGCCGTCGCGTCGGAAGAATCGTTGGAGGAGTATGTTGGAGCCACACCGGCATTGTCGGCCTTGTGGGGCCGCCGCAGTGCGCTCGACCCTCAGCCGCGAGCGAGCGACAGCACGTGCCCCGCGCGCGGGTCGCCTTTGCCGGCCAGCACCTGCGCATAGGCGGCCTGCATCGCGGCCGGGCCGTCGTGCTGCTGCGCGACCAGCCACGGCGCGGCCGAGCGCGAGACGTGTTCGACGAAGGTGTGCCACGCCTCGGCCATGCGGCGTCCGAACTCGTCGGCGCCCCATTCCTCGCTGCGCTTCCTGATCTGCGCCGGCGCGAAGAACAGTGTCGCGCGTGGGCCGGGGAGGTCCTTGCCGCTGCCGGCCGCGGCCAACTGGTCGACGTGCGTGCCGCCGATCGAACAGCTGTAGGCCAGTTGGGTGAAGCGCGTGTGGATCGCGCGGCGCAGCGCGGCGTTGCCGGCGAAGTCGATGTAGACGCAGGGTGCATCGGCCGCGATGCGATCGAGCTCTTCGTAGGCCAGCACGCGGTGGTAGCAGCCCAGGCTCTCGCAGAAGGCCTTGTTGGCGGCCGAGGTGAGGCCGACCACCTCGATGCCGGGCCGCTGGTGCAGTTGAAAGGCAGTGCCGTAGGCCGTCTTGCTCGACGCACTCGACAGCAGCGCGACGCCGGGCCGGGTGCCGAAGAAGTCGTTGTCCTCGAAGAAATCGTCGATCAGCCACGAGGTGATGAAGAGCGGGCGCAGCAGCATCTGGAGCGCCTCGGTGTCCTCGCGGTAGAGCGGGTCGCTGGCGCTGCGGAAGTACTGGTTGTAGACCGCCGGCAGTTCGGCCCGGTGCGGCGCCGCGTCGGTGAAGCGCGCGATGGACAGCCGGTCGGGCGTCAGCACGGTGCTGGACGCCATCGGAAAGTAGCCGTAGAGCCGCTCGCCCACGGCCACGCCCGGGTGCTGCGACTGCACCACCGAGCCGAAGCCCCAGACCGGGATCGAGCCCCAGCCGTCTTCGCCGGTGGGAAAGAACCGCCAGTAACCCATGGCGTCGCCGAACGCGGCATAGGTGATGTTGTTCGAGGTGAGCGCGAAGTGCTCGATGCGCACGCGAACCTGGCCCGCGGCCAGCGGCGTGTCGGGGAGGGTGCGCAGCTTGGAAACTGCGAGCTCGTCCTTGCGGACCAGGAGGTCGGTGGTGTTCATGGAGAAGACCTTAGCGCAGGCGAGCGACTGGCGCATGAAAAAAAGCCCCCGGGGCGTCGCGTGGGCGACGCTTCCGGGGGCCGGGCGCCTCGTGGCGCGCTCGGTCAGACGATCTCGAGATCGACGTCGATGTTGCCGCGCGTCGCGTTCGAATACGGGCACACCTGGTGCGCCGTATCGACGAGCTTCTTCTTCTGCTCGGCGTCGAGGCCCGGCAGGCTGATGGAGAGCTTGACGGAGATGCCATAGGCGGCGCCGGCGTCCGTCGGGCCGAGCGAGACCTTGGCGTCGATCGCCACATCTTCAGGCACCTTGACGTTGATCTTGGGGCCGACGGCCTTCATGGCGCCGATGAAGCAGGCCGAGTAGCCGACCGCGAACAGCTGCTCGGGGTTGGTGCCGGCCTTGCCGGAGCCGGGCGGGTTGAGCTTGACGTCGAGCGCAGCATCGCTGGACTTGCCAGCGCCGCCGTCGCGGCCGCCGGTGGTGTGGCTTTCGGCGGTGTAGAGCACCTTGTCGAGTTTCTTGGCCATGGAGGTTCCTTTCGGTGGGTGGGGGAAATAGCTTCGCGCGGAGGCGAAGCGCGGGGAAAAAGTCGGATGGCTACGCAGCGGCTCGGACCCGGTCGCGCAGCGCCTGGATCTGCTGTGTGAGGGAGACGAGATCGGCCACCGAACACTCGGTGGCCGCAAGAAGGCAGTGGGGCACGCCGGCGGCACGCGACTTGAGTCTGCGCCCGGCCGCTGTGAGGCTGATGCGCACGCGCCGCTCGTCGGCCACGTCGCGGATGCGGGCCACGAGGCCGTTGGCCTCGAGGCGCTTGAGCAGCGGGGTGAGCGTGCCGGAATCCAGCGAAAGACGCTCGCCGAGCTCGGACACCATCACGCCCTCCTGTTCCCACAAGACGAGCATGACCAGGTACTGCGGGTAGGTGAGCTTCAGCTTGTCGAGCAGCGGCTTGTAAAGACGGGTCATTGCCAGCGAAGCGGAATACACGGCGAAGCACAGCTGGTTGTCGAGCTTGAGCAGGTCGTCAGTTCTGTGCGATGTTGGCATGGATGAAAGTATAGCTCTCAATTAAATTGTACGCAATCTAATCGAGAGAGCTGGCTTGCGACGGATCACTTCCCGCTGAAGCGCGCCGGCCGCTTTTCGATGAACGAACGCACGCCTTCGGCCGCATCCTCGCTTTGTGCCAGGCGCTGCTGGACCGGAATGAATTCTTCGACTGCCGCGAGCGGCCCTTGCTCGATCGCCTTCAACACGTTGAGCCGCGTCGCGACCACCGCGAGCGGTGCCTGTGCCGCGATGCGCTGCGCAATGCGCAGGGCTTCGTCGAGCTCCTGGCCCGCCGGCATCACGCGTTGCACGAAGTTGAGCCTGTAGGCTTCGGCGCTCCCGAACTCGTCGGCCGTGAGCAGGTGCAGCATGGCGTTGCCAAGGCCGGCGCGTTCGGCCATGCGCAGCGTGGCGCCGCCGGTTGCCATGATGCCGCGCTGCACTTCCATCTGCGAGAAGCGGCAGTTGTCCGCAGCCACCACGATGTCGGCGCCCAGCATGAGTTCGATGCCGACCGTGAAGCAGATGCCCTTCACCGCCACCACCATCGGCTTGGTTCGGCGGCGATAGCCGGCAAGGCCGAAATCGTGCGGCTCGACCAGCCCCAGCGGCACGGCCTTTTCGCCGCGCTTCATGTAGTCGGCCACCGCCGGCAGGTCCAGCCCTGCGGTGAAGTGGTCGCCGAACGCGTGCAGCACGCCCACGCGCAAGGCCGGGTCGTCGTCGAGCCGCGTGTAGGCCTCGGCCAACTGGCGGAACATGCTGGGCGTCCACCCGTTGCGCTTGGCCGGACGGTTGATGCCGATGAGCAGCACATGGTCGAGCACCTGGGTGTCGATGCAGCCTTCGGGCGGTGGCGTGGTGGGCGTGGCAGTCATGGCGGGGGGTCCGGTTCAGTAGGCGTACACGCCGCGCTTCGTCTTGCGGCCGAGCTGGCCTGCGGCGACCATTTCCTTGAGCAGCGGGCAGGGCCGGTACTTGGAGTCGCCGAACTGTTCGAGGTACACCTCCATCACGGCCAGGCAGACGTCCAGGCCGATCATGTCGGCCAGGGCCAGCGGGCCGATCGGCTGGTTGCAGCCGAGCTTCATGCCCGCGTCGATGTCCTCGGCGGTGGCGAGGCCTTCCGCGAGCACGAAGAAGGCCTCGTTGATCATCGGCACCAGGATGCGGTTGACCACGAAGCCCGGCGCGTTCTTCACGGTGATGGGCGACTTGCCGAGCTTTTCGGCGAGTGCTTTCACGGCATCGTGCGTCGCGTCGCTCGTGAGGTAGCCGCGGATGATCTCGACCAGCGCCATCATCGGCACCGGGTTGAAGAAGTGCATGCCGATGAAGCGGTCGGGCCGCGATGTCGCGGCGGCGAGCTGCGTGATGGAGATCGACGAGGTGTTCGACGCGATGATGCCCTCGGGTGCGAGCAGGCCGTCGAGCTGTTTCAGGATCTTCCGCTTGAGCTCCTGGCTCTCGGTGGCGGCCTCGATCACCAACGGCGCGGCCTTCAGGTCGGCATAGTCGGTCGAGCCCTTGATCAGCGCCAGGGCCGCGTCTTTCTGCGCCACCGTGAGCTTGTCTTTCTTGATCAGCCGGTCGAGGCTGCCCGCCACCGTTGCCAGGCCCCGGTCGACCGCGTCCTGCGAAATGTCGACCATGACCACCTTCACGCCCGCGACCGCGCAAGCCTGCGCAATGCCGTTGCCCATCGTGCCTGCGCCGACGATGCCGACTGTCTGGATGTCCATTGAACTCGCTCCTTCAAGTGAAATGGAAGATTGTGCGGGAGGCCTGCAGGCGGACTCGCCTCGCACCCTTTGACAGGCGCACGGACGCGATGGTCGATTAAAGTGCCGCGTTGACCAGCCACGCGACGGAATCGATCCCATGACCACTCTCGGCACGCCCCGTTCCCCCCAAGCCACCCGCATCATGTTGCTCGGCTCTGGCGAACTCGGCAAGGAGGTGCTGATTGCGTTCCAGCGACTCGGCGTCGAGACGATCGCCGTCGATCGCTACGACCATGCGCCCGGCCAGCAGGTGGCGCACCATGCGCGAACCATCACGATGAGCGACCCGATCCAGCTCAAGTCGCTGATCGAGGCCGAGCGCCCCCAGTGGGTGGTGCCGGAAATCGAAGCCATCGCCACGCCCATGCTGCAGCAACTCGAAGACGCGGGCGTGGTTCAGGTGATTCCGACCGCGCGAGCCGCGCGCCTCACCATGGACCGCGAAGGCATCCGCCGTCTGGCCGCGGAGACCTTGGGACTCGCCACCAGCCCCTATCGCTTCTGCGATTCGCTGGCCGAACTGCAGGCCGCGATCGACGGCGGCATCGGCTACCCGTGCATCGTCAAGCCGGTGATGAGCAGTTCGGGCAAGGGCCAGAGCAAGATCGACGGCCCTGCCGACGTGCAGAAGGCCTGGGACCACGCCATGGCGGGAGGCCGAGTGAGCCACGGGCGCGTGATCGTCGAGGGCTTCATCGATTTCGACTACGAAATCACCTTGCTCACCGTCCGTGCGAGGGATGCAGCGGGCGCCGTGCAGACCCATTTCTGCGAACCCATCGGCCATGTGCAGGTCGGCGGCGATTACGTCGAGAGCTGGCAGCCGCATCCGATGGCGTCCGCCGCGCTGGACAAGGCCCGGCAGATCGCGCAGGCGGTCACGTCCGACCTGGGCGGGCAAGGGCTTTTCGGCGTCGAACTGTTCGTGAAGGGCGACGATGTGTGGTTCAGCGAAGTCAGCCCCCGCCCCCACGACACCGGCATGGTGACCATGGCGACGCAGTGGCAGAACGAGTTCGAGCTGCACGCGCGCGCCATCCTCGGCCTGCCCGTGGACACGACGCTCAAGAGCCCGGGCGCCAGCGCCGTGATTTATGGGGGCGTGGATGCCGCCGGCATCGTCTTCGACGGCGTGGCCGAAGCCCTGGCGGTGCCCGGAACCGACGTTCGCCTGTTCGGCAAGCCCGAAAGCTTCGTCAAGCGGCGCATGGGCGTGGCGCTGGCGCATGCCGACGACATCGACACCGCCCGCCGCAACGCCAAGGAGGCGGCGTCGCGCGTCGTGCCGCGGCAGGTCTGAATCTTTTCTCTCACCGGAGCCTTCGATGCTGCACCCGCAAGCCCGCGCCCTGCTCGACCTGATGGAAGAACGCGGCGTCCCACCCACCCACACCCTGTCGCCGGCCGACGCGCGCGCTTTCTACCGCGAACGGCGCGCCGTCACCCAGCCGGAGCCGCGGGCGGTGGCGGAAGTCCGCGAACTGAGTGCGCCCGGCCCGCTCGGGCCGATTCCGCTGCGCTTCTATCGGCCGATGGACAGCGACAGCACTGCCGCGCTGCCCGTGCTGGTGTACTACCACGGCGGCGGCTGGGTCATCGGCGACCTCGACACGCATGACACGCTGTGCCGCGACCTCGCCAGCCAGTCGGGCTGCGCAGTCGTGGCGGTCGACTACCGCATGGGCCCGGAGCATCGCTTCCCTGCGGCCGTGAACGACGTGATCGCCGCCACGCGCTGGGTCAGCCAGCAAGGCCGATCGCTCGGCATCGACCCGGCCCGGCTGGCGGTCGGCGGCGACAGTGCCGGCGGCAACCTGGCAGCGGTCGTGGCGATCGCCGCGCGCGATGCCGGCGACTTGCCCATCGCCTTCCAACTGCTCGTTTATCCGGCGACCGACATGCGTCGCGGGCACGCATCGCACACCACCAACGGGGCAGGGTACCTGCTCACGCGCGAGACGATCGGGTACTTTCATGACCACTACATCGCCGACCCGCAGCACGATCTCGACTGGCGCGCGTCACCCATGTTGCACGTTGACCTGAAAGGCCTGCCGCCAGCGTTGGTGCTCACTGCCGGCTACGACCCGCTGCGCGACGAAGGGCTGGATTACGCGCGGGCGCTGACCGACGCCGGCAACCGTGCAAGCTACCTGTGCTTCGAGCGCCAGATCCACGGCTTCATCACGATGGGCAGGGTGATCGACGAAGCAAACACCGCCGTGACGGTGTGCGCAGCCGCGTTGCGGCAGGCGCTGGCAGTCGTCGCGGCCGAAAACTCGTAGTCGAGCCGCACGCGCGACGCGATTGCGCGCGCTGGCATCGAAGAAGCGCCAACGAAAAAGGCTCCCGAAGGAGCCTTTTTTCATAGAGACGAGGAGGGGAGGGGCTTAGTAGCCGCCGCGACCACCGCCGCCGCCGCCGTAACCACCGCCGCCACCGCTGCGGCCACCGCCGCCGCCGCCACCGTAGCCGCCGCCGCCACCACCGCCGTAGCCGCCGCCGCCACCACCG
>JAHJOG010000211.1 GCA_018820395.1 Gammaproteobacteria bacterium | reverse complement strand
GTGATGAGTTCGCGCGCGGGTGATTTCGTGCCCGGCGTGCCCTGGTGCACCGACACGCGCGTCATGCTCGAAGTCGACAACGTCGCGAGCAACGCGCCGCTTCGCGACTGGCTGGGCGCAGAGCCGCGCGACGTGCGCGACTTCGCGGCCATCCTGTAGCGCAGGCCGCGCGCTCGTGGCTCAGGCCGTGTCGCCCTCGCCGGCCGGCCAGTCGCGGATGTAGGCCTTGAGCATCTTGTTCTCGAAGTCCTGGCTGTCGACCACCGCCTTGGCCACGTCGTAGAAGCTGATCACGCCCATCAGCATGCGCTTGTCCAGCACGGGCATGTAGCGGGCGTGGCGTTCGAGCATGATGCGGCGGATCTCGTCGAGGTCGGTTTCGGCCGAGCAGGTGACCGGTGCGTCGTCCATCGCCTTGCGCACCTGGCCGCCCACCTGGCCGCCGTTGGACACCACCGCCAGGATCACTTCGCGAAAGGTGAGCATGCCGACCAGGTCGCCGTGCTCCATCACCACCAGCGAACCGATGTCCTTCTCGGCCATGGTGCTCACCGCGTCCGACAACGGTGCGTCGGGAGTGACGGTATAGAGCGTGTTGCCCTTGACTCTCAGGATGTCGCTGACTTTCATCGTGAAGTTCCTCGCTGGCTCGGCGGCGTGCCGATTTGAATATAGCCCACAATCCACGGCGGACTGCGGCCCGCTCGGCGCCATGCGCAGTGCGCACGTAACCGGGCATTGCAGGAACGCAAGAACGAAGACGAAAGGCCTCCATGCCCGGCTACTCCGATCCTGGCTTCGACACGCTGGCGCTGCACGCCGGCGCGGCACCCGACCCGTCCACCGGCGCGCGCGCCGTGCCGATCCACCTGAGCACGTCCTTCGTCTTCGAGTCGAGCGACCATGCGGCGGCGCTGTTCAACCTGGAGCGCTCCGGCCACGTCTATTCGCGCATCAGCAATCCGACCAACGCGGTGTTCGAACAGCGCGTGGCGGCCCTCGAAGGCGGCATCGGCGCGATCGCCACCGCCAGCGGACAGGCCGCGCTGCACCTGTGCATCGCCACGCTGATGGGCGCCGGCTCGCACATCGTCGCGAGCACGGCCCTCTACGGCGGCTCGCAGAACCTGCTGCACTACACGATGCGCCGCTTCGGCATCCAGACCACGTTCGTCAGGCCGAACGACCTCGACGGCTGGCGCGCCGCGATCCGCCCGGAGACACGGCTCCTCTTCGGCGAGACGGTGGGCAACCCGGGGCTGGACGTGCTGGACATTCCGGCGGTGAGCGACATCGCGCACGCCGCGGGCGTGCCGCTCCTGGTCGATTCGACGCTCACCTCGCCCTATCTCATCAAGCCCTTCGACTGGGGCGCCGACCTGGTCTATCACTCGGCGACCAAGTTCCTGTCGGGCCATGGCACCGTGATCGGCGGCGTGGTGGTCGATTCCGGCAACTTCGACTGGGAGCGCACGGGCGCCGGCAAGTTCGCCGAGCTCACCGATGCCTACGACGGCTTCCACGACATGGTCTTCAGCGAGGAAAGCAGCGTGGGCGCCTTCCTGCTGCGAGCCCGGCGCGAAGGGCTGCGCGACTTCGGCGCGTCGATGAGCCCGCACACCGCGTGGCTGATCCTCCAGGGCATCGAAACGCTGCCGCTGCGCATGGAGCGCCACATCGACAACACACAGAAAGTGGTCGAGTACCTGGCGGCGCATCCCTTCGTGGCCCGCGTCGGGCACCCGCTGCTCGAATCGCATCCCAGCCACGCACTCGCCGGGCGGCTGCTGCGGCACGGCGCCAAGGGGGCGGGTGCGGTCTTCAGCTTCGACCTCAAGGGCGACCGCGAGCAAGGCAAGAAGTTCATCGAGGCGCTGAAACTCTTCAGCCACCTGGCCAACGTGGGCGATTGCCGCAGCCTGGTGATCCACCCGGCGAGCACCACGCATTTCCGCATGGACGACGCCGCGCTGGCCAATGCCGGCATCTCGCAGGGAACCATCCGCCTGTCGATCGGCCTGGAAGACCCGGCCGACCTGATCGACGACCTGAAGCGCGCGCTCAAGGCCGCTCAGGGAAGCCAGGGAGCGCAGGCCCAATGAATGTCGACGTCCACGGCCACGCGACCTACGCGTACACCGGCGGCAAGGCCTTCGATGCGGCCCGGCCAACGGTGGTGTTCATCCACGGGGTGCTCAACGACCACAGCGTGTGGATCCTGCAGAGCCGCTGGTTCGCCAACCACGGCTGGAACGTGCTGGCCGTCGATCTTCCCGGCCACTGCAAGAGCGCGGGCCCGCCGCCCGCCAGCGTCGAGGAAGCCGCGGACTTCGTTCTGGCGCTGCTGGACGCGCTCGGCGTCGAGCGCGCAGCTCTCGTCGGCCACAGCTTCGGCTCGCTGATCGCGATGGAAACCGCATCGCGCTCGCCCGAGCGCGTGTCGCACCTGGCGCTGCTCGGCACGGCGTGGCCGATGAGCGTGTCGCCCGCGCTTCTCGACAGCTCGCAGAACGACCCGCAGCGCGCGATCGCGATGGTCAACACCTTTTCGCACTCGATGCTGGCCCCGCCGCCATCGGCGCTCGGCCCCGGCACCTGGCTCTACGGCAGCTCGCGCGCGCTGATGCGCCGCGTGCTCGCGAGCAACCCCCACGCCAACGTGTTCCACACCGGCTTCAAGGCGTGCAACGACTACGCCAATGGCGAAGGCGCGATGCGCGCAGTGCGCTGCCCGACCCTCTTCGTGCTGGGCGATGCCGATCAGATGACGCCGCCTCGCGCCGCCCGCCGCTTGATCGACGCCGCGCCGAATGCCCGCGTGGTCACGGTCGAGGCCGGGCATTCGCTGATGACCGAGGCGCCTGATGCAGTGCTGTTCGCTCTGAAAGATTTTCTGGCCGCCTGAAGCGCCGGCATCAGGCCGTCGAAGGACGACCGAATCGCCAGATCGGCGACTCGCCGGCTCGAATCACTCCAGCGCGTTGATGTCCCGCGTCTCGAGCAAGGGCGTCGGCGCACCCGTGCGGGCCACTGCGAGCATGGCGCGGCCGACCTGTTCGGTCGTGGTCACGCGGTCCGGCGCCCAGCGGGCGAACAGGCCCATCAGCGGAGCCGCCAGCACATAGGTCCATCGGTACAGCGGCGTCTTGGATTTTTCTCCGTTCACCGGGCGAATCAGGCCCGGGCGAAACATGTAGGCGGCCTTGAAAGGCAGCCTCATCAACGCGTTCTCGGTCGCACCCTTGACCCGCGCCCACATGACCGGGCCGCGCTCGGTGCTGTCGGTGCCCGCGCCGGACACATAGACGAAAGTCATCTGCGGGTTGAGCCGCACCAGCGTCTGGGCCGCGGACAGCGTGAGATCGAAGGTGGTCCGGCGGTAGGCCTCTTCGCTCAGGCCAGCGGAGGACACGCCCAGACAGAAGAAGCAGGCGTCCATTCCGGCCAGGCGGTCCTCGATGGCAGACAGGTCGTGCAGATCGGACACATGGCGCTCGGAAAGCTTGGGGTGCGACACACCGGTCGGACTGCGGCCCACGCAGAGCACCGATTCGACCTCTTCGTCCAGCAAACAGGCACGCAACACGCCCTGCCCCACCATGCCGGTTGCGCCGAAGAGCAGGACGTTCATGGCGACCTTTTCGGCAAGTTCAGCCGACTTCGAACCGGCTCGGATGTTCGGTCAGCGCACCGAGCAGCGTCGTCACTTCGGCCGACGCGGGCTCGGCCGGCTGCAAGGCGCCGAGCAGCCGCGTGAGCGTTGCCGCGTGGGGGAGCAAGGGCCCGAGAAAGCGCGTGCCGCCGTCGCCCGCCACCAGCAGGGTCGGAAAGGTCTCGACGTCGAAGTCGTCGGCCAGGTCGGCATGGTCCTCGATGTCGACCCAGGCAAAGCGGAAGGTCGGATGCGCACGCGCCACCTGCTCGAACAGCGGCCGGTATTCGCGGCAGGCGCCACACCATTCCGCGCACAGGCACACGACCCAGAGGGCGTCGGCGGCAGATTCGCCGGCTGCGGAGGTAGGAAGGGCGCTCACGGGTCGGGGCAGAGTGGAAACCGGCGCCATTATCCGGGCGCGAGCAGGTCCTGAAGCTTGAGCACGGACAAAGAGCCGCGCTCCCAAAGGCCATGCAAGGCCGGCTGGCGCGGCACGAGCAATTGCGTGAGCAGCGGCTCGAGCGGCGTCGAAAGCGGATCGGCGACGAGCACGTAGCGCGGGTCTTCGTTGTCGGGCTCTTCGGCGACCGGCACGATCCAGTCCAGCTCCACCAGCGTTTCGAGCACCGGAACGAGCTGCAGCGCGTCGATCTTCATGCGTGCCACCAGCGCGCTGGCGCCGAGCCCCTTGCCGGGCGCCGCCCGCGCATGGGCCAGATGCTGCAACACCTCGACCGCCAGCTGAAAAGACCATCCGTGCGCCGTACTGCGGCGCGACACGCCATTCAACAGGCTCGGCAGGTAGGCGGCGATCACCGCGCCGGACAGCACGATCACCCAGGCCACGTAGATCCACACCAGAAGAATCGGCACCGCCGAGAAGGCGCCGTACAGCACGGAGTAGGTCGGCACCAGCCCGAGGTAGTAGCCCAGCACGCGCTTGGCGATCTCGATGGCGCCGGCCACGAAGATGCCGCCCGTCCACGCATGCGACCACTTCACGTGGGTGTTGGGAACGTAGTGGTAGAGCGAACTGATTCCGCCGGCCAGGAGCACGAATTGAAGGCATCGAAACCCAGCTTGAGCATGCCGCCGCCCACCAGCGCGCGCGACACCGAGAAGACATAGGCCGTAGTGCTCAGGCTCACCGCCAGCACCAGCGGTCCGAGCGTGATGGCGGCCCAGTAGATGAGCACGCGCTGGGCAAAAGGCCGCGGCGTGCGCACGCGCCAGATGCGGTTGAGCGCCTTGTCGATGGTCAGGATCAGCGTGATCGCCGTGGCCAGCAGCACGAGCAATCCCACGATGCCCAGCCCGCTGGCCTTGCTCGCGAACTGGTTGAGGTAGCCCAGCACCTGTCGCGAGATGTCGTGCGGGATGAGGCTCACGAAGAGCCAGCGCTGAAGCCGTTCTTCGAGCTGCGCGAACATCGGAAAGGCCGTGAACACCGCCAGCGCGACGGCGAAGAAAGGCACCAGCGCGATGGTGGTGGTGAAGGTCAGGCTGCCGGCCGTGACGCCCAGGCGGTCTTCGCGAAAACGCTCGCCGAGCACTTCGGCGGTGCTCCTCCAGGGGAAGTGTGAAAGATCCCTCCAGAGCTGTCGGCGATTCATGGCCGGTATCATGCCATCGGGGCTCTCCGACCCTCCCCGCGCTGCCCCCGATCCTGCCGTGTCCCAACCTGCTGCCACCCCTTCTTCTTCTGTCGCGACCACCCGCCTGCTTGCCGTGGGCAGCCTGGTCGGACTGATCGTGCTCGGGCTCGCGTGGGAACTCTGGCTGGCGCCGATCCGGCCGGGCGGTTCGCTGCTCGCGCTCAAGGTGCTGCCGCTGGTCGTGCCGCTCGCGGGGCTGCTCAAGAACCGCATGTACACCTACCGCTGGGTCAGCCTGATGATCTGGCTCTATTTCACCGAAGGCGTGGTGCGCGCCTACAGCGACGCCACCACCACCGGGCGCGTGCTCGCGCTGATCGAGGTGGCACTGTGTCTCGCGCTTTTCGCGGCCTGCGCCTGGCATGTGCGGCTGCGGCTGCGTCGGGCCGCTCAGGCAGCCGCCTGAAGCCGAAGAACCAAGAAACGACGACGAACATGAGCGACATGAGCGACACGAGCGACCTGATCGAACGGCTGCGCGGCGCGGTCGGCCCTGCTAACGTGCTGACCGACGGCGACCTGACCGCCTGGGAACAGGACTGGCGGCGGCGCTCGCGCGGCAAGGCGCTGGCCGTGGTCCGGCCGGCGGACACGCAGCAGGTGGCCCAGGTCGTCAAGCTGTGCGCGGCATCGGGCACGGCCATCGT
>JAHJOG010000210.1 GCA_018820395.1 Gammaproteobacteria bacterium | reverse complement strand
GGCGTGCGCAGACGCTGTCGTCGCGCCGCCTCGGGCAGCTGAAGATAGAAGACGAATGACGACCCGGCGCGCTCGGCCTCGGTCGCGTACTGCGTCTCGCGCACGAACTGCGCGAACTGCCGGTTGGTCACCGGCTTCGCAGCCATGCGAAACGCGCCGAGCGTCACGCGACGGCTCGGCCCTTCGCCGTCGGCGGCGAAGGCGGCCGGGCTGTCGGTGCCCATGACGAAGCTGCCCGGCGGGATGTCGACCCAGTCCGCATCGGGCTCGGCTGCGGCGCTCGGCGCAACGGTCTCACGCGTGAACAGGGCTGGCGGCTCCGCCGGCGCGTTCACGCGTTCGGCGCGGGCAGGCGTGCAGCAGGGCTTGCCGACAGATGACATGCAGCGCGTCCTCGCGGCGCGTTCAGGCCGGTTTGTCTTCCGCGGCCGTGTCCTCGTCCTTTTCCCAGAAGGCGGGCGGCGACTTCTGCTCGCGCATGAGCTGCAGGATCTTCTCGCGCGGAATGACACCGCACCGCGCGGCCCATTCGTCGTAGCGCGCGGCCATGTCCTGCACGCGCTCGGGCTGTTGCGCGGCGAGGTCGTGCAGCTCGGTGCGATCGGCCTCCATGTCGTAGAGCTCCCAGGGGCGCGGGTAGCGCTTGACCAGCTTCCAGCGCCCCATGCGCACCGCGGCATTGCCCTCGTGCTCCCAGAACATCGGCGGACGCTCCTGCGCGTCCTGCTCGAAGACGGAGCGCAGGCTCGTGCCTTCGAGCGGCGGCACGGGCTCGCCCTCGCGCTCGGACGGATAGGCCGTGCCGGTGATGTCGAGAATGGTCGCCATGATGTCGGGCAGGTAGCCCGGCGTGTGGCGCACGGCGCCCTGGCGCTCGATGCCCTTCGGCCAGTGGAAGATCAACGGCGTCGAGATGCCGCCTTCGTGCGTCCAGTGCTTGTAGAGACGGAACGGCGTGTTCGACAGGTTGGCCCACGCAGTGCCGTAGCTCTGGTAGGTGTTCTCCGGGCCGGGCATGACATCCGGGTTGTTGCCGAACTGCACCGGCTCGCCGCTGCGCGTATGGGCCTTGGCGATCATCAGCTTGTGGACCAGTTCGTCCACCGTCACGCCCTCCGGGATGTCTTCGGCGCAGGCGCCGTTGTCGGACAGGAAGATCACCAGCGTGTTGTCGCGCTGGCCGGTCTCGTCCAATGCCGCGAGGATGCGCCCGATGCCCTGGTCCATGCGGTCGATCTGCGCCGCGTAGACCTCCATGCAGCGCAGCAACCATTGCTTGTGCTCGACGTCGGTCCAGGCGGGCTGGCTGGGGTCGCGCTCGGTGAGCTGCCAGATCTTCTTCAGCAGGCCGGAGTCGATCAGCCGCTGCAGTCGCTGCTCGCGCAATTCGTCCCAGCCGGCGTCGAAGCGGCCCTTGTACTTGGCGATGTCTTCGTCGTGCGCATGGAGCGGCCAGTGCGGCGCGGTGTAGGCGACATATTCGAAGAACGGCGCGTCGCCGTGCGACTGGGCGTGCTCGCGGATGTAGCGCGCGGCCTGGTCGCTGATGGCATCGGTGTAGAAGAAGGACGCGTCGTCGGTCGCTTCCTGTTCGATGTTGTCGTTGCCGCGCGTGAGGGTGTTGGGGTCGTAGAAGCTGCCGGCGCCGATGATGGTGCCGAAGAAGCGGTCGAACCCGCGCTGCAGCGGCCACGTGTCGGTCGGCTTCGTGAGGCTGCCCGCCACGTGCCACTTGCCGCTCATGTAGGTGCGGTAGGCGTTGGCCCGGAGCGCTTCGGCGATGGTGACGCAGTTGCGGTTGAGGTTGCCGGCGTACCCTTCGGGGCCGAAGTCGTAGGTGAGCACACCGATGCCGGTCTGGTGCGGATGCAGGCCGGTGAGCAGCGACGCGCGCGACGGGCTGCAGCGTGCGGTGTTGTAGAACTGCGAGAAGCGCAGGCCTTCTTTGGCCAGGCGATCGAGATGCGGCGTGTCGATCTCGCCGCCGTAGCAGCCGATGTCGGAGTAGCCCATGTCGTCGTTCAGGATCAGGACGATGTTGGGTTTGGATGGGTTGGGCTGGGTCATGGTTTAGCTCCTGGGGCTATGTCTGGTGCTTGCGAACTGTCTCGGTTCAAGTCCTGCGCGCGCAAAGAGGCCTGCGCGCGCGCAAAGAGGCC
>JAHJOG010000020.1 GCA_018820395.1 Gammaproteobacteria bacterium | reverse complement strand
CAGCTCATCATTCAGGAAGAGACACACATCACCAACGTGGTCGACCCTTGGGCCGGCAGCTACATGATGGAAAAGCTCACCCAGGACATGATGGATGCCGCCTGGAAGATCATCGAAGAGGTCGAGGCCATGGGCGGCATGACCCAGGCCGTGGACAGCGGCTGGGCCAAGCTCAAGATCGAGGCCGCCGCGGCCGACAAGCAGGCGCGCATCGATTCGGGCAAGGACGTGATCGTCGGTGTCAACAAGTACAAGCTGCACACCGAAGACACGCACGACATCCTGCAGATCGACAACGTCAGGGTGCGCGACGGGCAGATCGCCAAGCTCAAAGCCATTCGCGCCAGCCGCGATGCGGCCAAGGTCGAGGCCGCTCTGGACGCGCTCACCGCGGCCGCCGAAAGCGGGCAGGGGAATCTGCTCGACTTGAGCATCCAGGCCGTCCGGCTGCGCGCCACGGTCGGCGAGATCAGCGACGCGCTGGAGAAGGTGTATGGCCGCCATCGGGCCGACACGCAGAAGGTGACCGGGGTCTATGCCGCTGCCTACGATTCCGCCGAAGGGTGGAGTTCGCTGCAGCGTGAGATCGAGGCCTTCGCCGAAGAGCAGGGCCGCCGACCGCGCGTGATGATCTCCAAGCTCGGTCAGGACGGCCACGACCGGGGCGCCAAGGTGGTGGCCACCGCGTTCGCCGACCTGGGCTTCGACGTCGACATGGGGCCGCTCTTCCAGACGCCCGAAGAATGCGCGCGACAGGCCATCGAGAACGACGTGCACGCGGTCGGGGTCAGCACGCTCGCCGCGGGCCACAAGACGCTGGTGCCGGCCATCATCGAAGAGCTGCGCAAGCAGGGCGCGGACGACATCATCGTCTTCGTGGGCGGAGTGATCCCGCGTCAGGACTACGAGTTTCTCTACGAGGCCGGCGTCAAGGGAATCTACGGCCCGGGCACGCCGATCCCGGCCAGCGCCAAGGACGTGCTCGAACAGATCCGCGCGGCAGTGGCCACGGCCTGATCGATGGGTGCCCTCGGCAATCTGGTCAGCGCCGAAGCGCTGACGAGCACGGCCGGCCCGCCGCAGAGGCGCGCCATGGCCAAGGCGATCACGCTGCTCGAATCGACGCGGGCGGACCACCGCGCGCGGGCCGACGACTTGCTCACGGCCATCCTGCCGCACACGGGCCGGTCGTTCCGGCTGGGCATCTCGGGCGTGCCGGGCGTGGGCAAGTCCACCTTCATCGAAACGCTGGGGCTCTATCTGATCGGCCTGGGGCACCGCGTGGCGGTGCTCACGATCGACCCGTCGTCCTCGGTGTCGGGCGGCTCGATCCTCGGCGACAAGACGCGCATGGAGCGGTTGTCGGTGCACGAGCAGGCGTACATCCGGCCCAGCCCGTCGTCCGGCACGCTGGGCGGTGTGGCCGAAAAAACGCGTGAAGCCATGCTGGTGTGCGAGGCGGCCGGCTACGACGTGGTGATCGTCGAAACCGTCGGCGTCGGCCAGAGCGAAACGGCGGTGTCCGGCATGACCGACATGTTCGTGCTGATGCAGCTTCCCAATGCCGGCGACGATCTGCAGGCCATCAAGAAGGGCGTGATGGAGCTGGCGGATCTGGTCGTCATCAACAAGGCCGATCTCGACCGCGACGCGGCGACCCGCGCCCAGGCCCAGATCAGCTCGGCCCTGCGCCTCTTCGGCCATCACGGCAACCCCGCGCATGCGCAGGCAGTGCGTCTCGCACATGCCGAGCCGGGCTCGCCTCAGGCCGAAGAGCTGCGCCTGTGGCTGCCCCGCGTGATGCAGCTGAGCGCCTTGCTCGGCACGGGCGTCGACGCGTTCTGGGGCGAGGTGCTGCAATTCAAGGCGCTGCAGACCGCCAATGGGCGCTTCGAGTCGCGACGCGAGAAGCAGGCGCTTTCGTGGATGTGGGAACGCATCGACGCCGGGCTCAAGCAGGCCTTTCGCCAACATCCGAAGGTGCGGGCCCTGCTGCCCGAAACGATCTCGCAGGTCGCTGCGGGTACCTTGCCTGCATCGACCGCCGCGCGACAGCTGCTCGCCGCGCAGGCGAATCAAGAACTCTCACTTTGACATGACGCGATGAAAGAACTCCTCGAACAACTCGAAAAACGGCGCGCCCAGGCGCGCCTGGGTGGCGGCCAGAAGCGCATCGACGCGCAGCATGCCAAGGGCAAGCTGACGGCGCGCGAACGGCTCGAACTGCTGCTGGACGACAACACCTTCGAGGAGTGGGACATGTTCGTCGAACACCGCTCCACCGATTTCGGCATGGCCGACAACAGGATCCCGGGCGATGGGGTGGTCACCGGCTACGGCATGATCAACGGCCGCCTGGTCTTCGTGTTCAGCCAGGACTTCACGGTCTTCGGCGGCGCGCTGAGCGAAGCCCATGCCGAGAAGATCTGCAAGGTGATGGACCAGGCCATGAAGGTCGGCGCACCGGTCATCGGCCTCAACGACAGCGGCGGCGCGCGCATCCAGGAAGGCGTGGCCTCGCTCGGCGGCTATGCCGAGGTGTTCCAGCGCAACGTGATGGCCTCGGGCGTGGTGCCGCAGATCAGCATGATCATGGGGCCTTGCGCGGGCGGCGCGGTGTATTCGCCGGCCATGACCGACTTCATCTTCATGGTGCGCGACAGCTCGTACATGTTCGTCACTGGGCCGGAGGTCGTGAAGACCGTCACCCACGAAGACGTGACGGCCGAGCAGCTGGGCGGGGCGTCGACCCACACCACCAAGAGCGGCGTTGCCGACATGGCCTTCGACAACGACGTCGAGGCGCTCCTGATGCTGCGGCGCCTCTACAACTACCTGCCGCTCAACAACCGTGAAAAGGCCCCCGTGCGGCCCAGCGGCGACCCGGCCGACCGGGCCGACGCGTCGCTCGACACGCTGGTGCCGGACAACCCGAACAAGCCCTACGACATGAAGGAGCTGATCGTCAAAGTGGTCGACGACGGCGACTTCTTCGAACTGCAGCCCGACTACGCGAAGAACATCGTGATCGGCTTCGCGCGCATGGAAGGGCAGAGCATCGGCATCGTCGCCAACCAGCCGCTGGTGCTGGCCGGCTGCCTCGACATCAAGTCGTCGATCAAGGCGGCGCGCTTCGTGCGCTTCTGCGATGCCTTCAACATTCCGGTGATCACCTTCGTCGACGTGCCGGGCTTCATGCCGGGCACCACGCAGGAATACGGCGGCATCATCAAGCACGGCGCCAAGCTGCTCTACGCGTATGCGGAATGCACGGTGCCCAAGATCACCGTGATCACGCGCAAGGCCTATGGCGGCGCCTACGACGTGATGGCCTCGAAGCATTTGCGCGGCGACGTCAACCTGGCCTGGCCCCGCGCCGAGATTGCCGTGATGGGTGCCAAGGGCGCGGTGGAAATCATCTTCCGCGAAGACAAGAACGACCCCGAGAAGCTCGCCGCGCGCGAGGCCGAGTACAAGGCCCGCTTCGCAAACCCTTACGTGGCCGGCACACGCGGCTACATCGACGACGTGATCCTGCCGAGCGAGACGCGCAAGCGCATCTGCCGCAGCCTGGTGATGCTGCGCGAGAAGAAACTCGAGAACCCGTGGCGCAAGCACGGAAACATTCCGCTGTGAACGGCGGCGCACAAGGAGCCGATGCCATGTCCCTGAGCCTCTACTACCACCCGTATTCCCGCGCCGCCGGTACGCTTTGGCCGCTCGAAGAGGTGGGCGTGCCGTATGAACTCGAAGTCGTCGACATCCTGAAGGGCGAGCACAAGGGGCCCGAGTTGACCGCGAAGAATCCGATGGGCAAGGTGCCCACGCTCGTGGATGGCGAACTCGTCGTCACGGAAGCCGCAGCCATCGCTCTCTATCTGGCGGACCGTTATGCACCCGGACGACTGGCCCCCGCGCTGGACGCGTCGGAGCGCGGAACGTACCTGCGCTGGTCCTTCTTTTCGCCCAGCGTCATCGAGCCGGCCGTGATGGCCAGGCACTCGGGCTGGGAGGTCAAGGAAGTCTCGGCGGGTTGGGGCAGCCACGCCGCCATGCTGGCTGCGGCCGAAAGCGCCATTGCGGATCGGCCCTATGTGCTGGGCGACCGCTTCTCCATGGCCGACGTGGTGTTCGGCGGCACGCTGCGCTTCATGGTCGGCTTCAAGCAGATCGAGCCGACGCCGATCTTTTCCGCCTACATCGAACGGCTGGAGGCGCGTCCCGCCCTCCAGCGCGCAGAAGAACGCAACGCGGCGATGCGCAAGCAGCTCGGCCTGCAGTAGCCCGCGACGGAGACGAAAGAATGTTCAAGAAGATCCTCATTGCCAACCGGGGCGAAATCGCCTGCCGCGTCATCAAGACGGCACGGAAGATGGGCATCCAGACAGTGGCGGTGTATTCCGACGCGGACAAGGACGCGCGGCACGTCGAACTCGCCGACGAGGCGGTGCACATCGGCGCCTCCCCGAGCCGCGAAAGCTACCTGCTCGCCGACCGCATCATCGAAGCCTGCAAGAAGACCGGCGCGCAGGCAGTGCACCCGGGCTACGGTTTTCTTTCCGAGAACGAAGCCTTCGCGCGGCGCGTCGAAGAAGAGGGCATCGTCTTCATCGGGCCCAAGCACCACTCGATCGCCGCCATGGGCGACAAGATCGCATCGAAGAAGCTCGCGAACGAGGCCAAGGTCAACACCATTCCGGGCTGGAACGACGCCATCGACAGTGCCGAGCGCGCGGTCGAGATCGCGCGCGACATCGGCTACCCGGTGATGATCAAGGCGTCGGCGGGCGGGGGCGGCAAGGGGCTTCGCGTGGCCTACGACGACAAGGACGCCTTCGAAGGCTTCACCTCTTGCCGCAACGAGGCGCGCAACAGCTTCGGCGACGACCGTGTCTTCATCGAGAAGTTCGTTGAAGAGCCGCGCCACATCGAGATCCAGGTGCTGGGCGATGCCCATGGCCACGTGATCTACCTGAACGAGCGCGAATGCTCGATCCAGCGGCGCCACCAGAAGGTGATCGAGGAGGCGCCGTCTCCCTTCATCAGCGAAGCAACGCGCAAAGCCATGGGCGAGCAGGCCGTGGCGCTCGCCAAGGCGGTGAACTACCAGAGCGCCGGCACGGTCGAGTTCGTGGTGGGCAAGGACCAGAGCTTCTACTTTCTGGAAATGAACACCCGGCTGCAGGTGGAGCATCCGGTGACCGAGTGCATCACCGGCCTCGACCTGGTCGAACTCATGATCCGGGTGGCGGCCGGCGAGGCGCTGCCGCTCGCGCAGGAAGACGTCAAGCGCGACGGCTGGGCGATCGAATGCCGCATCAACGCCGAAGACCCGTTTCGCAACTTCCTGCCGTCGACCGGGAGGCTGGTGCGCTTTCAGCCGCCGGTCGAAACCATGTTCGCCACCGATACCGAGCATCTGCACGGCGTGCGCGTGGACACCGGCGTCTACGAAGGCGGCGAGATCCCGATGTTCTACGACTCGATGATCGCCAAGCTCATCGTGCACGGGCGCGATCGCGACGAAGCCATCGCGAAGATGCGCGAGGCGCTCGACGGCTTCGTGATCCGGGGCATCAGCAGCAACATCCCTTTTCAGGCCGCTTTGCTCGCGCATGTCGATTTCAAGCGCGGCGATTTCAACACCGGCTTCATCGCCGAGCATTACGGCAAGGGGTTTCACGCAGAGGACGTGCCGCACGACGACCCGGATTTCCTGGTGGCGCTGGCGGCCTTCATGCATCGCCGCTTCCGCACGCGCGCGGCCGGCATCAGCGGTCAGCTCGCGGGCCATGGCGTGAAGTTGCGCGAGCAGGCCGTGGTGGTGGTGCTCGACCCGCAAGGCCGCCACGCATACACGCCGGTGTCGGTGTCCAACGGCACGGAGGATGAAGGCGCATTGACGATCGCTGTCGGGCCGCGCCAGTACCGGATCCACTCCACGTCGCCGCTCGGCAGCGTGCGGGTTGCGGGGCAGGTCGACGGCCGTCCGTTCACGGCGCAGGTGGAGCGCGGCGCGGGCAAGAATCCTGTGGCGCTGCGGATCGCCCATGGCGGAGCGCAGATCGACGCGATCGTCCTGTCGCCGGAGGGCGCGAAGTTGATGGCCTTGATGCCCTTCAAGGCGCCGCCGGACTTGAGCCGATTTCTCATGTCGCCGATGCCGGGCTTGCTGGTCGAGGTGTCGGTCGAGCCGGGGCAGCAAGTGCGCGCCGGCGAGAAGCTCGCGGTGATCGAGGCGATGAAGATGGAGAACGTGCTCTTCGCCACGCAGGACGGCGTGGTCGGGCGCATCGAAGCGGCCAAGGGCGAGTCGCTCACGGTCGATCAGGTGATCATGGAGTTCGAATGATGAACGAAGGTACGGCACCGGCGCGGCCCTTTCGGGTTCTGGGCATCCAGCAAATCGCCATCGGCGGGCCCGACAAGGAGCGGCTCAAGACGTTGTGGGTCGAGATGCTCGGGCTCGAGGTGACTGGCAACTTCAGGAGCGAACGAGAGAACGTCGACGAGGACATCTGCGCGATGGGCGCCGGGCCGTTCAAGGTCGAGGTCGACCTGATGCAGCCGCTCGACCCCGACAAGAAGCCGGCGGTGCACACCACGCCGCTGAATCACGTCGGCCTGTGGATCGACGACCTGCCGCGAGCGGTCGACTGGTTGACCGCGCAGGGCGTGCGCTTTGCGCCGGGAGGCATCCGCAAGGGCGCGGCCGGATTCGACATCTGCTTCGTGCATCCGAAGAGCAACGAGCAGTTTCCGGTGGCTGGCGAAGGCGTGCTGATCGAACTCGTCCAGGCGCCGCCGGAAGTGGTGTCCGCGTTCTCGGCGCTGGCTGGCGGCTGAGAATGCCTGGCTGACCTGCGTACGGCCTGGCCTGGCGAGGCTGGGCGTCGCGCGGGTTGCAGGCGTGCCGGCGATTCGACGCGTCAGCGGTT
This sequence comes from Gammaproteobacteria bacterium, assembly GCA_018820395.1. Lineage (GTDB taxonomy): Bacteria > Pseudomonadota > Gammaproteobacteria > Burkholderiales > Burkholderiaceae_C > Variovorax. The sequence goes on along the minus strand of JAHJOG010000020.1, from coordinate 30,328 downwards.
CGAGCGCCCGGCGTTGCCGGCCCGCGCGCGGGCGAGTGCAGCTTCGACGATCGATCGCTTTCGCTCCGCAAGGCCCTCGGCCGCGGCGTCGTCCGGGGCCACTTCGTCAGGTGGGTTGACCTTGGCTCGCGCAGCATGGATCGCGTAGCGTGCGCGCGCGTCGTCGGCTTGCGCCTGCGACCAGGCGTCCCAGCCGCTTCGACCCGGCGTGGCGGTATCGAGAGAGATGCAATCGACCGGGCACACCGGAATGCAGAGTTCGCACCCCGTGCAGTGCACATCGATGACCGTGTGCATGCGTTTGTGCATGCCGACGATGGCATCAGTCGGGCAGGCGTCGAGGCAGAGCGTGCAACCGATGCACCAGGCTTCGTCGATGACCGCCAGACTGCGCGGGCCTTCGGCGCCGAATTCGGCGTCGACCGGCCGGCCCGCGCGTTCGGGTTGCCCGACGACTGCGGCAAGCCGGGCCACGCCCTCGGCGCCACCGGGCGGGCACTGGTCGATGTCAGCATCGCCCGCGGCGATGGCGAGCGCGTAGGCGTTGCAGTCGTCGTAGCCGCAGCGCGTGCATTGCGTCTGCGGCAGAGCGTCGAGAAGCCGTTCGGCCAGAGGCTTCAACGGCATCGCTCGCCCCAGCGTCAACGCGCGGTGCGCGTCGCTCGACCGCCGGTTGCGGCCTTGCGCGTCGATGACGAGCGGGTTGCGGAAGTCGGCTTCTTCGCCGGCGCAGTCTTGCGGGCCGGCGATGCTTTTCTCGCGGCGGCCTGCAAGCGCGGCTTGCGGGGCTTGACCGTGTCTTCGGAAGCGAGGATCGATGAATCCGCGCGTGTCTGCGGCTGGTCGTGGGCCTCGATGAAGGCCTTCACTTCGGGATAGACGCGGTCGCGCCAGCGCTTTCCGCTGAAGATGCCATAGTGGCCTGCGCCCTTGGCCTCGTAGTGCTGATGGTTGTTTGCCGGGATGCCCGAACACAGTTCGTGGGCGGCGCGGGTCTGGCCCGAACCGGAGATGTCGTCGAGCTCGCCTTCGACGGTGAGCAGGGCGGTTTCGCGGATGTCCTGCGGCCTGACGCGTTCTTGTTCGCCTTGCGGGTTCTGGACGTCCCAGGTGCCGTTGACCAACTCGAAATCCTGGAACACGGTGCGAATGGTGTCCAGGTAGTAGTCGGCGTCCATGTCGAGCACGGCGTTGTACTCGTCATAGAACTTGCGATGCGCCTCGGCGCTCGCATCGTCACCCTTCATCAGGTCCTTGAAGTAGTCGTAGTGGCTGGTCGCATGGCGGTCCGGGTTCATCGCGACGAAGCCGGTGTGCTGCAGAAAGCCGGGGTAGACGCGACGGCCGGAGCCGGGGAAGGACTCGGGCACGCGATAGATCACGTTGTTCTCGAACCATTCGTAGCTCTTGTTCATCGCGAGGTTGTTGACCGCGGTCGGCGATCTTCTCGCGTCGATCGGCCCACCCATCATGGTCATCGACAGCGGTGTCTGCTCGCCGCGGCTCGCCATCAACGAGATGGCTGCCAGCACCGGCACGGTGGGCTGGCACACGCTGATGACGTGGCAGTTGCCATATTCGGCCTGCAGGTACCGAACGAATTCCTCGATGTAGTGCACGTAGTCGTTCAGGCGGAATTCGCCTTCGGACAGCGCCACCAGGCGGGCATTCACCCAGTCGGTGATGTAGACCTTGTGCGCCGAGAGCATGGTGCGCACGGTGTCGCGCAGCAGGGTCGCGTAGTGGCCGGAAAGCGGAGCCACGATCAGCACCACGGGTTGCTGCTTGAGCTTTTGTAGCACCTGCGGTTGATCGGTGTAGCGCTTGAAACGGCGCAGTTGGCAGAAGGGCTTTTCGATCGCGACGGTTTCCTGGACCACCACGTCGTCGTCGTCGACCTTGACGGTCTTGATGCCGAACTCGGGCTTTTCGTAGTCCTTGCCCAGGCGATACATAAGGTCATAGCCGGCGGCCAAGCGTTGTGCCATGGGGAGCTGCCCGAAGACAGCGCCGCTTCCGTAGAGTTTGGAGGCGGCTTGTGCGAAGTCGGCAAACGGCTCCATCAGGGAGCGCTGTGCCTCATAGAGGTGGTAGAGCATCGGGTCTGGAGAGTTGTTATGTTGCAGTGCAATATATCCCACGGCGGCCCGATCGTGCTAGGCACAAACACCCATACGCGGCCACGCACTCGGGCGCGCCGCGTACAAGTTCCCGATCAGAGCACCTTGGCGATCGACTGGCAGACGTGGTCGATGTTCTTGCTGTTGAGCGCCGCCACGCACATGCGGCCGGTGTCCGTGCCGTAAACGCCGAACTCGTCCCGCAGGCGAACCATCTGGTCCTTGGTGAGGCCCGAATAGCTGAACATGCCGATCTGGCTGGTGATGAAGCTCATGTCCTGCTTGACGCCGGCGGCCTTGAGCCCGTCGACCAGTTTCTGGCGCATCGCCTTGATGCGGGTGCGCATGTCGCCGAGTTCCTTTTCCCACAGTGCGCGCAGTTCGGCGTCGCCGAGCACTGCGGCGACGACGGCGCCGCCGTGCGTCGGCGGGTTGCTGTAGTTGGTGCGGATCACGATCTTGAGCTGGCTCAGCACGCGCGCCGCCTCTTCCTTGCTCGCGCACAGCACCGACAGGGCGCCCACGCGCTCGCCGTACAAGCTGAAGCTCTTCGAGAACGAAGTCGAAACGAAGAAGGTCAGCCCTGCGTCGACGAACTTGGCGACCGCCGCGCCGTCTTCGCGAATGCCGAAGCCGAAGCCCTGGTAGGCCATGTCGAGGAACGCAACGAGATTCTTCGCCTTGACCGCTGCCACGACCTGGTCCCACTGCTCGGGCGTGATGTCATAGCCGGTCGGGTTGTGGCAGCAGGCGTGCAGCACGACGACGGTTCCTGCCTCGGAAGCATTGAGCTTCGCCAGCATGCCGTCGAAGTCGATACCGCGGCGCGCGGCGTCGTAATAAGGATAGGTGTCGACCTCGAAGCCCGCTCCGCTGAAGAGGGCGCGGTGGTTTTCCCAGCTCGGGTCGCTGATCAAGACCTTGGCCTTGGGGTTGAGCTTCTTGAGGAAGTCCGCGCCGACCTTCAGCCCGCCGGTGCCGCCCACGGCCTGGATGGTTGCGACGCGGCCCGACTGGACCGGCTCACTGTCGGCACCGAAGACCAGCCCCTTGACCGCGTTGTCGTAAGCGACGATGCCGTCGATGGGCAGATAGCCGCGCGCGGTGGGCGACTGCGTCATCTTCTGCTCGACCGCCCGGACGCATTGCAGGAGCGGGAGCTTGCCTTCGTCGTCGTAGTAGACGCCCACGCCGAGGTTGACCTTCTTGGGGTTGCTGTCGGCGGCAAACTGTTCGTTGAGGCCGAGTATCGGGTCGCGCGGCGCCATTTCGACGGCGGTGAACATTGACATGAGAAAGAGTCCTTTGCAGAAGCGATTCGCCCCAGGCCCTGCCCGGGTTTGCGGCGTGACTCGCGGGTGGGTTAGCCTAGCGAGTTCGCTTGAATTTTACCGGCCGAGCCGCACCTGACCTGAACCGCCATGCCTGAAACATCTGAAGTCATACCGGATCGGCCGCAGTCCGAACCCGTCGGCCCTGCCAAGCAGGGCGAGTTCGTCAAGTTCCCCAACTCACCCTTCGAGCTCTTCCAGCCTTATCCCCCCGCGGGAGACCAGCCGGCCGCGATCGACGGGCTGGTCGAGGGCGTGAACGACGGCGAGGTGTTCCAGACGCTGCTGGGCGTCACGGGCTCGGGCAAGACCTTCACCATGGCCAACGTCATCGCGCGGCTCGGGCGGCCGGCGATCGTCTTCGCACCCAACAAGACGCTGGCCGCGCAGCTCTACAGCGAATTCCGCGAGTTCTTCCCGAAGAACGCCGTCGAGTACTTCGTGAGCTACTACGACTACTACCAGCCCGAGGCCTACGTGCCGCAGCGCGACCTGTTCATCGAGAAGGACAGCTCCATCAACGAGCACATCGAGCAGATGCGGCTGTCGGCGACCAAGAGCGTGCTCGAGCGGCGCGACACCGTGATCGTCGCGACGGTGAGTGCCATCTACGGCATCGGAACGCCGGAGGACTACACGCAGATGCGTTTCATCATGCGGGTGGGCGACAAGATCGGCCAGCGCGACGTGATCGGGCGCCTGATCCGCATGCAGTACACGCGCAACGAGCAGGATTTCTCGCGAGGCACGTTCCGCGTTCGCGGCGACACGATCGACATCTTTCCGGCCGAGCACAGCGAATTGGCGATCCGCATCGAACTCTTCGACGACGAGATCGAGTCGCTGCAGCTCTTCGACCCGCTCACCGGGCGCATTCGGCAGAAGATTCCGCGCTTCACCGTCTATCCGTCGAGCCACTACGTGACGCCGCGTGACAAGGTGCTCGGTGCGGTCGAAACCATCAAGGTCGAACTGGCGGAGCGGTTGAAGGAATTCGTCTCGCAAGGCAAGCTGGTCGAAGCGCAACGGCTCGAACAGCGCACGCGGTTCGATCTGGAAATGCTGGCCGAAATCGGCCACTGCAAGGGTATCGAGAACTACACGCGGCACCTGTCGGGCGCGGCGCCAGGCCAGCCGCCCGCCACGCTGACGGACTACTTGCCCAAGGACGCCATCATGTTCCTGGACGAGAGCCACCAGATGATCGGCCAGTTGGGCGGCATGTACAACGGCGACCGGGCGCGCAAGACCACTTTGGTCGAATATGGTTTTCGGCTGCCGTCGGCGCTGGACAACCGTCCGCTCAAGTTCGACGAATTCGAGACCCGCATGCGCCAGTGCGTCTTCGTCTCGGCGACGCCGGCGCAATACGAAAAGGACCATGCAGGCAACGTGGTCGAACAACTCGTGCGGCCCACCGGGCTGATCGATCCCGAGGTCGAAGTCCGGCCCGCCACACACCAGGTCGACGATGTCCTGCAGGAGATCCACATTCGCGTCGAAAAGAACGAACGCGTGCTGATCACCACGCTCACCAAGCGCATGGCCGAGCAGTTGACGGATTACCTGAGCGACAACGGTGTCAAGGTGCGCTACCTGCACAGCGACATCGATACGGTCGAGCGGGTCGAGATCTTGCGTGACCTGCGGTTGGGCACCTTCGATGTGCTGGTCGGCATCAATCTGCTGCGCGAGGGGCTGGACATTCCCGAGGTGTCGCTGGTGGCGATCCTCGATGCGGACAAGGAAGGCTTCTTGCGCGCAGAGCGTTCGCTCATCCAGACCATCGGCCGCGCCGCGCGCAATCTGAACGGAAAGGCCATCCTCTATGCCGACCGCATGACCGATTCGATGAAGAAGGCCATCGACGAGACCGACAGGCGGCGCACGAAGCAGGTTGCGCACAACCTGGCGCACGGCATCACCCCACGCAGCGTAGTCAAGCAGGTGCGCGACCTGATCGACGGCGTCTACAGCGAAAAAACGACCAAGGAAATGGCCAAGCGCGACCTGGAACGCGCCCACGTCGAAGACATGTCCGAGAAGGACGTTGCGCGCGAGATCAAACGGCTCGAGAAGCTCATGCTGGAGCACGCTCGCAACCTCGAGTTCGAAAAGGCAGCGCGGGTGCGCGACCAATTGGCGCACCTCCGCGAACAAGCATTCGGAGCCGCCGGACGTGACAACGTGAGCTTTCTGCCGACGGCAGAACGGTGATTCGGCTGGCCCCGGGCCGCTCATTTCGCCACGACGCTTACTTGAGCAGGATGCGGGGGCATCTGCTATACTTGACTGAATCACTCAACAACAAGAACTTCACGATGAAGAACCGGCTCCTACCGATGGGTGACCAGCGGTAGAGGGGGCCGGAGGGGCGGAGACGGTGCCACCTGAGCCCACGAAGCCGCGGTGTCTTTTTCAACGGTAAGCACTCAAGGAGCTTGCGATGCGTCTCACAACCAAAGGCCGTTTTGCGGTCACAGCGATGATCGATCTGGCACTCCGCCAGAATTCCGGTCCTGTCACGCTGGCTGCGATCAGCCAGAGGCAGCAGATTTCCCTGTCTTACCTGGAGCAGCTGTTCGGCAAGCTGCGCCGCCATGAGCTCGTCGAATCGACGCGTGGCCCCGGCGGCGGCTATTCGCTCGGGCGAAAGGCGGCCGACATCACGGTGGCCGACATCATCGTTTCGGTCGACGAACCGATCGATGCCACGCATTGCGCGGGCAAGGAGAACTGCCTTGGCGAAGCCGGCCGCTGCATGACGCACGAACTCTGGGCGTCGCTCAACCAGCGCATGGTCGAGTTCCTCGACTCGGTGACCCTGCAGAAATTGGTCGACGACCAATTGGCCAAGGGCATCCAGATCGAGAACAAGCCGGCCGTGAAGCGGGCCATTTCGAGCCAACCGGTGGTCAAGCCGATTCGCGTGAATGCGCCGAATTCGGTTTTCGCTCTCGGCAACGCCTTCGCCAAGTCCTGATTCCGTCGGCCGGCGCCTTCGGGCGCCGCCGACCCTCCAGTCAACCTGCCAGCCTGAGCCAGCCATGGACGTCACTCCTCATTTCCCGATCTATCTCGATTACGGCGCCACCACGCCGGTCGACCCCCGCGTGGTCGACGCCATGATCCCCTGGTTGCGTGAGCATTTCGGCAACCCGGCGTCTCGCAGTCATGCGTGGGGTTGGGAGGCCGAGCAGGCTGTCGAAAAAGCCCGCGGCGAAGTGGCCGACCTGATTGGTGCGGACCCGCGCGAGATCGTCTGGACGTCGGGCGCGACCGAATCGGACAACCTGGCTTTGAAGGGCGCGGCCCAGTTCTACAAGGGCAAGGGCAAGCACCTGATCACGGTCAAGACCGAGCACAAGGCGGTGCTAGACCCCATGCGCGAGTTGGAGCGCCAGGGCTTCGAGGTGACGTATCTCGACGTCCAGGAAGACGGCTTGCTCGACATCGAGGCCTTCAAGGCCGCCATTCGGCCCGACACGATTCTCGCGAGCGTGATGTTCGTCAACAACGAGATCGGTGTCGTGCAAGACATCGCGGCGATCGGTGCCATCTGCCGTGAGAAGGGCGTGATCTTCCACGTCGACGCTGCACAGGCCACCGGCAAGGTCGAGATCGACGTCAAGACGCTCCCGGTCGACCTGATGAGCCTCGCTTCGCACAAGACCTACGGACCCAAGGGCATCGGCGCCTTGTATGTACGCCGCAAGCCGCGCGTGCGTCTCGAAGCGCAGATGCATGGTGGCGGTCACGAACGCGGCATGCGTTCGGGCACGCTGCCCACGCACCAGATCGTTGGCATGGGCGAGGCGTTCCGCCTGGCCAAGCTCGAGATGGACCAGGATCTGGCCAAGGCACGCGCCCTGCAGAAGCGGATGCTCGACGGGCTTTCGGACGTGGAACAGGTCTTCATCAATGGCGACCTCGATCACCGCGTGCCGCACAACCTGAACATCAGCTTCAACTACGTCGAAGGCGAGTCGCTGATCATGGGCATCAAGGGCCTGGCGGTGTCGAGCGGTTCGGCCTGCACTTCGGCCAGCCTGGAGCCCAGCTACGTGTTGCGCGCACTCGGCCGCAGCGACGAGCTGGCCCATAGCAGCCTGCGCATGACCATCGGCCGCTTCACGACCGAGGAAGAGATCGACTACGCCGTCTCGACCATCAAACACAACGTCGCCAAGCTGCGTGAACTGAGCCCCTTGTGGGAAATGTTCAAGGACGGCATCGACATCAGCACGATTCAGTGGTCGGCCCACTGAGGCCCACCGACCATCGTCCCCCGATCAAGAAAAGAGGTACCCCATGGCATATTCACCCAAGGTCATCGACCACTACGAGAATCCCCGCAATGTCGGATCGTTCGAAAAGGGCGACGAATCGGTCGGCACCGGCATGGTCGGCGCACCGGCTTGCGGTGACGTCATGAAGCTGCAGATCAAGGTCAATGCCGAAACCGGCGTGATCGAAGACGCGCGTTTCAAGACCTACGGTTGCGGCTCGGCCATCGCGTCGTCGTCGCTGGTCACCGAATGGGTCAAAGGCAAGACGCTGGACGAAGCGGCTGCACTCAAGAACGCGCAGATCGCCGAAGAGCTCGCGCTGCCGCCGGTCAAGATTCACTGCTCGATCCTGGCCGAGGACGCCATCAAGGCGGCCGTCAGCGACTACAAGGCCAAGCACGTCGTTGCCACGGCTTCGTCTGCGGCATCCGGCGTTCAGCAAGAAGTGCACTGACATGGCGGTGACTTTGACCGAGGCTGCTGCGCGCCACGTGAGCCGTTATCTCGGCAGGCGCGGCAAGGGCGTGGGCGTGCGGCTGGGTGTCAAGACCACCGGCTGCTCGGGATTGGCCTACAAGCTCGAGTACGTGGACGAGCTGGCGCCTGAAGATGTCGTCTTCGAAGATCACGGCATCAAGGTGCTGGTCGACCCGAAGAGCCTGGCTTACATCGACGGGACGCAGCTCGATTTCGTGCGCGAGGGCCTGAACGAAGGGTTCAAGTTCAACAACCCGAACGAGCGCGACCGATGCGGCTGCGGCGAGAGTTTCCGCATCTGAGCTGACGCTCGAATTCTTCCTCCGGGCCGCCACCATGTGATGTGCTGGCGGCTTTCGATTTTCCGATGAACCTGAACGACAACGACTTCGAGCTCTTCGCGGTACCTGCCACCTTTTCGCAGGACACGGCGGCGCTGGATGCGCGATGGAAGGCTCTGCAGCGCGAGGCGCATCCCGACCGCTTCGCGACGCAGGGCGCGGCCGCACAGCGCCTTGCTGCCCAGTGGTCCACGCGCATCAACGAGGCCTACCACCGCCTCAAGGCACCGATCCGACGCGCGGCTTATCTTTGCGAGTTGCACGGCGCGCCGGTGAACGCCGAGAACAACACTGCGATGCCATCGGATTTCCTCATGCAGCAGATGGAGTGGCGCGAGGCGCTCGACGAAGCCGACGGGCCCAAGGCCGCGGCCGCGCTGCGCGAGCAGGTCGATGCAGGGCGGGCGCGTGCACTGTCGTCGCTCGACTGGCTCATCGACGAGAAGGGCGACTATCCCGCTGCGGCGCAGCAAGTCAGAGCCCTCATGTTCATCGAGCGCTTTGCCGAAGACATCGAAGCCAAGTCGGATCAGTGGGGACAATAGCGACATGGCCTTGCTTCAGATTTCAGAACCGGGCCAGGCGCCCGATCCGCACCAGCGCCGCGTGGCGGTGGGCATCGATCTGGGAACCACCCATTCCCTGGTGGCCACCGTGCGAAGCGGCGTGGCCGAATGCCTGCCGGACGCGCACGGGCGCGTGCTGTTGCCGTCCGCCGTGCGCTACCTCGACAACGAACGCCGCCAGATCGGCGACGAAGCCCTGGCTGCGCGCGCGACCGATCCTGCCAACGTCATCACTTCGGTCAAGCGGCTGATGGGGCGCGGGTTGCAGGACGTGGTGGGCCGCGACGCGATGCCGTACCGTCTCGGCAACGAGGCGGGCATGGTGAAGATTCAGACCGTGGCGGGCGACAAGTCGCCGGTGGAGGTGAGTGCGGAGATCCTCGCCACCCTGCGCCAGCGCGCGGAAGACACGCTGGACGACGAACTCTATGGCGCCGTCATCACCGTGCCCGCCTACTTCGACGAAGGCCAGCGGCAGGCGACCAAGGACGCGGCGCAGCTGGCCGGGCTCAACGTGCTGCGCCTCATCAGCGAACCGACGGCCGCGGCCATCGCCTATGGCCTGGACAATGCGAGCGAGGGCGTGTACGCGGTGTACGACCTGGGTGGCGGCACCTTCGACATTTCGGTGTTGCGCCTGACTCGCGGCGTGTTCGAGGTCATCGCCACCGGCGGCGATTCCGCGCTGGGCGGTGACGACTACGACCACGCGCTGGTCGACTGGGTGTCGGCCACAGAGGGTGTTCAGGCACAGACCGATGTCGACCGCGCGGCCTTGCTGTCTGCCGGGCGGGCAGCGAAAGAGGCGTTGTCCACGTCCGAGTCGATCACTTTCAGCGCCGAACTGTCGAGTGGATCGATTCGTCTCGAGGTCTGGCGCGACGAGTTCGATACGTTGACTGCCGGACTCACCGAGCGCACCCTGAAGGCGGTGCGCAAGACACTGCGCGACGCGCGCCTCGAAGCCGGTGAACTCAAGGGCGTCGTGTTGGTCGGCGGTGCGACGCGCATGCCGCAGATCCGGCGCGCCATCGGCGAACTTTTCGGTATGGAGCCGCTGACCAATCTCAACCCGGACGAGGTCGTCGCGCTCGGCGCCGCGATTCAGGCCAACCAGCTGGCCGGCAACGGTGGCGCCGACGATCTGCTGCTCCTCGACGTGATCCCGCTGTCGCTCGGCATCGAAACCATGGGTGGCCTGGTGGAGCGCATCGTGCCGCGCAACCAGACCATCCCGACCGCGATGGCGCAGGACTTCACAACTTACCAGGACGGCCAGACGGCGCTGGCACTGCACGTGGTGCAGGGTGAGCGCGACATGGTCGCCGACTGCCGCAGCCTGGCGCGCTTCGAGCTGCGAGGCATCCCGCCGATGTCTGCCGGAGCGGCGCGCATCCGCGTCACATTCACGGTCGATGCGGACGGCCTGCTCAGCGTGGGCGCGCGCGAGCAGCACAGCGGCGTGGAAGCCAGTGTCACGGTCAAGCCGTCGTACGGCCTCACCGACGACCAGATCGCGACCATGCTGAACGAGAGCTTCTCGACTGCCGAAAAAGACATGCAGTCGCGCGCCCTGGTCGAAGCCCGCGTGGATGCCGACCGCATGCTGCTCGCAACGCGAAGCGCGCTGAATGCCGATGGCGATCTCTTGTCGGACGACGAGCGCGCCGCGATCGAGGCGGCCATGATTGCCCTGCACGAAAGCCGGTCCTCCGACGACGCCGCGGTGATCGAGGCAGCCACCAAGCAGTTGGCCGAGGGCACCGAAGCCTTTGCCGCGCAGCGCATGAATGCGGGCATCGCGCGCGCACTGTCGGGTCGCAAGATCGAATCTCTCTAGCGCGCGCCCGGCGCCTCCGCCACGCCGCCCAGCAACGCTTTTCCGACGACTCCTCATGCCCACGATCAAGATCCTTCCCCATACCGAATATTGTCCGAAGGGCGCCGAGATCACAGCGCCTGCAGGCACGTCGATCTGCGAGGCGCTGCTGGAAAACGACATCCAGATCGAACACGCCTGCGAGATGAGCTGCGCCTGCACCACCTGCCACGTCATCGTGCGCGAAGGGCTGGCGTCACTCAACGAGGCCGAGGAAGAAGAAGAAGACCTGCTCGATCGCGCCTGGGGTCTCGAGCCACAATCGCGGCTGAGTTGCCAGGCCATCCTGGCGCAGAGCGACGTCACGGTGGAGATTCCCCGTTACTCGATCAATCACGCCAAGGAAAACCACTGATGTCCCGCCTGATCGTTCTCGACACCGAAACCACGGGTCTTTCCGCCGAGAACGGCGACCGCGTCATCGAACTGGGCTGCGTCGAGCTCTTCAACCGCAAGCTCACGGGCAATGACCTGCACATCTATTTCAACCCCGAGCGCGAGAGCCACGAAGACGCGCTGAAGGTCCACGGCCTCACCACCGATTTCCTGCGCGACAAGCCGAAGTTCGCCAGCCTGGCAAGCGACGTCGTCGAGTATCTGCGCGGCGCCGAGTTGATCATTCACAACGCGGCCTTCGACGTCGGCTTTCTCGACAAGGAACTGGAGCTTGCAGGCCATCCGCCGCTGCGCAGCTTCGTCGCCGAGATCACCGACACGCTGGCCATGGCCAAGTCGGTCTACCCGGGCAAACGCAACTCGCTTGACGCCCTGTGCGATCGCTTCGGTGTCGACCGTTCCAACCGCACGTTCCACGGCGCGAAGCTCGACGCGCAACTGCTGGCCGACGTTTTCATCAACCTGACGCGCGGCCAGGATGCGTTGCTCATCGACGTGGCGTCGGACGAGCCGACCCAAGGCCGCATGGTGAGCGTGGATCTGAGCAGCTTCGAGCTCCCGGTGTTGCTTGCCACCGAGCACGAACTTGCCGCGCACGACGAACTGCTGGTGCAGCTCGACAAGGCAAGCAGCGGCCGGACGCTCTTCAGGCAGCTGAGTGCCGCCCCTGTGGCATAATCGCGGGCTTCGCGCATCGCGCAAAGAGTTCATTCGGACGCCGCCCAGCCTCGAGCGCAGGTCGGCCGTCACGGGCGGTTAGCTCAGGGGTAGAGCACAGCATTCACACTGCTGGGGTCGGAGGTTCGAAGCCTCCACCGCCCACCAAATTTTCTTGAGATATTCGTTGCACTTGCTGTCGTCCCTGGCCGACAGCAGGTACGGCCTTGCACTGTCGCGACACGTCTCGAACGGGCGTACACCTCCTTCAACGAAGGAGCAATGCCATGGCGAGCCAACCCGACCTGCCCACCCCGATCACGCCTGACCCGCCCGAGGGGCCGGACTTGCCCGTCGAGCCGGATCAGGGCCCTTCTGGACCGCCCGGCAAGCCAACAGGCCCTGGGCCTGCACCGGTCGGCATGCCTTGACTCGCGCAGCGACCATGCCGTCGACGCTAAGCTCACGCAATGGAACATGTGGATTGCGTGGTGATCGGGGCAGGTGTGGTCGGGCTGGCCGTGGCGAGGGCGCTCGCTCTTGCGGGGCGCGAGGTCATCGTGCTGGAGTCCGAAGGTGCCATTGGGACGGGCACCAGTTCGCGCAACAGCGAAGTGATTCATGCCGGCATTTACTACGCGATGGATTCCCTGAAAGCACGCCTGTGCGTGGAGGGCAAGCGATTGCTTTATGACTACGCGCAGGAACGCGCTCTGCCACATCGGCGATGCGGCAAGCTGATCGTCGCCACGTCAGTTGCGCAGGTCGCTCATCTGGACGGGGTTGCCGCAAGAGCCCGCGCCAATGGTGTGGACGACCTTCGCCTGCTTGCTCGCGAAGAGGCTCGCGACATGGAGCCTCAATTGGAATGTCGCGCTGCCTTGCATTCGCCCAGTACGGGAATCATCGACAGCCATGCGCTCATGCTCAGCCTGCAAGGTGATCTGGAAGAGGCGGGCGGTATCGTGGCGTTCAAGTCACAGGTGAAAGAGGCGCAATGCGGATCGGGCCGCGTCGCACTCCACACCAGCGACGGCACCAGCCTTGAATGCGGGTTGGTCGTCAATGCCGCGGGGCTGCACGCACCTCGTCTGGCTCGGCGCTTTTCGGGCTTGCCGGAAGAGGCGGTTCCGCCGTCGTATTACGCCAAGGGCAACTATTTCAATCTGGCTGGGCGCGCGCCATTCAGCCACCTGATCTATCCCGTGCCTGAAGTCGCCGGCCTCGGCGTTCATCTCACGCTGGACCTGGGCGGCCAGGCCAAGTTCGGGCCGGATGTCGAGTGGGTCGATTCGCCGGATGAGCTCGCGGTGGACGGCGCTCGCGGCGACGCGTTCTATGCCGAGGTGCGCAAGTATTGGCCTGCGTTGCCGGACCACGCGCTGATCCCCGGTTATGCCGGTATCCGGCCGAAGATTTCCGGGCCGGGCGAGCCGGCCGCCGACTTCAGGATCGACGGCCCGGCCGAGCACGGCGTCGCGGGGCTGGTCAATCTGTTCGGCATCGAGTCACCGGGGCTCACGAGCAGTCTCGCCATCGGAAGATACGTCGTCTCGCAGGTGTCACAGTCACCGGGAGGCATGTAACATGGGCTTGCACGCCGTTTGCAGGTGTGAAGTCGCCGGCGCGGTGCCGGTATTCACAAAGAAGGGTATTCAATGAACACAACCACCAACCTCGAAGCCGCAGCAGATGCCGTTGCCGAGGACATCGCGAGCGACGTTCAAGGCGTGCTGTCCCACGACGATCTCTCCAAGCTGCCCCAGATCAAGGCGCTGAAGCAGCGCATCGACAGCAAGATTGCCATCGCGCGAGAACTCGCTGCAGAGAAGAGCAAGGTCGCCGCACAAAAAGCGCGCGAAGCGGCCTCTACCGCCAATGCCTATGCCCATGACGAGCCATGGCAGATCGCGGCTGGTGCGCTCGCGGTCGGCGTGCTCGTCGGTCTGTTGCTGGGTCGACGCTGATGGGGGGCGCCTTTTGAAGATGCAAAGAACATTCGGCGAGATGTCGGGCGAGCAGGAGGGCGGGGCATGAAGTTGTCTGCATTGTTCGGTTGGAAATCCCGACTGCGACGGCTGAAGATCGCCGCCGGCGAGACCGCGCTGGCTGCCAAAGACCGCATGCAGTTGCTGCGTCTCGTAGCCAACGAGGAAAAGAAGCGGCTGGTGATGGGGCTGGCGCTGTCGATCGTCCTGATCGGCTTGACCACCATCACCGTGGCTCTGGTGTCCGTTGCCATCGTGGTGCACTTCTGGGACACACCCTACCGAGTCACCGCTGCATGGTGCGTTGCCGGCTTTTGGGTCGCGCTGTGGGTGATCGCTGCGGCCCTTCTGCTGGCTACATTGCGCAAGGCATCGACGAGCCTGGAACCCGCGCGCCAGGAGTTCGAGCGCGACTGGCAGTGGATCCAGCATCGCTTCAAGATCGGAGAGGGCGCCGAGCACCAAGAGCACGAGGAGCACGAGCGCATGCCCGCACACCGGGCTCTCTCGCAGGACGAACTCTTGGCTCGCATCGCGACGCAGCGCAAGCGCGTGGCCACCATGTCTGTCCCTGCGCCTCCGAACCTGCCGAAGGCGCCGCCGTCGGCGTCGGACGTCAGGGCAGCGCGGCGCCCGCCGCCAGCGAACGAGACGCCGACCGCAACGGCTGTGCGGCTCGCCAAAGAGAATCCAATTGCCGCAGGTGCCGCAGCGGCCGCCATATTGGCCGTCTTCGGGCCTCGTCGGCTGTTGCGCTGGGCCGCGGTGATCGCGCCGATTGCCTGGCGCATGCGCTGATGAAGCCCAGCAAGGGCACCAAGAAGCGCTAAGAGTGTTCGGAGTTGCGTGGCTCGCCGAGCCACGCGGCTGTGCCACTCGTCGACGTCGACTATGTCGCCCGGGCTCCGCTGCGCTGGCGGAGCGCCTGTGCCACTTGAGTGACCACCGAAGGTCCCCGGTAAATCAGCCCTGTATAAATCTGGACGAGATCGGCACCCGCGTCGATCTTTGCGAGGGCGTCTTTCGCGCTCATGATCCCGCCGACCCCGATGATCGGAAACTTCGGCCCGAGTGCATTTCTCAGTTGCCCGATGACACGGTTGCTGGCCGCCATGAGCGGAGCGCCCGACAGTCCACCGGCTTCCTTTGCGTGCGCAAGCCCCTCGACGGCGTCGCGCGCCAGAGTGGTGTTGGTCGCGACGACGCCATCCATGCCGTGGCGCAGCAATGCAGCCGCGATGACGCCCACTTGTTTCTCGTCGAGGTCCGGCGCAATCTTCACGAACAACGGCGTCCTCTTTCCGAGCCGCGCGGCGAGGAGTTCGCGCTTGTCTGCCAGAGCGCCGAGCAGAGTGTCCAGCGCCTCGTCGCTTTGTAGCGTGCGCAGATTGGCGGTATTGGGGCTCGAGACGTTGATGGTCACGTAATCCGCATGCGGGTAGACGCCGTCCAGGCACACCAGATAGTCTTCCACGGCCCGCTCGATCGGCGTGACGGCGTTCTTGCCGATGTTGAGGCCGAGCAGCATGGGCGCATCGGCGCGCCGCGTGCGGAATCGTGCCCGCTGCACGTTCTTCACGAAGGCGTCGAGACCTTCGTTGTTGAAGCCGAGCCGATTGATGAGCGCCTTGCGCTCGGGGATGCGAAACATGCGGGGCTTGGGATTGCCCGGCTGTCCTTTGGGGGTGACCGTGCCGACCTCGACGAATCCGAAGCCCATGGCCGCGAAAGCGTCGATGCATCGCGCGTTCTTGTCGAGTCCCGCAGCCAGGCCGACGCGGTTCGGAAACCGAAGGCCGGCGAGCACGAGCGGATCGTCGATGCGCGGCGCGGTGTAGCCGAGCGCAAAGGGCGTGTTCTGCGTGCGCTCGAGCACATCGAGCGTGCGTTCGTGGGCATGCTCGGGGTCGATGCCGAAAAGAAAGGGTCGGGCGAGCCCGTAGAGCGAAGAGAGCAGCAGGGTCATCGGATAATCGAAAGCTTCTGACAGCCAAGGATTCTCCGCGATGAACTCGTCCGCTCCCGCATCCAACTTCACCCAGGACGATCTCAAGGCCCGCGTAGGCCTGGCCGCGCTGGATTACGTGGGCGAGGGGCAGATCATCGGCGTGGGGACGGGGTCGACGGTCAACAAGTTCATCGATGCGCTCGGCACGGTCAAAGACCGGATCCGCGGTGCCGTGTCGAGCTCGGTGGCCTCGACGGAACGCCTTCTGGCGCTGGGCATCCCCGTCTTCGATTGCAACGAAGTGGACGAACTCTTCGTCTATGTCGATGGCGCCGACGAGATCGACTGTCGCGGCTGCATGATCAAGGGCGGCGGCGCCGCGCTCACGCGAGAAAAGATCGTGGCGGCGCAGTCCCGGCAGTTCGTCTGTATCGTCGATGCGACCAAGCAGGTTCGCACGCTGGGCGCTTTTCCGTTACCGGTCGAGGTCATCCCGATGGCGGTCGGGCGCGTGGTACGTCAGTTCGCACGGCTCGGTGGAACAGCGCGTGTGCGCCAGGCCAACGGCACACCGCTGATCACGGACAACGGTCAGTTCATTGTCGACGTGACCGGCTTGAAGATCACCGACCCCTTCGATTTCGAAACCGAGGTGAATCAGTGGCCCGGTGTGATCACCGTCGGTGTGTTCGCCCGGCAGCGAGCCAACGTGTGCCTGATGGGCACGCCAGCCGGGGTCGAAACCTTGCGCTACGACTGAGCGGCAGCCGACTCAGAACTTGATGCCGGCAGGATTGCTCGGCGTCGGGCCCGATTCCGGCGGAGGCGCGGCCGGTGGCGGCGGAGCCGAAGCGGCGCGCGGCGGAGGTGGCGCCTTGGCGGGCTGCACCGCGACGAGCGGGCGAGCCGATGGGTTCTGGAATCCTGTAGGCAATGAATTGCTCTTGGGATAGCCCGCCGCGTCGAGGTATTGCGACCATTCGGCGTCCGAGAAACCCTTGAGTTGCTGGGCGCCGATCGCGAGAAGCGGCAGCGAGGTCTGGCCGCTCAGCTTCTCGAGCGCGTCGATGTCCTCGTTGCTCTTGACCGTGCGCTCGTCGAAAGGCACGCCTCGGGTGACGAGCAACGAACGGCCTGCCGCGCAACCCCCGCATTCATCACTGGTGTAGATCGTCACCGGGTAGCGCTGGACGACCTGACGCAACTCGTAAGGCAGCGCCGCATTCGCTCCCGGCGTGATGCCGGCCCTGGGCGTCGCAGGTTGGACGTCGGCGGCCGGCGGCTGATCCGAAAAAGTGACCTTGCCGTTCTTGTCGACTTGGCGATAAATCGGTTGCGCAGCGGCCACGCCGGCAAGCATTGCCAGCCCGATCGCCGTGTAACGCACTCTGAACTCCATCTGTGATCTCCCGTGAGCCAAGAACGCAGTATCTCAGGCTCCGTACCCGGATCAGGCCGACTGCGGGTCGGCCATGCCCTGGTGTCGCAAAAGCGCGTCGAGTCGAGGCTCGCGGCCGCGGAAGGCCTTGAACGACTCCATGGCGCTGCGGCTTCCTCCGGCCTCGAGGATCGACTGCCGGTACCTGCGGCCGGTCTCGATGCTCGGAAGTCCGTCGGCACCGGCGGTTTCCTCGAAAGCGGCATAGGCGTCCGCGCTCAGCACCTCGGCCCACTTGTAGCTGTAGTAGCCCGCCGCATAGCCGCCGGAAAAGATGTGGCTGAAGGTGTTGGGCGTGCGGCTGAATTCCGGCGAGGGCATCACGGCGACTTCCTGGCGCACCTTGTTCAGCACGTCCATCGCGTCGCCTGGCTGGCCCTGGGACGCGTCGTACTCGGTATGCAGCAGCATGTCGAACAAGGAGAACTCGATCTGCCGCAGGGTCTGAAGGCCGCTCTGGAAGTTCTTGGCAGCGGTCATCTTGTCGAACAAGGCGCGCGGCAAGGGTTCGCCAGTGTCGACGTGCGAGGTCATGTGCCGCAGCACGTTCCATTCCCAGCAGAAGTTCTCCATGAACTGGCTCGGCAGTTCGACCGCGTCCCACTCGACGCCGCTGATGCCCGAGACGTCGCGTTCGTTGACCCGGGTGAGCATATGGTGCAGCCCGTGCCCGAACTCGTGGAACAGCGTGGTCACGTCGTCGTGCGTGAGGAGCGGCGGCTTGCCGTCGACGCCTTCGGCGAAGTTGCAGACCAGCTGGGCCACAGGCGTCTGCACGGCGCCGGTGTCGGGGCGCAGCCAGCGCGCACGCACGTCGTCCATCCACGCGCCGCCGCGCTTGCCGGCCCGGGCTCCGGGGTCGAGATAGAACTGGCCCACTTTCTCCCCGTCGCGCTCGATCCGGTAGAACTCGACGCTCGGATGCCACACCGGCGCCGTGTCGCGCCGGATGGAGACCTCGAACAGCGTTTCGACGATCTTGAAAAGGCCCGCCATCACCGTCGGCGCGGGGAAGTACTGCTTGACCTCCTGCTCGCTGAACGCATAGCGCGCTTCCTTGAGCTTTTCGCCGATGTAGGTCCAGTCCCAGGGCTTCGGATCGGCGATGGCCAGATGTTCTTGCGCGAAGGCGCGCAGGTCCGCCACATCGCGTTCGGCGAACGGCTTCGCCCGCACGGCCAGGTCGCGCAGGAAGCTCACCACGTGCGATGCCGATTCGGCCATCTTGGGAACGATCGACAACTCGCCGAAGTTCGGGTAGCCGAGGAGCCTGGCTTCTTCCTGCCGCAGCGCCAGGATTTCGGTGATCAGCGGCGTGTTGTCGAGCGCCGCGTCGCCGAACTCGCTGGCCCGCGTCACGTAGGCGCGGTAGAGCCGCTCGCGTAGCGCACCGTTCTTCGCGAACTGCATGACCGGCAGATAGCAGGGCATCTTCAGCGTGAGCTTGTAGCCCGGCTTGCCTTCGGCTTCAGCGGCAGCCCGCGCGACAGCGATCACATCGTCCGGCACGCCCTCGAGTTCGTGCAATTCGGCGTACCAAGCAAAGGCGTCGGTCGCATCCAGGGCGTTCTCGCTGAACTTCTGGCTGAGCTCGGCCTGGCGTTCCTGGATGTCGGCGAAGCGCTTCTTGGATTCGCCTTGCAGCTCCGCGCCGCCGAGCACGAAGTTGCGCATTGCATAGTGATGCGCCTGGCGCTGTTCGGGTCGAGCGTGGACGGATCGATGGCCTTGTATTTGGCGTAGAGCCGTTCGTCGGAGCCGAGCCGCGTCCAGAAAGCGGTGACTCGGGGCATGGCGTCGTTGTAGGCCGCGCGAAGCTCCGGCGTGTCCGCCACGGCATTCAGATGGCCGACCGCACCCCACGCCCGGCCAAAGCGTTCGGAGGCGACTTCGAGCACCTTGGCAATCGCCGTCCAATCGGCCGGGAAGTCGGGTGCGGTGACGGTCTGGAGCGCGGCTTCAGCCTCGGCGAGCAGCACGTCGACGGCAGGGCCGACGTGTTCGGGTCGGATCTGGTCGAAGAGCGGAAGGTCTTGAAAGTCGAGCAGCGGATTGGTCATGGGATTCAGGTGGCGATCGTCGGCCCGGTATTCAAGCCGCGGCCTGGGGGGTTTTCGAGGTCGATTGCCGCGCGGCGTGGCGCTCGGCGGATTCGACGGTGTTGACGAGCAGCATGGTCACGGTCATCGGCCCGACGCCGCCCGGCACAGGCGTGATGTGGCCGGCCACCTCGCGCACCGCCGCAAAGTCGACGTCGCCCGCGAGCTTGTTCTGTTCGTTGCGGTTCATGCCGACGTCGATCACGATGGCGCCGGGTTTGACCATGTCGGCGGTGAGCGTGTTGCGCCGCCCGACCGCCACGACCACCACGTCGGCCTGTCGCGTGTGGTGGCCGATGTCGGCGGTCGCGCTGTGGCAAACGGTGACGGTGGCGTTGGCCTGCAGCAGCAGCAGAGCCATCGGCTTGCCCACAGTGTTGCTGCGGCCGATGACGACCGCGTGCTTGCCCCGCAGATCGACGCCGGTGCTTTCGATGAGCTTCATGCAGCCGTAGGGCGTGCATGGCCGAAAGCCCGGCAGCCCGGCCATCAGTTCGCCGGCGGAAAGAACCGAATAGCCATCGACATCCTTCTGGGTGGAAATGGCTTCGATCACCTTGTGCGGATCGATGTGCTTCGGCAGCGGCATCTGAACCAGGATGCCGTGGATGGTGTCGTCGGCATTGAGTGCGGCGATGCGCGCGAGCAGATCCGCTTCGGTCAACGTGGCCGGATAGCGCTCGAGCACCGAACGCAGACCGCGCTCCTCGCAGGCCTGCACTTTCTTGCCGACGTAAACCTGGCTGGCCGGATCGTCGCCGACGAGGACCACCGCCAGGCCCGGTGTGGTGCCGCGCTGGGTGAGCGCCGCGGCCCGCTCGGCAACCTGGGCCAATAGATGGCGCGAGAGCGCATTGCCGTCGATCAGTTGAGCAGTCATCGTTTTCGATTGTCGAAGTAAAAACGCCCGCTTGCGCAGGCGTGGGAGAAGAGCTTGCCTATGACGACGATAGGGCGGCGATCCAAGCTCAGACCTTCGCCGGCGTGACCTGTCCGAGCGCGATCTTGAGCAGGTCGGCCACCGTGTTGGCGTTGAGCTTTTCCATGATGTTGGCGCGGTGCGCCTCGACCGTCTTGATGCTGATGCCGAGATCGTCTGCGATCTGCTTGTTGAGCCGGCCGGCCACGATGCGTTCGAGCACCTGTGCTTCGCGGCCCGTGAGCTTGGACAGCAGCGCGTCGCGGCTTGCCGACTGCTGGTGCAGTGCGAAGGCATCGCGTGCGTGCTCGAGCATGCGTTCGACGAGCACCACGAGCGCTTCGTCGTTGAAGGGCTTCTGGATGAAGTCCATGGCCCCCTTCTTCATGCTGTCGACGGCCATCGGCACGTCGCCGTGGCCGGTGATCACGACGATGGGCAGGGGAGAGCGGCGTTCGATGAGGCGGTCTTGCAGCTCGATGCCGGACATGCCCGCCATGCGGATGTCGACGATGAGGCAAGCGACTTCACGGGGGTCGTAGCGCGAGAGGAACGATTCCGCCGAATCGAAGCAGCGCACCCGGTAATCCTTGCCTTCGAGCAACCACTGCAGCGAATCCCGCACTGCCTCGTCGTCATCGACGACATAGACGGTGCCCTTTTTCGGAATCAAACTCATGCGGGTACCTTCGCCTCGTTGTTTGCTACGGAATCAGTAGCGTCGAGCACCGGAATCCAGAAGGAAAAACGGCACCCGACCACATCCAAACCATTGTAGATGTTCTCCGCCTGCATCCGGCCGCGGTGCGACTCGACGATCGTACGGCACAGATTGAGGCCGATGCCCATGCCTTCGGGCTTGGTCGAGAAGAAGGCTTCGTAGAGCCGGTCCATCACCTCGGGTGCCAGACCCATCCCGGTGTCCTGCACGGAGAACTCGATCGCGTTCTGTCCGTCGACCACCTTGGGCAGCACGCGCAGTTCGACGCTGCGCCTCGCCAGCGGACGCTTGGCCACATCGATCGATTCGGCAGCGTTCTTGAGCAAATTGACCATCACCTGTTCGATCAGGATCGGATCGACGCGGACGATCGGCAGCCGCGCGGCCACGTAGTGATTGAGCCGCACATTGCGGCGCCGCAGCTCGATGCCCGCGAGTTCGACCGCCTCGCTCACCATCGGCGCAACTTCGGCCGGCGTGCGGTTGGGTTCGCTGCGCTTCACGAACGAGCGGATGCGCTGAATGATCTGGCCCGCGCGCTGGGCCTGCTTGGATGTCTTGTCGAGGGCCGCGAGCAGCGCGTCGGAATCGATCTGCTGATTGCGGATGCGCGACATCATTCCGTTGCAATAGTTGGTGATCGCGGTCAGCGGCTGATTGAGTTCGTGCGCAACGCTCGATGCCATCTCGCCCATGGTGATCAGCCGGCTGGCCGCCTGCGCGCGGTCGGCCTGCGCGGCCGACAGGTCTTCTGCATCGCGCCGCGGCGTGATGTCCGTGGCAATGACCAGCTGAGCCAACCGGCCGTCGACCCACGTGAGGTAGCGCGACCGCACTTCGAGCCACTTGCCGAGGCCGGGCACGAAGATTTCGTTGTTCGCCGGCTGGGCGGTCGTCAGCTGGTCGATGGGCAGACCGGCATACGGGTCCACATCGCCCAGTTCGTCGTCGTGCGTGTGGGTGGCGGGCACCCCGGCTTGCGCCACCATGCCGAGGTGGCCGACCGTGTCGGAGCCGAACCACAGGCGGTAGAGCTTGTTCGCGAACAGCAGCTCTTCGCTGCCGAGTGGCGCGACCGAAACGGAAGCGTCCAGTGCCTCCAACACCGTCGTGAAGCGCTCGTAGGAGGCCGACAGCTGCTCGCGAATGCGAGTGGGTTCGGTGATGTCGGTCATCGACGTCATCCAGCCGGCTTGGTGGCCGCGTGCATCGATGAGAGGCGAGACGTACAAGCGGGCGTTGAAGACGCTGCCGTTCTTGCGCTTCACGCGCACCTGGAAGCCGCCGGGCAGGGCCCGTCCATGAAGCTCTTCTTCGAGCCGCTCGTTCATGACTTCGCGATCGGATTCCAGCCAGTAGGGGAACGGTGGCTTTTGGCCCACCAACTCGTTTTCGTCCCAGCCCGTCATCGCGCAGAACGCAGCATTGACGTAAGTGATGCGACCGTCGAGATCGAGCACGCGCATGCCGGTCAGCATGGAGTTTTCCATCGCCCGGCGGAAGTTGGTTTCGGCGAGGAGCGCCTGTTGGGCCTGCAGCCGGCGGCGCGTGTGGCGCCAGGTTCCGATCAGCATCCAGCTGGTCAACACGCTGAGCGCGCAGACGAGCCAGAACAGGCCGTTGCCCACCACGCCCTGCGAAGTGCGATACGACTGCGCCCGCAGAATGAGCGCGTTGCCCACGGGCGAGACCGGCACTTCGTATTCATTGCTCGGCTCCGACCAGGGCAGCAACCGCGTCGCGGATTCGCGCGGGCTGGCGACCGTGTTGCCCGCGATCAGCTTGCCCTTGGCGTCCAGCAGCGAGACCGCATAGCGTGCTGCGACTTCCGAAGGCATGCCGTAACGCAGCAGTCCGTCGATCGAGAACTCGCCCAGCACCACGCCCGCGAACAGACCCTGGTCGAAGAGCGGGATGTGCAACTGCAGCATGACCGACGGCTCGGCCCCGGCCGCGGGTTGAGAAAAGATCGGCTGGCGAAGCTCTCGGGCCAGCGCGTAATTGCTTTCGATGTCGCCGGGCCGCAGCACCTGATCGACCGCGTGCTGCTGCGCAGGCTGGACGCTGGGCGACGAGTAGGTCGCCTTGAAGCGCCTGCGGTCGTCGATCCAACTGATGGACTGAAGCTCGGGGAACTGGCTCACCAGCGACTCGGCCCGGCTGCCGAATTCGGTCGGGTCGATCTCACGACTGGACGCATCGCGCGCGAGCCGCATGAGTTGCTCCTGCCGCTCCAGGAGCCGAAGACGCAGGCGCTGCTGGGCGTATTCGACGTCGCGCTTGACAGACTCCTGTTCGCGCTCGACCTCCTCGGCGCGCAGATACCAGAAGGCCGACACGATGGCCGCAAGGAACAGCAACACGGCGGCCAGCGGCACCAGCATGGCCACCGCGTCCTGCAGCACCGGCGTCTGCTTGCGCCACCAGCGGCGCCACCACGACAGCGGAGACGTGCTGACGGCGTCGCGCGCGACCGCAATCGGAGAGAAGAAGGCCATCGGTCGAGTTTAGGGGAGGTCAGTGGGCGGCGCGCAGGACGCGGAGCTCGGCCGCGCGACCACGGCAGTTCGCTTTGCGCATCCAGCGCTCGGGTCAGCCGATCGAATCATTCAGAGATTTCACATTAAGGAATCAATACGCACGATTTGAAATACCCGGTTTTGTGTGAGAAACTCCGCTGTGTTGCCGCTTCCGGCACTAAATTACAGCCAACCCCTTACGAGAACGAAGGAGACAAAATGTCGGCAAATCCCGAGCAGCAGTTCGCCTCGGCCGCGAACGATTCGGACGCGCAGGAAACCCGCGAATGGATGGACGCCCTGTCGGCGGTCATCGAGAGCGAAGGCCCCGGGCGCGCGCATTTCCTGCTCGAGCAACTGCTCGAGCACGCCCGCCAGCACAGCATCGACAAGCCCTTTTCGGCCAACACGGCCTACGTCAACACCATCGAGCCCGACCAGGAAGAGCGCTGCCCAGGCAACCTGGAATTCGAAGGTCGACTGCGGGCCTACATGCGCTGGAACGCGATGGCCATGGTGGTCAAGGCCAACCGGCTGCATCCGCCCGAAGGCGGCGACCTCGGCGGCCACATCGGTTCGTTCGCGTCCCTCGCCAACATGTTCGGCGCCGGCTTCAACCATTTTTGGCATGCCGAGAGTGAGAACCACGGCGGCGACTGCCTCTTCATCCAGGGGCACGTGTCGCCCGGCATCTATGCCCGCGCCTACCTCGAAGGCCGGCTGACCGAAGAGCAGTTGCTGAACTTCCGCCAGGAGGTGGACGGCAAGGGTCTTTCGAGCTATCCGCACCCCAAGCTGATGCCCGAGTTCTGGCAGTTCCCCACCGTGTCGATGGGCCTCGGCCCGCTGATGGCGATCTACCAGGCGCGCTTTCTCAAGTACCTGCACGCGCGCGGCATCGCCAACACCGAGAACCGGAAGGTGTGGGTGTTCTGCGGCGACGGCGAAATGGACGAGGTCGAGTCGCTCGGCGCCATCGGCCTGGCAGCACGCGAAAAGCTCGACAACCTGATCTTCGTGATCAACTGCAATCTGCAGCGGCTGGACGGCCCGGTGCGCGGCAACGGCAAGATCATCCAGGAACTCGAAGGCGAGTTCCGCGGTTCCGGTTGGAAC
Organism: Gammaproteobacteria bacterium; assembly: GCA_018820395.1. Taxonomy (GTDB): domain Bacteria; phylum Pseudomonadota; class Gammaproteobacteria; order Burkholderiales; family Burkholderiaceae_C; genus Variovorax. The sequence goes on along the minus strand of JAHJOG010000020.1, from coordinate 5,524 downwards.
GTCATCAAGCTGATCTGGGGCAGCGGCTGGGACCCGCTGCTCGCGCGCGACAAGGAAGGCGCGCTGCGCAAGATCATGCTCGACACCAACGACGGCGACTACCAGTCCTTCAAGGCCAACGACGGCGCCTACGTTCGCAAGAACTTCTTCGGCCGGGACCCTCGCACGCTCGAGATGGTCGCCAAGATGAGCGACGACCAGGTCTGGAACCTGCGGCGCGGCGGCCACGATTCGCAGAAGGTGTACGCGGCCTTCCATGCAGCGGTCCACCACAAGGGCCAGCCCACGGTGTTGCTGGTCAAGACCGTCAAGGGCTTCGGCATGGGCAAGATCGGCGAGGGCAAGAACAACGTCCACCAGACCAAAAAGCTCAACGACGAAGACATCAAGGCCTTCCGCGATCGCTTCAACATCCCGATCCCCGACAGCAAGATCGCCGACCTGCCGTTCTACAAGCCCGCCGAAGACACGCCCGAGATGCGCTACCTGCACGAGCGGCGCAAGGCGCTCGGCGGCTACCTGCCGCATCGCCGCACCAAGGCGGACGAAAGCTTCACGGTGCCCGCGCTCGAGACCTTCAAGGCGGTGCTCGAACCGACGGCCGAAGGCCGCGAGATCTCGACCACGCAGGCCTACGTGCGCTTCCTCACGCAGCTGCTGCGCGACAAGGCGTTGGGCCCGCGCGTGGTGCCGATCCTGGTCGACGAAGCGCGCACCTTCGGCATGGAAGGCCTCTTTCGCCAAGTCGGCATCTACAACCCCGAAGGGCAGCAGTACACCCCGGTCGACAAGGACCAGGTCATGTACTACAAGGAAGACAAGGCCGGCCAGATCCTGCAGGAAGGCATCAACGAGGCGGGCGGCATGTCGAGCTGGATCGCTGCGGCGACTTCATACAGCACCAACAACCGGATCATGGTGCCGTTCTATGTGTACTACTCGATGTTCGGCTTCCAGCGCGTGGGCGACCTGGCCTGGGCTGCGGGCGACATGCAGGCGCGCGGTTTTCTGCTCGGCGGCACCTCGGGGCGCACGACGCTCAATGGCGAGGGCCTGCAGCACGAGGACGGCCACAGCCACATCCTCGCCAACACGATTCCGAACTGCGTGAGCTACGACCCGACCTTCTCGCACGAAGTGGGGGTGATCCTGCATCACGGCCTGAAGCGCATGGTCGAGAAGCAGGACAACGTCTATTACTACCTGACCCTGCTCAACGAGAACTACCCCATGCCCGGCCTGCAGCCCGGCACCGAGGAACAGATCATCAAGGGCATGTACCTGTGCAAGCAGGGCCCGTCGATCAAGGCCGCCAAGGGCAAGGAGGCGCCGTCGGTGCAACTGCTCGGCAGCGGCACGATCCTGCGCGAAAGCATCGCGGCGCAGGCGCTGCTCGAAAAGGACTGGGGCATCAGTGCGAACGTGTGGAGTTGCCCGAGCTTCAACGAACTGACTCGCGACGGCCAGGGTGCCGATCGCTGGAACCTGCTGCATCCCACCGAAGAGGCCAAGGTGCCCTTCGTGACCGAACAGCTGGCTTCCAGCTCGGGTCCGGTGGTCGCGTCGACCGACTACATGAAAGCCTACGCCGAGCAGATCCGCCCCTACATTCCGGCGGGCCGGATCTACAAGGTGCTCGGCACCGACGGCTTCGGCCGCAGCGACTTCCGCAGCAAGTTGCGCGAGCACTTCGAGATCAACCGGCACTTCATCGTGGTCGCCGCACTCAAGGCGCTCAGCGAAGGCGGCACCCTGCCGGTGGCCAAGGTGGCCGAGGCCATCAAGAAGTACGGCATCAACGTCGACAAGGTCAATCCGCTGTACGCATAACGAAGCGACTCGATCAATAACAAGCCATTCGGACGGGAGACACGAATCATGGCCACAGTGGAAGTCAAGGTGCCGGACATCGGCGATTTCGATGAAGTCGCGGTGATCGAGGTGCTGGTGAAGGTGGGCGACACGGTACAGCCGGAGCAGTCGCTCATCACGGTCGAATCCGACAAGGCATCGATGGAAATTCCGTCGAGCCAGGGCGGCGTCGTCAAGGAAATCAAGGTCGAGGTGGGCGGCAAGGTCAAGGAAGGGTCGGTGGTCCTGCTGCTGGACGCCGACGCGGCCGCCGGCGGCGAATCGTCTGACGCATCCGCCGCGGCCACGTCGCCTGCGGCGCGGGCACCTGCGCCTGCGCCTGCATCGGCGCCGGCCACACAAGCCACTGCACCGGCCCCCGCGCCGGCGCCCGCCGCTGCCTCCGAGCCGATCGAAGTCAAGGTGCCCGACATCGGCGATTTCAAGGATGTCGCGGTGATCGAAGTGCTCGTCAAGCCGGGCGACACCATCCAGGAAGAGCAGTCGCTGATCACAGTCGAATCCGACAAGGCCTCCATGGAGATCCCGTCGTCGGCCGCAGGCGTTCTCACGGAACTCAAGGTCAAGGTCGGCGACACGGTCAACATTGGCGATCTGATCGCGATCGTCGAGGGTTCGGCGGCGAGCGCGGCGCCTGCCACGTCGGGTGATGCGCCGGCCAGCGCGCCGGCGGCCCCCGCTGCGCAGGCCTCGCAGCCTGCGAAGGCGCAGGAAGCCAGCGCTCCGGCGGCGGCCTCGAGCAGCGCCGCACCACCGCCTGCGCACGACCCCACCGTGGCGCCGAGCGGCAAATTGCCGCACGCGTCTCCCTCGGTGCGGAAGTTCGCTCGCGAACTCGGCGTGCCCCTCGACGAGGTCAAGGGCAGCGGCCCCAAGGGACGCGTCACGCAGGAAGACGTGCAGAGCTTCACCAAGTCGGTCATGAGCGGTGCCGTCAGCACGCGCGCCGCAGGCGCGGCCAAGCCGGCTGGTTCGGGCGGCGGCGAGGCGCTGGGCCTGATTCCGTGGCCGAAGGTGGACTTCGCCAAGTTCGGCACGGTCGAGCGCAAGGACCTGTCGCGCATCAAGAAGCTCAGCGGCGCGAACCTGCACCGCAACTGGGTGATGATCCCGCACGTCACCAACAACGACGAAGCCGACATCACCGAACTCGAAGCCTTTCGGGTGTCGACCAACAAGGAAAACGAGAAGTCCGGCGTGAAGGTGACCATGCTCGCCTTCGTCATCAAGGCGGTGGTCTCGGCGCTGAAGAAGTTTCCTGAGTTCAACACCAGCCTGGACGGCGACCAGCTCGTCTACAAGCAGTATTTCCACATCGGCTTCGCGGCCGACACGCCCAACGGCCTGGTGGTTCCCGTGCTGAAGGACGCCGACAAGAAGGGCGTCCTGCAGATCAGCCAGGAAATGGGCGAACTCGCCAAGAAGGCGCGCGACGGCAAGCTCGGCTCCGGCGACATGACGGGCGGTTGCTTCTCGATCAGTTCGCTCGGCGGCATCGGCGGCACGCACTTCACGCCCATCATCAACGCGCCCGAGGTCGCGATCCTGGGCCTGTCGAAGAGCGCCACCAAGCCGGTGTGGGACGGCAAGGCCTTCCAGCCGCGGCTCGTGCTGCCGCTTTCGCTGTCGTACGACCATCGGGTGATCGATGGCGCCTTGGCGGCCCGCTTCAATGCCTACCTCGGTCAAGTGCTGGCCGACTTCCGCCGGGTGCTGCTATGAGCGAGCAACAGATCAAGGTGCCCGACATTGGCGACTTCGACGAAGTGGCCGTCATCGAAGTGCTGGTGCAGGTCGGCGACACGGTTCAGGCCGAGCAGTCGCTGATCACGGTCGAGTCGGACAAGGCGTCGATGGAAATTCCGTCGTCGCAAGCCGGTGTGGTCAAGTCGCTGGCGGTGAAGGTGGGCGACAAGGTTCGCGAGGGGAGCGTGGTCCTGACGCTCGAAGCCGGGGAAAAGGGCGCGTCCGACGCGCCGGCCGCCACGGCTCCGGCGGCTGCGTCGCCTGCGGCACCGGCAAAAGGTGCGAGCGCCGCAGCCGCGCCATCGGCGGCGACGTCGTCGAGCTCGTCGTCAGCGTCCGCGCCGGCCTCGGCACCGACCGCTGCCAGGGCGCCAGCGCCCGCATCGAACTACGCAGGCGCTGTCGATCACGAGTGCGACCTGCTGGTGCTGGGTGCCGGCCCGGGCGGTTATTCGGCCGCCTTTCGTGCCGCGGACCTGGGACTCAAGGTGATCCTGGTCGAGCGTTATGCCAAGCTCGGCGGCGTGTGCCTGAATGTCGGATGCATTCCGTCGAAGGCGCTGCTGCACGTCGCGGCGGTGATTGACGAGGTCAAGCATTTCCCCGATCTGGGCGTGACATTCGGGGTGCCGACCATCGATCGCGGCAAGCTGCTCGAGCGCAAGAACAAGGTCGTGGGCAAGCTGACCGGCGGACTCACGGCCATGGCGAAGATGCGCAAGGTGACCACGGTGCGTGGCGTCGGCGAGTTCATCGACGCCTTCCACGTCAAGGTGCAGGAAACCGCAGGCGACGGGCGGGAGACCACGGGCCAGGCCAAGACGGTCAAGTTCCGCCACTGCGTGATCGCGGCAGGTTCGCAGGCGGTGCACTTGCCCTTCATGCCGAAGGATCCGCGGGTGGTGGATTCGACCGGCGCACTCGAACTGGGCGTCGACCCCAAGCGCATGCTGATCCTTGGCGGCGGCATCATCGGACTGGAAATGGGTTCGGTCTATTCCACGCTGGGGGCGCGGCTGGACGTCGTCGAGATGCTCGACGGGCTGATGCAGGGCGCCGACCGCGACTTGGTCAAGGTGTGGCAGAAGCTCAATGCGCCGCGCTTCGACAACATCATGCTGAAGACGAAGACCATCGGAGCCGAGGCGACGCCCGAAGGCATCCGGGTCACTTTCGAAGGGGAGCAGGCACCCAAGGAGCCGCAGGTCTACGACCTCGTGCTGCAAGCGGTGGGCCGCAGCCCGAACGGCAAGAAGATCGGCGCGGAGAAGGCCGGAGTGCAGGTGAGTGACCGCGGCTTCATTCCCGTCGACATCCAGATGCGCACCAACGTGCCGCACATCTTTGCGGTTGGCGACATCGTCGGGCAGCCGATGCTGGAGCACAAGGCGGTGCACGAGGCGCATGTTGCCGCCGAGGTGATTGCCGGCGAGCAGAAGGGCGACCGGGAGTTGTCGAGCGCGGCTTTCAACGCCCGGGTGATCCCGAGCGTGGCTTACACCGACCCGGAGGTGGCGTGGGTCGGGCTGACCGAAGATCAGGCCAAGGCCGAGGGCGTCAAGATCCAGAAGGGGCTCTTTCCGTGGACGGCGTCGGGCCGCGCGATCGCCAACGGACGCGACGAAGGCTTCACCAAGCTTTTGTTCGACGCCGAGTCCCACCGCATCCTCGGAGGCGGCATCGTCGGAACCCATGCCGGCGACATGATCGGCGAGATCGCATTGGCCATCGAGATGGGCGCGGACGCCATCGACATCGGCAAGACGATCCATCCGCATCCGACGCTGGGCGAGAGCATCGGCCTCGCGGCGGAAGCGGCGCACGGCAGCTGTACCGATCTGCCTCCGGTCAAGCGCTGACTCTCGAGCGGCGCGGGCATAAAAAAAACCGCCTCTGGCGGTTTTTT
>JAHJOG010000209.1 GCA_018820395.1 Gammaproteobacteria bacterium | reverse complement strand
TCATAGCCGGCGTCGCGCATCGCCTTGATCTCGATGGTGCCGAGCCCGGCCGCATCGGCGATCGCGGTGCCGCTCATGCCCGCGAAGATCACCGAGCCGAGCACGTTCACATGGCCCAGGCCGCCGCGCAGCCAGCCCACCAGGGCCAGCGCGAAGTTGTAGATCCGCGTGGTGATCCCGGCGTTGTTCATCAGGTTGCCGGCCAGGATGAAGAAGGGCACCGCCAAGAGCGGAAAGCTGTCGATGCCGCTCACCATGCGATGGATCACGACGAAGGGCGGTGGGCTGCCCGACATCAGGATGTAGGCCAGCGATGCGCCGGCCATCGCGATGGCCACCGGCACGCCGCCGGCCATGAAGACGAGGAAGAAGATTTTCAGCATGGGATTCCGTCGGGCCGGGGGCGGGGTCAGTCGGTCGCCATGACCGATTCGGGGCGCTCGAGCACGCTGTAGCCGCGTTGCCAGTGGCGCCGCGTGACCTGGAGCGAGCGCCAGGTCATCGCGGCGAAGCCGACCAGACACATGCCATAGACGATGTTCATCGGCGCGTCGACGATCGTCATGCGCGTGTTGCCGCCGATCTTCAGCATCATCTCGATCGTCATGACCACGGCCGCCGCGAAGAAGGCGGTGCGCAGCACGTCGACCGCACGCGACATCCAGCGCCCCATGGCCGCCGGCATGTGGCGGTAGAAGAAGTCGACCTGGATCTGGTTGTTCTTCGCCACCCCGACCGAGACGCCGATGAACACCACGCCGATCAGCATGTAGCGCGCGATCTCCTCGGTCCAGGCGGCCGAGTCGTTGAGCACGTAGCGCGTGAAGAACTGGTAGAACACCGTGATCCCGAGCAGCCAGAAGATCGCCAGCGAGACCCAGCCCTCGGCGATGGTGCCGGACAGATCGACCTGCTCGTCCTCCGTGTGGAAGTTCCCTTCGTCGTCGATGATCGGCTGCGTCTCGCCGCTCATCACTTCATCCCGACGATGCGGTCGTAGTCCTGCTGGCGGTAGCCGTAGTCGGTCGGCTTGGTGTTCTTGAGCACCGCTTCGCGGAACGCGTTCTTGTCGACCGTGATTACGTTGTTGCCCTTTTTCTTGAACTCTTCCGCAAGCCGCACTTCAGACGCGATGATCTCGCGGCCGGTCTTGTCGGCGGCCTCTTGCATCACGTCGCTGAAGATCTTCTTGTCTTCGGCCGAAAGCTTGTTCCACACCGTGGGCGAAACGATGGTGAGCAGCGAATCGATGATGTGGCCCGTGAGCGAGATGTTCTTCTGCACCTCGTAGAACTTCTTGGCCTCGATGGTGGGAAGTGGGTTTTCCTGCGCGTCGACGGTGCCGTTCTGCAGCGCCAGGTACACCTCGGCAAAGGCGATCGGCGTCGGGTTGGCGCCGAGCGACTTCGGAAAGGCCAGGTAGGCCGGCGCATCGGGCACGCGGATCTTGAGCCCCTTCATGTCCTCGGGCTTGCGAACTGGCTTGGCTTCGGCGGAAGTCACGTTGCGTGCGCCGTAGTAGTTGAGCGCCACGATGTGGTTGCCGGTCTTGTCGTCGTAGCCCTTGGAGAGTTCCTTGAACACGTCGCTCTTGGCGTACTTCAGCAGGTGCTCCGAATCCCGGAAGATGAACGGGAAGTAGGTGACCGACAGCGGCGGATAGCTGCGCCCCGCGAAGCTTGCGCCGGTATAGATGATGTCCACCGTGCCGAGCGTCAGGCCCTGGTTGATGTCGGATTCCTTGCCGAGGGTGGATGCCGGAAACACCTGGATCTCGTAGCGGCCGTTGGTGCGCTTCTTGATCTCGTCGCTGGCCCACACCGCGTACTTCTGGAAAGGCTCCGAGGTTTCGTAGACGTGCGCCCACTTGAGCTTGGTCTGTGCCTGGGCGAGCCCGAAGGCGCCGAGCGCGCCCGCTGCGATGGCGCAGGCGGCGATGGCTTTGAAGGCGGTGCGTTTGTCGATCATGGCTTCTGTCTCCTTGTGATGAGTGAACGGTGCGGGTGCGGGCGAATCAGACGGCCTTGGCGCGCCGCCAGCTGGCGCTGAATCGTTGATGTGCCTTGTCCATGTGGTCGTGCATGGCGCGGCGTGCGCCGTCGGCATCGCGCGCGGCGATCGCGTCGCGCACGGCCTCGTGTTCTTCGATGGCGCTGCGCCACGACTTGACGGTCTCGAAATAGCCGCCGAGCCGCGTGAAGATCGGCCCGCGCCGCGAGTCCCAGAAGCCCTGCACGGTTTCGGACAGCACCGCGTTGCCGCAGGCGTCGACGACCGCGAGATGAAACGCGCGGTCGCCTTCGAGCGGCATCACGTTGCGGTCGGCCAGCTCGCGCATGGTGTCGATGGCGCGGGAGAGGGCCTGCACGTCCTTGCGCTTGCCGAGCGTGGCCGCCAGCGCTGCGGTTTCGCCTTCGACCACGCGGCGTGCGCGAATGAGTTCGAGCGGGCCCCACTCGGGCGCCACGGCTGGCGGCGCCGCGCGGCGCCGCCGGTCGAGCACGTACACGCCGGAGCCGGTGCGGACTTCGACCGTGCCTTCGACCTCCAGCGCGATCAACGCTTCGCGCACCGACGGCCGGCTCACGCCGAGTTGCCGGGACAGGTCGCGTTCTGCCGGCAGGCGGGCGCCGACTGCGAACTCGCCGTCGGCGATCAGCTCGCGCAGTTGGTCGGCAATCTGCCGGTAGAGCCTCTTGGGCTCGACGATCTGGAGGGGCACGGGCAGCGGCGGTGAAGCGGGGAGGCGTTAGGGGTTGTCCTGAATTGGACAAGTGGTCAGGCCAATTCAGAATACGGTCCGGCATCGGGTCCAGCCATCCGGCGAAACCCTGAACCGAATCACAAGGACGCTTTCAATGAGACTCCAAGGCAAGACCGCGCTGGTCACGGCAGCGGGCCAGGGCATCGGCTATGCCAGCGCGCTCGCCCTCGCGGCCGAAGGTGCGCGCGTGTGGGCCACCGATGTCAACGACACGCTGCTCGACCGTTATGCGGGCGTCGCCAACATCACCGCCGCCCGACTCGACGTGCTCGACAAGGCGGCGATTGACGCGATGGTCAAGACCTTGCCGACCATCGACGTGCTCTTCAACTGCGCGGGCGTCGTGCACAGCGGCACCGCGCTCGAGGCCAGCGACGACGACCTCGACTTTGCCTTTCACCTGAACGTGCGGGCTCAGTTGCGGCTGATCCGGGCCGTGTTGCCCGGCATGCTCGCGGCAGGGCGCGGCAGCATCATCAACATGGCGAGCGTGTGTTCCAGCATCAAGGGCCTGCCCAACCGCTGCGTGTACGGCACCACCAAGGCGGCGGTGCTCGGTCTCACCAAGAGCGTGGCGGCAGACTACGTGGGGCTGGGCATCCGGTGCAATGCGGTGTGCCCGGGCACGGTGGATACGCCATCGCTCGGCGAACGGATCAACGCGCATGCCGACCCGGCCGAAGCGCGCAAGGCCTTCATCGCACGACAGCCCATGGGGCGGCTCGCGCAGGCCGAGGAAATCGCGCCGCTGGTGGTCTTCCTGGCGAGCGACGAATCGCAGTTCGTCACCGGCCAGGCCTACGCGGCCGACGGCGGGATCACCATATGAACCAGCTCGACTTCTCGGGGCGGCATGCGGTCATCACCGGCGCGGCCACGGGCCTGGGCTATGGCATCGCCGAGCGGCTGCTGGCGTCGGGCGGGCAGGTGACGATCTGGGACCGCAATCTCGACGCTGCGCGCAAGGCGGCCAGCGCCCTGGGCGCATCGGCCTTCGCCGTGGGCGTCGACGTGGCGCAGGAGGCATCGGTCGCCAAGGCCGTCGCCGCCACCCTGGCACACCATCCGCGCATCGACGCGCTGGTGAACAGCGCCGGCATCACCGGGCCGAACGCCAAGGTGTGGGACTACCCGGTCGATGCCTGGCGCGAAGTCATCGAGATCAATCTGCACGGCCTCTTCATCTGCTGCCGCGAGATCGTGCCGCACATGCGCTCGCAGGGTTACGGCCGCATCGTCAACATCGCGTCGGTAGCCGGCAAGGACGGCAACCCGAACGCGAGCGCGTACAGCGCCAGCAAGGCCGCCGTCATCGCGCTCACCAAGTCGCTCGGCAAAGAACTCGCCGACACCGACGTGCGGGTCAACTGCGTGACGCCGGCCGCGGTCAAGACGGCGATCTTCGACCAGATGTCGCCCGAGCACATCGCGTTCATGCTATCGAAGATCCCGATGGGCCGCTTCGGCACCGTGCAGGAGGTGGCGGCGATGGTCGGCTGGCTGTGCACCGAAGACTGTTCGTTTTCCACGGGCGCGGTGTTCGATCTTTCGGGCGGCAGGTCGACCTACTAGTCGTTCCCCCGGTTGACCGTCCGAGGTGCGCCGCTTGAAAGCATCACTCGCGGCGCCGTCCTACGAATCTAAACCTCTCTTCTTGATCGTAGTAGTCCTGTGCACTCGCACAGCGCCGAAAGGCGTTCGGATCCATCATCTACGAGAGAGTCATCATGAAGAAGAAGTTGTGCGCGTTCGCCTTGCTCGGTCTGTTTGCTGCGGCCTCCTACGCGCAGTCGAATCCTCCGGGCGCTGCGGTCCCTCCGCACACACCAGGCGTCGCGACAGACAGGGCGCAGCAAGCGGGTGAAGCGCGCAAGGCCATGCGGCCCGAGGAAGGCGTGAACCGCAGCGCCGGCGACACGCCACGGGTGGCGGAGGGGGGCGCGATCGGAACCGGCAAGGCTGCCAGATCGGGTGAGCAGCGAGTCGAGCGTCGCGAGATGCGCCGTCCGAACAAGCCTGCACCCATGCAAGGCGGCACGCCGAAGTAACTCGGCCGCGTGGGCCCGCGCAGGAGCGCGGCGGTGAGATCGAATCCGTTAACCTCTGACGGAAGAATCTCTCCGACGGCTCCTGCGGCCCTCCATGAAAAGATCGATCCTGCTGACACTGGGTTGCGTTGCCGTCTCTGTCGTCGTGCTGGTGTCTGCGCTGTGGGCTTGCCTCGGCTTTTGGTTTCAGCTCCAGTTGCCGTCGGCAGGGAAGATCGCCGCCGGCGTTTTGTGGGCGGCGTTCGCTCTCGCTGCCATCGTCTTGCTTTGGCGCGGGCGCGGTCCCGTCAGTCTGGTCGTCTACGCATTGGGTTTCACGCTCGTGCTGATCTGGTGGGGCAGCATCCGACCGTTACAGGATCGCCCTTGGGCCGACGACGTGTCACGGCAATTCGTCGCCCGCGTCGATGGCTCCAAAGTCATTTTGGACAACGTGCGCGACTTTGCGTGGCGTACCGATACCGACTACACCCCACGCTGGGAGACGAGGCAGTACGACCTGGACCACTTGCGCTCGGTGGACGTCGCGGCCTCTTACTGGACCGGCCCGTGGATTGCGCACACGCTGGTGTCCTTCGGTTTCGACGACGGGCGCTTTCTCACGTTTTCGATCGAGATCCGCAAGGAGCGGGATGAAAGCTTCTCGTCCATCGGCGGATTCTTCAAAGAATTCGAGACCGTGCTGGTCGCTGCCGAAGAGCGGGACATTCTTCGCGTTCGCACCAACGTCCGCGGTGAAGACGTCTTTCTCTACCGGGTGCGCCTGGGCCGCGAAGACATGCGTTCATTGTTCCTGGCGTATCTCGACGAAGCGCGTTCGCTCAAGCGCGCGCCCCAGTTCTACAACACGCTCACCGCCAACTGCACGACGATCGTGTACGAACTCGCGCGCCGCGTCGTTCCCGATTTGCCCTTGGACTATCGGCTGCTCGCATCCGGCTGGTTGCCGAACTATCTGCATGACGTCGGCGGGCTGATGAGGGGCTACACACTGCATGAGCTCCGCGACCGCGGGCGCATCACCGCGCGCGCCAACGCCACGGATGTCGATGCGGACTTCTCTCAGGCGATCAGGAAAGGCATGCCCGTGGCCGACGCGGGCGCAACCGACGCCGCCAAGTGAGCAGCGGGCCGCTCGGCCACCCTGCCGACCTCAGGTCTTGTCTTCCGGACTGGGCGAGTTCTGCGCGCCTTCCGAACGCACGGTGCCTTCTTCCTCATGCAGTTCGGCCACGCGCTCCTGCGCCTCGTTGCGCGCCTGCTCGACGAGTTCGGCTTCTTCTTGCGGCGTGGCGGTCGGCTCTGGGGTAGCGGGTTTCATTGTTCAATTCCTTGGGTTAACTATGAGGATAGGACTGCGGGCGTCGCCGGATCTGTAGGTGCACGCCGCGTCGGGCTGGCCGCGCGGGCTCGCATCGAGGCTGTGTGAGGGCCACAATCTGCACCTCTCACAACAAAGGAAACACCCATGAAACTGGTTCGATTCGGCAACGCAGGCAAGGAGAAGCCGGGCGTGATCGACGAGGCAGGGCGCCTGCGCGACCTGAGCTCCGTCGTCAAGGACATCGGCCCGCTGCTGCTCGGCGATGCGGCGCTCGCCAAGCTGCGCAAGCAGAAGCTCGACAAGTTGCCGCTCGTCAAAGGCAAGCCGCGCATGGGTTGCCCGGTGGCAGGCATCGGCAAGTTCGTCGCGATCGGCCTCAACTACGCGGACCATGCCGCCGAATCCGGCATGCCGATCCCCAAGGAGCCGATCGTCTTCATGAAGGCGACCACCTGCATCCAGGGTCCGGACGATCCGGTGATGTTGCCCAAGAATTCGCTAAAGAGCGACTGGGAAGTCGAACTCGGCATCGTGATCGGCGCCCAGGCGCGCCACGTCTCGCAAAAGAATGCGCTCGACTACGTGGCCGGCTACTGCACCGTCAACGACGTGAGCGAACGCGAATACCAACTGGAGCGCGGCGGCACGTGGGACAAGGGCAAGGGCTTCGACACCTTCGGCCCGATCGGCCCCTGGCTGGTGACGCGCGACGAAGTGCCCAACCCGCAAAGGCTCGCCATGTGGCTCGAGCTCAACGGCAAGCGCGTGCAAACCGGCAGCACCCGCACCATGATCTTCGGCGTCGCCAAGCTCGTGAGCTACGTGAGCCAGTGCATGACGCTGATGCCCGGCGACGTCATCACCACCGGCACACCACCCGGAGTGGGCATGGGCATGAAGCCGCCCGTCTACCTCAAGAAGGGCGACGTGATGACGCTCGGCATCGACGGGCTCGGCGAACAGCGGCAAGTGGTGGTGCCCTTCAAGCTCTGAACGCGGATACCCCCCGGCCACGGGGGGGACTTTCCGGCATGCCGTGCGATTGCGTGCAAAATAGAACGACCGTTCGTTTTATTTTCTACACGACATGTCCACTGTTTCTGCAGCCAAGCCGGCCCGCGCACCGCACAAGGGCCAGCAGACCAAGGCCGCCATCGTCGACGCCGCGCTGAACCTCGCCGCACAGGTCGGGCTCGAGGGCCTGTCGATCGGCGCGCTGGCCGAGGTCACGCAAATGAGCAAGTCGGGCGTGTTCGCGCACTTCGGCTCGCGCGAGGAACTGCAGATCTCGGTGGTCCGCGAATACCACGCCCGCTTCGAACAGGAAGTCTTCTATCCGGCCTTGGCCGAACCCCGCGGACTGCCGCGCCTGCGCGCCATGTTCGCCAACTGGATGAAGCGCAGCTCGGCCGAGATCGATTCGGGCTGCATCTACATCAGCGGCGCCGTCGAATTCGACGACCGTCCCGGCCCGGTGCGCGACGCGCTCGCCGACTCGGTGCGGATCTGGCTCGCGGCCATGCACCGCGCCGTGCTGCAGGCCCAGGAGGAAGGGCATCTGCGCGCAGACGCCGACGCCGGCCAGATCGGCTTCGAGATCCACGCGCTGATCCTCGCGCTCCACTACGAGGCGCGCTTCCTCCGTTCGCCCGACTCGCTGGCACGCGCCCGCACCGGCTTCGACAACATCCTGGCGCGCTGCGCCGCAACGACCGCACCTACCGCGGCGAGCCCCGCGAAGCGCGCGGGCTCCGCGCGCTGACGGCCGCATCGGAACCCCGTTTCAATCTTCATCCATCGTTCTCCGGAGAGTCTTCATGCCCACCTACACCCCGCCCCTGCGAGACATGCAGTTCGTCATGCACGAAGTGTTCAAGGTCACCGACGAATTCAAGGCGCTGCCGCGCCATGCCGAGGTCGATGCCGACACCATCGACGCGGTGCTCGAAGAGGCCGGCAAGTTCGCCGCCGAGGTGACCTTTCCACTCAACATCGGCGGCGACGAGGAGGGTTGTGTGCTCGACCGCGCCACGCACGAGGTCAAGACGCCGACGGGTTTCAAGGACGCCTACGCCAAGTTCGTCGAAGGCGGCTGGGCCGCGCTTTCGTGCGATCCGCAGTACGGCGGCCAGGGCCTGCCGTTCGTGGTGAGCCAGTGCCTCTACGAAATGCTCAACTCGGCCAACCAGGCCTGGACGATGTATCCCGGCCTGTCGCATGGCGCCTATGAAGCGCTGGTCGCGCACGGCACCGACGAGCAGAAGGCCACCTACCTGCCCAAGCTCACCTCCGGCGAATGGACCGGCACCATGTGTCTCACCGAGCCGCATTGCGGCACCGACCTCGGCATGCTGCGCACCAAGGCCGAGCCGCAGCCCGACGGCAGCTACCGGCTCACCGGCAACAAAATCTTCATCTCGGCCGGCGAGCACGACATGGCCGAGAACATCATTCACCTCGTGCTGGCCCGCCTGCCCGATGCGCCCAAGGGCAGCAAGGGCATCAGCCTGTTCGTGGTGCCGAAGTTCAACGTCAACGCCGACGGATCGCTGGGGTAACGCAACGGCATCTACTGCGGCGGGCTCGAAGAAAAGATGGGCATCCACGGCAACGCCACGGCGCAGATCGTGCTCGAAGGGGCCACGGGCTCGCTGGTGGGCCAGCCCAACAAGGGTCTGGCCGCGATGTTCGTGATGATGAACGCGGCGCGCCTGGGCGTGGGCAACCAGTCGCTCGGGTTGACCGAAGTCGCTTTCCAGAATGCGCTGGCCTATGCCAAGGACCGCATCCAGATGCGCTCGCTGTCGGGCGTCAAGGCCAAGGACAAGGAAGCCGATCCGATCATCGTCCATCCCGACGTGCGCAAGATGCTCATGACCGCCAGGGCCTATGCCGAAGGCGGCCGCGCGCTGGCGATCTATTGCACGCTGCTGCTCGACAAGGAGCACCACCACCCAGACGACAAGGTGCGCCGCGACGCCGGAGAGATCGTCGCGCTGCTGACGCCGATCGTGAAGGCCTTCCTCACGGACAACGGGCACATCGCGACCAACGCCTGCCTGCAGGTCTTCGGCGGCCACGGCTTCATCAAGGAATGGGGCATGGAGCAGTTCGCGCGGGACAACCGCATCAACATGATCTACGAAGGCACCAACACCATCCAGTCGCTCGACCTGCTCGGGCGCAAGGTGCTGGGCAACAACGGCGCGACGCTCAAGAAGTTCGGCAAGCTGGTCGGCCAACTGGTCGAGGAAGAGGGCGTGAACGAGAAGATGTCGGAATTCATCACGCCCATCGCCGTGCTGGGCGATCAGCTCACCAAGTTCACGACCGAAATCGGCTTCAAGGGCTTCCAGAACCCGGACGAGGTGGGCGCTGCGGCGGTGGACTACCTGCGCGTGGCCGGGCACTTCGTCTTCGGCTACATGTTCGCGCTCATGGCGCGCACGGCGCTGCGCGAAATCGTCGCGGGCAACACCGACCCGTTCTATGAGGCCAAGCTGCAGACGGCGCGCTTCTATTTCGCCAAGCTCTTTCCCGAGACGGCCACGCTCATGCGCACGGCGCGCGCCGGCGCCGCGCCGCTCATGAACACCGACGCCGCGCTCGCTTGAGCGCCCGGCCGAACCCTTGTTCTCACCAGGAGCATCCATGAAACGAGCATTCGCCTTTCTCGCTCTCTCGGCCGCCTGCGGCCTGTCGTTCGCGCAGATGAGCCCGGTGGGCCTCTGGCGCAGCATCGACGACGAGACCGGACAGCCCAAGGCCGAGATCCGCATCGTCGAATCCAACGGCGCGCTGCTCGGCCGCATCGAGCGGTCGCTCCGAAAAGAGGGCACGCAGCGTCCCACCTGCGAAGCCTGCACGGACGATCGAAAGGGCCGGCCGATGATCGGCCTGGACATCGTGCGCGGCGGCACCCAGGCCGAAGGCAAGGACGTCTGGGAAGGCGGGAAGATCCTCGACCCCGAAAACGGCAAGGAATACCGCGCACGCTTCAGCCCCATCGACGGCGGCAAGAAGCTCGAAGTCCGCGGCTACCTCGGCCCCTTCTGGCGCACCCAGACCTGGGAGCGCGTCCAGTGACCCAACCATCCTCAGTTCAAGCCATGTCCCGATTCCAGGTGAAGAAAGTCGCCGTGCTCGGCGCCGGCGTGATGGGCGCGCAGATCGCCGCCCATCTGGTCAACGTGCGCGTGCCGGTGGTGCTCTTCGATCTCGCCGCCAAGGAAGGCCCGAAGAACGGCATCGTCAGCCGCGCCATCGATCAACTGAAGAAGCAGAAGCCCGCGCCGTTGGGCGACGCGGACGACGCCGTGCTGATCGAGCAGGCCAACTACGACGACGACCTGGCGAAGCTCGGCGAATGCGACCTGGTCATCGAAGCCATTGCCGAGCGCATGGACTGGAAGGTCGAGCTGTACCGCAAGATTGCGCCGCACGTTGCAGCGCACGCGATCCTCGCTTCCAACACCTCGGGCCTGTCGATCGGCCGGCTCGGCGAAGCGTTGCCCGAGGCGATCCGGCCGCGCTTCTGCGGCATCCATTTCTTCAACCCGCCGCGCTACATGTTCCTGGTGGAACTGATCGCCACGCCGGCCACCGAGCCCCAGGTGCTCGACCAGCTCGAAGCCTTCGTCACCACCACGCTCGGCAAAGGGGTGGTCCGCGCGAACGACACGCCCAACTTCATCGCCAACCGCGTCGGCATCGCCGGCATGCTCGCGACGCTGAAGGAAGCCGAGAAGTTCGGCCTCACGCCCGACGTGGTCGACGACCTCACGGGCAAGAAGCTCGGCCGCGCCAGCTCGGGCACCTTTCGCACGGCCGACGTGGTGGGTCTCGACACCCTGGCGCACGTCGTCAAGACGCTGCAGGACAACCTGAGCGCCGACACCGATCCCTTCTACGGCAACTTCGGCACGCCGCCGGTGCTCGCCCGCCTGCTCGAACTCGGCCACCTCGGCCAGAAGGCGAAGGCCGGTTTCTTCAAGAAGGTCGGGCGCGACATCCTTCGCTACGACCTCGCGAAGGGCGACTACGTGCCCTCGGGCGACAAGGCCGACGAGGTCTATGGCCGCATGCTCAAGAAGCCGGCGCACGAGCGGCTGCGGCTGCTGCGCGAGAGCGAAGGCGCCCAGGGCCGCTTTCTGTGGGCCATCCTGCGCGACAGCTTTCATTACGCGGCCGTGCACTTGGCGACCATCGCCGAAAGCGCGCGCGACGTCGACTTCGCGATGCGCTGGGGCTTCGGCATGAAGCAGGGCCCCTTCGAGCTGTGGCAGGAAGCCGGCTGGCTGCAGGTCGCCGGCTGGATCCAGCAGGACATCGATGCGGGCGAGGCACTGTCCAACGCACCGCTGCCACGCTGGGTGTTCGAAGGGCCGGTCGCCGATGCGGGCGGCGTGCACACGGCCGAGGGTTCGTGGAGCGCGTCACAAGGCAGGTTCGTGCCGCAGCGAAGGCTGCCGGTCCATGAGCGGCAACTCTTCCCCGAGAGCGTGCTCGGCGCCAATGCAAAGGACGCGAAGGACGCGAGCGCCGCCGGCACCACCTTGCAGGACGAAGGCGACGTGCGTCTCTGGACGCTCGATGGCGAGGTGCTGATCGCCAGCATCCATTCGAAGATGCACGCCATCAGCCCCGACGTGGCCGATGCGCTCGCGGCGGGCATCGCGCTGGCCGAGAAGGATTTCAAGGCGATGGTGATCTGGTCGCCCGACGAGATGTTCTCGGTCGGCGCCGACCTGCAGGCGATGCTGCCGGCCTTCGTGGTGGCGGGCATCGGCGCGGTCGAGGGCGCCGAGCACGAGCTGCAGCAGCTGATGCTGAAGATCCGCTATGCCGGCGTGCCGGTGGTGTCCGCCGTGCGCGGCATGGCGCTGGGCGGCGGCTGCGAGCTGGCGATCCATTCCGCGCGCCGCGTGGCGGCGATGGAAAGCTACATCGGCCTGGTCGAGGTAGGCGTGGGCCTGGTGCCGGGTGCCGGCGGCCTGACCTACATCGCCCGCCGCGCCGCGGAAAACGCATCGGCGTCCACGGGCAGCGATCTGCTGCCCTTTCTCACCGAAGGTTTCACCGCCGCCGCGATGGCGAAGGTCGGCACGAGTGCGCTCGAGTCGAGGAAGCTCGGCTACTTGCTCGAAAGCGACGTGATCGTGCCGAACAAGGACGAGCTGTTGTACGTCGCGCTGCAGCAGGCGAAGGCGATGGCCGACGCGGGCTGGCGTGCGCCGATGCGACGCGCGTTCAAGGTGGCGGGGCGCAGTGGCGCGGCGACGATCCGTGGGCAGCTGGTGAACATGCGAGACGGCGGCTTCATCAGCGCGCACGACTTCCATATCGCCGGGCTGATCGCGGACGTGGTGACGGGTGGCGATGTCGACGCAGGCACGCTCGTGACGGAGGATTACCTGATGGCGCTGGAACGCAAGGCCTTCTGTTCGTTGATCGTGCATCCGAAGACGCAGGAGCGGATCATGGGGATGCTGAGTACCGGCAAGCCTCTTAGGAATTGAGCGCCGTGACGGTTGTTGCAGCCTCGCTCCATGGAACGTCCGCCTGGCAGGCAGCGTTTCTTCGCCGCGCGGGCAGTGGGCCTAGCTGCCGGCGTTCGTTCATCCCATGGACAGTCCGCCCGGCAGGCAGTGCAGGCTGTGCCGGCTTCACTGCGGTGGCCCTTCGGGAGGTAGTGACAGCCCCCCGGCTTTGCACTGCGCTTCGCTCCGTGTCATTCGCCACCCCCCGAGGGGGAGGCCCGGCCGCCTTGGGGCGGCCCGGCGGCGGCCGGAATTGCGGTGTTCTTCACGCCGCAGAGGCGCCGGGACGGCCCGCACTGCCTGCCAGGCTCAAGGGCGGAGTGACGTCGTGTTTTCCGCGGCCGGAGCGAGCGCTGCGAGCGACGGTCAACGCGCAGCGGTCGCGACGCCAAGCGGTGCACACGACTTTGGAACACCCCAAG
>JAHJOG010000208.1 GCA_018820395.1 Gammaproteobacteria bacterium | reverse complement strand
CTCCGCCAAGGGCACCAGCACCCTCGTCTCCCTCGAAGCCGGCAAGGCCTTCGACCTCGGAACCCAGTGGAAGATCGAGCCCAGCGTGCAGATCGCCCACCAGCGCATGAACCTCGACGACAGCACCATCCCCGGCGCCGTCGTCCAGCTCGACGCCCACAGCGGCTGGACCGCTCGGGCCGGCGTGCGCGTCAAGGGCCAGTTCGCCACCGGCGTGGGCACCCTGCAGCCCTATGCGCGGCTGAACTTCTACCGCAGCTCGGGCGGCAACGACGTGGCCCGCTTCGTCGGCCCGGCCGGCTCCACCGACATCGCGAGCGCCGCGGGCGGCAGCTCCACCGAACTGGCTGCGGGCATGACGCTCGCGCTCGGCGAGCGCACCAGCGTCTACGCCGAAGCCGGCAAGCTGTGGGCCTCGGGCGGCGATGCGCGCGTGAAGAGCGGCGTGCAGGGGAGCGTGGGTCTGCGCGTGAAGTGGTGACGAATCGAAAAGAGGCCGGTCCGGCCTCTTTTCATTTCAGTAGTTGTCCAGCACCGCACCCGAGCTCGCGCTCGATGCATTGAACGCGAACTTGGCCTGCACGCCGCGCGTATATCGCGGGGCCGGCGCCGTCCAGCCCTCGCGTCTCTTGGCGATCTCCGCGTCGGGCACGTTGAGTTGCAGCTTGAGTTCGTGCGCGTCGATGGTGATCGAGTCGCCCTCGTTCACGAAGGCGATGGTGCCGCCGGCCGCGGCTTCGGGGGCGACGTGGCCGACCACCATGCCCCAGGTTCCGCCCGAGAAGCGTCCGTCGGTGATGAGTCCGACGCTTTCTCCCAGGCCGGCTCCGATCAGCGCGCCGGTGGGGGCCAGCATTTCGGGCATGCCCGGCCCGCCCTTGGGGCCGAGATAGCGCAACACCATGACGTCGCCCGCCTTGATCTTGCCGTCGAGGATGGCCTTCAATGCCGACTGCTCGTCGTCGAACACCCTTGCCGGCCCGGTGATCACGGGGTTCTTCAGGCCGGTGATCTTGGCCACGGCGCCTTCGGGCGACAGATTGCCCTTGAGGATGGCGAGGTGACCTTCGGCGTACATCGGCTTGCCGATCGGGCGGATCACGTCCTGATCGGCGCGCGGCTCGTCGGGCACGTCCTTCAGCACTTCGGCGATGGTCTGCCCGGTGATGGTGACGCAGTCGCCGTGCAGCAGCCCGGCGTTGAGCAGGATCTTCATGACCTGCGGAATGCCGCCGGCCTGGTGCAGATCGACCGCGAGGTACTTGCCGCTCGGCTTCAGGTCGCACAGCACCGGCACCTTCTTGCGCATGCGCTCGAAATCGTCGATGGTCCATTCGACCTCCGCCGCGTGGGCGATCGCCAGGAAGTGCAGCACCGCGTTGGTCGAGCCGCCGGTTGCCATGATGACGGCCACGGCGTTTTCGATGGCCTTGCGGGTCACGATGTCGCGCGGCTTGATGTCCTTCTTGATGGCCTCGATCAGCACCTTGGCCGATTCCTTGGCGGAATTGGCCTTCTCGTCGTGCGGATTGGCCATGGTCGACGAGTAGGGCAGCGAGATGCCCAGCGCCTCGAAGGCCGAACTCATGGTGTTGGCGGTGTACATGCCGCCGCACGATCCGGTGCCGGGAATGGCGCGCTTCTCGATTTCCTTCAGGTCTTCGTCGCTCATGTTGCCGGCCGCGTTCTGGCCGACGGCTTCGAAGACGCTGACGATGTTCAGATCCTGGCCCTTGTAGCGGCCCGGCAGGATGGTGCCGCCATACACGTAGATCGCGGGCACGTTGGCACGCAGCATGCCCATCAGGCCGCCCGGCATGTTCTTGTCGCAGCCGCCGACCACCAGCACGCCGTCCATCCATTGCCCGCCCACGCAGGTCTCGATGCAATCCGAGATGACTTCGCGGCTCACCAGCGAATACTTCATGCCTTCGGTGCCCATCGCCATGCCGTCGGAAATCGTCGGCGTGCCGAAGACCTGCGCATTGCCGCCGGCTTCCTCGATCCCTTCGATCGCGGCGTCGGCCAGCTTCTGCAAGCCCGAATTGCAGGGCGTGATGGTGCTGTGGCCGTTGGCGACGCCGACCATCGGCTTCTTGAAGTCGCCTTCTTCGTAGCCCATGGCGTAGAACATGGAGCGGTTCGGCGCGCGGCTCTTGCCTTCGACGATGTTGGCGCTGCGGCGATTGATCTGGATCGGTGAGGTGGCCATCGTGTCTCTTGTCCTGAGGTTGTGCAAAAACCCAAAGTATCGGCCGATCGATTGATTGCTTCAAATCCTAATTGCTGCGCCCATTGATATGCTCCGCATATGAAGAACGCCTGGATCGACCTGCGTGCCTGGCGCCAGTTCGTGGCCGTGGCCGAAGAACTGCACTTCGGCCGCGCCGCGCGAAGGCTGCACATGACGCAGCCTCCGGTGACGCAGGCCATCGCGCAGCTCGAAAAGTCGATCGGCGTGCGGCTGTTCGAGAGGACGCAGCGCCGCGTGTCCCTCACCCCGGCCGGCGAAGCGCTGCTGCCAGAGGCCCGGGAGCTTCTTGCGCGCGCGCAGTCGTTGCCGGAGCGTGCGCGCGCCGCAGCCGCGGGAGAAGAAGGGCGCATCCGCCTTGCGTTCGTGTCGACCATCGGATTCGAGCACCTGCCGACGTGGGTGCGCGATTTCCGCTCGCGCAATCCCCACGTCGCGCTGGAGCTGGTCGAAGCCACGGGCGACGTGCAGCTCGAAGCGATCCTGCGCGGCGAGATCGATGCCGGGCTGATGCTGCATTCACCGGGCTTCGCGCCACTGGGCCTCGAGCGGCTGAAGGTGCTGGATGAATCGCTCGTGCTGGCCTTGCCGGCGGCGCATCCACTGGCCCGGTCGCCGAAACTGACCTTGGCGGATGTGTTGAGAGAGCCGCTGGTGATCTTCCCGCGCCGCATCGTCCCGTCGCTGCACGACGCGGTTTTCGCGCTCTATCGAGGCGCAGGCATCGAGCCACAGGTCGCCCAGGAGGCGATCCAGATGCAGACTATCGTCAACCTGGTGTGGGGAGGCTTCGGCGTGGCCTGGGTGCCGGAAAGCGTGACCCAGTTCCAACGGGCGGGCGTGGTGTATCGCGGCGCGTCCGAGTTCGCTCCGACCGGCCGAAGGCGCCGGCCCGATCCGTTGCCGACCAGCGAGACCAGCCTCGTCTGGCGCGCTGCCGAAGACAAGCCCGCGTTGGCGCGCTTCGTGAGCTACATGGCCGAGGCTGTTGTGTAATACCCCGATGCTCATGTATCCGCAGATCAACCCCGTGGCGCTTCAGCTCGGGCCGATCGCCATCCACTGGTATGGCCTGACCTATCTGGCCGCTTTCGCGCTCTTTTTCTTCCTGGGCACGCGCCGTCTGCGGCACGAGCCCTTCAGGTCGGTCACCGGGCCTGGCGCCTGGACCCGCAAGGACGTCGAGGACATCCTGTTTCTGGGCGTGATGGGCGTCGTGGTCGGCGGGCGGCTCGGCTATTGCCTCTTCTACAAGCCCGGCTACTACGCCACGCATCCGCTCGAGATCTTCTTCGTCTGGCAAGGCGGCATGAGCTTTCATGGCGGCCTCTTGGGCGTGATCGCGTCGATGGTGTGGTTCACACGTTCGCGCGGCAAGCCGTTCTGGCAGGTGATGGATTTCGTCGCGCCCTGCGTGCCCACCGGGTTGGCCGCGGGTCGGGTCGGCAACTTCATCAACGGCGAACTGTGGGGCCGCTTCAGCAGCCCCGACCTGCCGTGGGGCATGGTGTTTCCGCAAAGCGGCTCGATGTTGCCGCGCCATCCTTCGCAGGTGTATCAGTTCCTGCTCGAAGGGCTTCTGCTTTTCGTGCTGCTCTGGCTCTACGCGCGCAAGGAGCGGCGCGAGCGCCGTGTCTCGGCGATGTTCCTGATCGGCTATGGGGTGATGCGCTTCATTGCCGAGTTTTTCAGGGAGCCGGACGATTTTCTCGGTTTGCTCGCGCTCCACATGAGCATGGGCCAGTGGCTGTGCGTGCCGATGGTCCTGTTCGGCATCTGGTTGTATCTGAGCGCTCCGCCGCGCCGCGCGCCCGACGTCCCTGCCGCTGCGGCGGCGAATGCTCGTGCCGGCAGCTGACCACACCGATGATTTCTACGCCACCTTCCATCTCATGAATGCCAGCGACTGGATCACCCGAAGCGTGTCGCGCCTTCGCCCCGGCGGCGAAGCCGGCGCGTCCAAAACCCCGCCGAACACTGCGAAGTCACGCGGCTCGTCCACTGCCGCGGCCGAAGACGGCCCGCGCCCGCTTGCCGATCGGCTCGAAGCCACTCTGCGCCGCCAGGGCGAAGCGCTGACGCCCCGTGCGCTGCGCCGTGCGCTGACCGACCTCCAGGCCGTGATCGACCCGACCGTCAGCGATGTCGAAGCCGGCCGCCGCGCGCACGCCGTCGTGCTCTGGTATGCAGATCTGAAGCCTGAAGAGCGCCACGACGTCTGGCTCCTGATGAGCGAGCGATTCGCGCCCGACGTGCAAAAGGTCAGCCGTGCGCGCGACCGGCATGAGGCTGCCATGGGAACGCCGGACGAAGCGCAGGCCGAGATCCATCTGCGACGCGCCCTGGTGTCGCCGCGCGCGCGTCTGCTGCAGCGCTTCGTGATCGACCCCGATGGCATGCGCTTCCTGGTCGAGTTGCGTGGGCAGCTCTTGCCGCAACTCAAGGCGGACCGCCGATTGCTGCCGCTCGATGCCGAACTAGAGAACCTTTTTTCGACATGGTTCGACGTGGCCTTTCTGGAGCTGCAGCGGATCAGCTGGGATTCGCCCGCATCGCTGATCGAGAAGCTGATCCAGTACGAAGCCGTGCACGACATCAAGAGCTGGGCCGACGTGAAGAACCGGCTGGACAGCGACCGCCGCTGCTACGGCTTCTTCCACCCGAGGCTTCCGGGCACGCCGCTCATCTTCGTGGAGGTCGCGTTGGTCGACCACGTCAGCGAGGGCATCGCGCCCTTGCTGGACGAAGCGGCTGTGCTGGTGCGGCCCGCGAAGGCGACCACGGCGATCTTCTATTCCATCAGCAGCACGCAGGCGGGCTTGCGCGGCGTCAGCTTTGGCGACTCGCTGATCAAGCGCGTGGTCGAGACCTTGCAGGAAGAGCTGCCGCGGCTCAAGACCTTTGCGACGCTGTCGCCGATACCTGGCTTTCGGGCGTGGCTCGGCAAGAACGCCGCTGAGTTGCTCGGCCGCCTCAACGAGAAGCAGGCGACCGAGCTGGGTCGTGCCTTGAATGCGCAGCCGCCCGCAGTGGACCGGCTGCTGGCGGTCGCCGACCAGGCGGCGGAGCTCAATCCGAAGTCTCCGGTGCGCCATTTCCTGCTGCAGTCGGCGGCCGAGTTCCTGGGGCGTGCAACGCTCGAAGGCAAGCCAGTCGACCCGGTGGCACGATTCCATCTGGGCAATGGCGCGCGCGTCGAGCAGCTCAATTGGGCCGGCGATCCGTCCCCCAAAGGGCACAGGCAATCCTATGGACTCATGGTCAATTACCTGTACGACCTGAAGAGGCTCGACAAGCATCGCTCCATGCTGGCCCAGGGAAAGATCGCCGTCGCCGGGGCGATCGAAGATCTCTTCATCCAATGACCCTCGATCCATGACCGAATCATCCAACAAGAATCTGTACGCGGCACTGCGCGCCGGCTTTCCTTCGGACCTGAAGAGCGTCGCCGTCGAGACCGACGACGGGCTGCTCTATTCATGGGACGACCTCGACCGGGCCAGCGCGATGATCGCCAACCTGCTCGATGCGCTCGGTCTGGAGAAGGGCGCGCGCATCGCGGTGCAGGTCGAAAAATCGGTCGAAGCCATGATGTTGTATCTGGCGACGCTGCGCGCAGGCTACGTGTTTCTGCCGCTCAACACGGCCTACCGTCAGTCGGAGATCGAGTACTTCATCGGCAATGCAGAGCCGGAGGTCGTGGTGTGCAGCAGCGCCAATGCCTCGTGGGTCGGCCCGCTCGCGCAGGCCGCGGGCACCCGTCACGTCTTCACGCTGGACGACGATCGCACCGGCACCTTGCTCGATGTGGCGGGCCAGTGCAGCGACCAGCACACCGTGGCGCATGCCGCCGAAGACGATCTCGCCGCGATCCTCTACACGAGCGGAACGACCGGGCGAAGCAAGGGCGCGATGTTGACGCACCGCAATTTGCAGTCGAACGCGGAAGTGCTCAAGGACTACTGGGGTTGGCGCACCGAGCCGCCGCACGACGTGCTCATCCATGCCTTGCCGATCTTTCACGTGCACGGACTGTTCGTCGCCATTCACGGTGCGCTCATCAGCGGCTCACGGATGATCTGGCTCAACCGCTTCGACCCGAAGCGCGTCGTTGCACGGCTTCCGGAAGCCACCGTGTTCATGGGCGTGCCCACGCTCTACGTGCGCATGCTCGGCGAGCCCGCGCTCACGCGCGAGGCTTGCCGCAACATGCGGCTCTTCATCTCGGGGTCGGCGCCGCTCCTGATCGAAACCTTCAACGAATGGCGCGAGCGCACCGGCCACACGATCCTCGAACGCTACGGCATGAGCGAGACGGCCATGCTCACGTCCAACCCGTACCACGCGGTGTCGGGCGAACGCCGGGGCGGCACGGTCGGCTTTCCGCTGCCGGGCGTTCAACTGCGAGTGCGCAACGACCAGGGCGAGGCCTGCCTCGCGGACGACATCGGCCACATCGAAGTGGACGGCCCCAATGTCTTTGCCGGCTATTGGCGCATGCCCGAGAAGACCCAAGAAGAGTTCACGCCCGACGGCTACTTCAAGACGGGCGACGTGGGGTTGGTCGATGGCCTGGGCTACGTCACCATCGTCGGAAGAAGCAAGGACCTCATCATCAGCGGCGGCTACAACGTCTATCCGGCTGAAGTGGAGGCCTGCATCAACGAGATCGCGGGCGTGGCCGAAAGCGCGATCGTGGGCGTGCCGCATTCGGACTTCGGCGAGGTCGGTGTGGCTGTCGTGACCGCCAAGTCGGGCGCTGCGCTCGACGGTGATGCCATCCTCGGCGAGCTCAAGGAAAGGCTCGCGAACTACAAGATTCCCAAGCGCTGCTTCGTCGTGCCGGAGTTGCCGCGCAACGCCATGGGAAAGGTGCAGAAAGCGCTCCTGCGCGAGGAGCACAAGGGCTTGTTCTCCGCCTGATCGCTGTCCCCGGCACGACGTGATGCCTGAGGCTCACGTCGAGGCCGGCATGGGCCGCGGCCGAGGTGCTGGCGGCGCCGCTGGCGCCGCCCGTGCTCAGGCCGAAGTGGAAGGTGTTGCCACCGCTTCGAACTGATCGGCGTCGGCGCGCGACTCGGAACCGGCAGGCGCATGAAACACGACGGGCCGGGCACGCGACTTGTTCAGCAACAGGCGCGTGACGTCGGGCCGAGAGTAGTGGCCGGCCGGGTCGGCAGCCGCCTTGGCCAGCGAGATCATGCCGAGGTCGATGTCTGCAATGACCAGGCCTTCCTCGTTTTCCGGAATGTTCTTGCCGAGCGGCGAGCCGTCGGGCGCATAGATGCGCGCAAAGCCGCCACCCACGCCCAGCATCTGCTGTTTGCCGGCGTCGGTGCAAAGCATCTTGCTCATGCTCTCGGAAACGGTGGCGCAGGGCGCCAGCACGAAACATTGCCCTTCGGCCGCGTACATCTGGCTGGCCGCGTTGTTCACTTCAGGGCCGAGCGCATAGGCGGCGCCCCGATACAGCGAGAAGCTCGGCCAGGCGGCGCAGTGGATCTGCTCGTTCTGCGAATACATCGCGTACTTGCTGAGCGGCTGCAGGTGCTCCCAGCAGCACAGCGAGCCGATGTTGCCGATGGCGGTTTCGCACACCGAAAGATCGGAGCCGTCGCCTTCGCCGAACACGGTGCGCTCGACGTGCGTGGGCTTCAGCTTGCGGCGCGTCTGGACCACGTTGCCCTGGTCGTCTATGAGTGCCTGGGCGATGTAGAGGCTGCCGGCCGCCTTCTCGCTGAAGCCGGTGGAGATCCAGATCTTGTTGTCCCGCGCGGCCTGGCGGATGCGGTCGAATTCGGGCGAGCCGACGGTGAGCGAGTTGTCGTGATAACGCTGGACGAACTGCATGCCCCACGCCGGCGAGTCGAGCCAGGTCCACCACGGGTAGCCCGGAATCCAGGTTTCGGGAAAGGCGATCAGCTGGACGCCTTCCTTGGCGGCCTGGGCCATCAGGTTGATCGTCTTGTCGATGGTGCCGTCGAGATCGAGAAAGACAGGGGCGGCTTGCACCGCGGCGACGCGCAGGCGGGGATGGGTCTTGGTTGGCATGCAGGCTCCAGAGAAGGTGGTTGGAAGAATCGAGGTGCAGCGTAGGCGCGCTCTCATCGATCTTCTTGACCCAGATCCGCACCGTTCTTGTTTCAGCGTGGCATCTGGAGAGGACGCCGAACGGGAGTACTGCACCGGACCCAAAGCCGTGGCGCATCGGATGCCGAGCCCACCGCTGCTGTGTCGAAGGGAAGTCCACGGATGCAGAAGACTAGCGGCGTCCTACAGAAGCCTCGCGCCCGGTCCGCTGATGATCGGGCTCCAGCAGCAGACGCGCCGTCGACCGGCCCTCTCCACTCATGCCTTCGGCCCGAACCTCAGAGCCTGTCCAACTCTCTGCCTCACTGGTTTATGTCAATGCGAACATGCCGGGCTATTCGCGCATCCGCAGAGGCAGCACTTTCCGGTTCCGCAATACCGAAGGCAAGTTTTTGACCGACGACGCGGACATCGCGCGGATCCGCAAGCTCGCCATTCCGCCAGCCTACCGCCAGGTGTGGATCTGCCCGCTGTCGAACGGCCATCTGCAGGCGACGGGGCTCGATGCGCGCGGACGCAAACAGTACCGATACCACCCCGAATGGCGATTGCAAAAAGACGAGGCCAAGTTCGAACGGCTGGAAGCCTTCGGCATGGCGCTGCCGAAGATCCGGCGGCGAGTCAGTAGCGATTTGAAGGTCGGGCCCAGCGCCACGCCGACGCGCAGTGTCGTGCTCGCTGCGATCGTGCGACTGCTCGACACCACCTTTCTGCGAGTCGGCAACGAAAGCTATGCCGCCGAGAACGGCTCCTATGGATTGACCACCTTGCGCAATCGACATGCGCGCGTCGAAGGTGGGCAGCTGCAATTGCGCTTCAAGGGTAAGAGCGGCGTGATGCACGAGGCCCGCATCAGCGACGCGAAGATCGCGAAGCTCGTGCGGCGCTGCCAGCAGCTGCCCGGCCAGGAGCTGTTCCAGTACGTGGGTGACGACGGTTCGGCGCACGGCATTTCGTCGACCGACGTGAACGACTACATCCGCGAAGCGGCGGGCGCCGAATTCACGGCCAAGGATTTCCGCACCTGGCACGGCACGGTGCAGGCACTGGAACTGACGCGCCTCGCCTGCCATCGCAGCAATGGAGACGCGACACCCCGGCAGACCTACAACGCGAAGGAGATCCTCGCGGCGGTTGCGCAGCAGCTCGGCAACACGCCGGCAGTTTGCAAGAAGGCCTACGTGCATCCGGCGGTGCTGAGCCTGGGCGGCACGCTCGCATCCGACGCGGACACCATTGCGGAGGTGTGGGATCGCATCGCCAAAGGCAAGACGCGTCGGCTGCTGCATGCGGCCGAGGTGCGGCTCATCGAGTTCCTACGTGACCATCGCAGGCGGCAGAAAAAAATGCGGACGCCGAAGGTCGGCAGCGAGATGCAGGCGCTGCTTCAAGAATCCGTCGCCAAGGCAAAGGCAAAGACAAAGGCAAAGGCCAAAGCGAAGTCGACGGCCGGACCGAAGGCAAAGCCCGTCTGATGCACCGTGATGCTCAAGATGGAAGAATGAACGTTGCGCACCGATCGCGCTCTTCGGAAATCGCAACTGCTCAAGGAGGGCAAGCCATGAAATCAGACGCACGAGTGATCGGCGACGTGGAATATCGAGCCGGGGACGGACCGTTGGTCCAGATCCCCAAGGGCGTCATCACGGTCGAAGAGACCGCGGACAGCGCGGTCATCAGTTGGGACGACGACGGCAATGTGCAGACCACGGCCATCCCGCGTGAAGACTACGAGCGTTACGTCAGCGAGGGCGCCATCAGCAAGTCTTGACGGTGGCCCCGGCGCGGCGCCGCGACCGCGCGGCCCGTGTCAGCCGTGCAGCCCCTTCCAGAGCATGTAGGCCGCCAGCGCATAGAGGATCGAAGCGAAGACGCGCTTGAGCTTGCCCACCGGCAGACTGTGCGCCGCCTTCGCGCCGAATGGTGCGGTCACGAAACTGCTCACCGCGAGCACGATCAGCGCGGGCAGCCAGATGTAGCCGATCGAGCCCTCGGGCAAGCCTTGCACCGCGTGGCCGGCCGCAACGTAGCCGATCACGTTGGTGACGGCGATGGGAAAGCCAAGCGCCGCGCTGGTCGCGACCGCACTGTGAATCGCGACGTTGCACCACGTCATGAAGGGCACGCTCATGAAGCCGCCGCCCGCACCCACCAGGCCCGACACGAAGCCGATCCCGCTCCCGGCAGCCAGTTGTCCGGCGATACCCGGCATCTGCCGCAACGCGGCGGGCTTCTTGTCGAGGAACATCTGCGTGGCAGAGAAGCCGACGAACAGGGCGAAGAAGATTGCGAGCGCCGTGCCCTTGACCACCGCGAAGACGCCGAGGCTGGCCACCAGACTGCCGATCACGATGCCGGGCGAGAGCCGCCGAACGATGTCCCATCGCACCGCGCCGCGTCTGTGATGAGCCCGCACGCTCGAGATGGATGTGGTGATGATGGTTGCCATCGATGTGGCGATCGCCATCTTCACTGCGAGGTTGGAAGGCACGCCGCGGTGGTCGAGGATGACGGTGATGAAAGGCACCATCATCATGCCACCACCGATGCCGAGCAGGCCGGCCAGGAAGCCCGTGCAGATGCCGAGTGCCACCAGTTCGGCAATGAGCACGGGTTCGATCGTCATGCAGGAAAAGGTGTCTGCGAGTGAGGCCGGACCCGCATCCTGAACCAGGGTTCAGGTGGGCGAGGGCAGCAAGGTTTCGGGTTCATCTGACGCGAGATGATCACACCCACCAAGCGATATACCAAGCCCTGCTCCGAAGAGCATTGGTACAAGGAAATATTGAGCCCGGCACGCACCGCAGACAAGCACCATCTTACGCCGCATGGCGAGACCCTGCGGAGCATCAAAGTAAGTGATCGTCGCTTGACAAAGCCTGGTCGAGGCGCTGGATCAACTGGGTGGCGCGAGCCTCGTCGAGCGGCTCGTTGCCCTGGGTTTCGACCACTGGCTGAGGTGCCGCGGGCGCCACCGCTGCGGCGCGTTGCGTGAGGTCGAACACGAGGTTCAGCGACGCCAGCACCGCGATGCGGTCGCGCGCCTTCACCTTGCCTGCATCTCGGATCTTGCACATGGCGGCGTTCACGAGTTCGACCGCTTCGCCGAGTTGGGCTTCGCCACCTTCGGGGCAGCCCAGGATGTAGGCCTGCCCCATGATCTGGACTTCGACTTGTTTCATCGGCGGGTGGGTGTGCTTTCAGGAGGGTCGGCGGGCAGTTGATCGAGCAGCGCATCGAGGCGCGTGCGCGCCGCCGCGAGCCGGGCCTTGAGCGCATCGCGCTCTCGCGTCAGCAAGGCCAACTGGTCCTGCAGCAAGGCATTGGTGCGCTGCACTTCCTCGTGACGCACGAGAAGACGTTCGACGCGCTCGGCGATTTGTTCAAGACGGCTCGGTGCAGGCATGGGGGGCGATTGTAGATTCCCGGCGCCCCATGTTTGCACCTAGAATTCCGCCCGTTGGTGCTCGCGCCGCGGTTCACGCGTCGCAGTTCAACGGGAAGCAGGAGCCCACGCCCTTCGGAGCCAAGCCAGCCTGCGCTGCCCCCGCAACGGTCAACCAGCCGACGTCCTTCGGGCGTCACTCCTGCCAATCAGCCACTGGGCGCCCTGAAACAGGCGCCTGGGAAGGCGGCAGGAGCCGCGCTGCCAGCCCGGATACCGGCCAACGAGGCGGCTGCCGCATGCCCGAAGCACGCGACAGCCATGACGTCCACCCATCGGCGGGGAAGCCGATGACGGACTTTGTCAGGTCTTCATTCTCATGAGCAACAACGTTTCATTCCTGCGCGCGCATCCGCGCGTCCTGTCCCTGGCCGCCTTCCTGGGAGGCGTGGCCGGCGTTCCCGTCGCCGCGTCTGCGCAAGGCGCGGCCGGCACCCTGGCCGAGACCGTGGTCACCGCCACGCGCACACCGGCCCGCGCCGACGAACTGGTGTCCGACACCGCGGTCATCGACCGCGCACAGATCGAGCGGTTCGCCAGCCGCACGCTGCCCGATCTGCTCGCGCGCGTCGCCGGCGTTCAGGTGACGTCGAACGGCGGACGCGGCAACCCCAGCAGCGTGTTCATCCGCGGCGCCGAGAACCGCCACACCATCCTGCTGATCGACGGCGTGCGCTACGGGTCGGCCACGCTCGGCACGCCGGTGTGGGACAACATTCCTGTCGAGATGATCGAGCGCATCGAAGTGGTCAAGGGGCCGGCGTCCGCGCTCTACGGCAGCGACGGCGTGGGCGGCGTGGTGCAGATCTTCACGCGCCGGGCGCGCAGCGGTGACCCGGCTTTCAGCCCGCGCGCGTCGACCACGCTCGGCAGCCGCGGCTACCGCCAGATCACCGGCGGCTTCAGTGGCGCGAATGGTCCTTTCACCTATTCGCTGGACGCGCAGCGCACGCTCGATCGGGGCTTTTCGTCGACCAACAGCAAGGTGCCCTTCGGCAACTACAACCCGGACCGCGACCCCTTCGAGCAGAGCGCACTCAATGCCTCGCTCGGCTTCCAGCTCAATCGCGACTGGAAGATCGATGCCGGCCTGACGTACTCCGACGGAGTGACCCACTACGACGACGGCCCGGACCGCGACACGCGCGGCAAGATCCGCACCGAAGTCGCGCACATCGGCGTACGCGGCGTCGTGCTACCCGGGTGGACCACGCAGTTGCGCTATGGGCGCAGCCAGGACTCATCGCGTGCCATCGTCGCTGCGTCGTACAGCCTGCCGGGCATCTTCAAGACCACCGAGGACCAGTACCTTTGGCAGAACGACATCGCCACGCCCATCGGGACCGTGGTCGCCGGGTTGGAACGCCGAGAACAGAAGGTGGACAGCGACACGCGCTACACGGTGAACGCGCGCGACATCGATTCGGCTTTCGCGGGTCTGAACGGAAGCGCCGGCGCGCACAGCTGGCAGCTCAATGCGCGCCACGACCGCAACACGCAGTTCGGCGACAGCAACACCTGGTTCGGCGGCTACGGCTATCGCCTGTCGCCCAACTGGCGCGTGCACGCGTCGCACGGCACCAGCTTCGTGGCACCGTCTTTCAACCAGCTCTACTATCCCGACTTCGGCAACACGGCGTTGCAACCCGAAGAAGGCAAGAACACCGATGTCGGCATCACCTGGAGCCAGGACGGTCACAGCGTGAAGCTGGTGCGCTTCGACAACCGCATCCGCGGCTTCATCACCAGCACCACGCGGCCGGAGAACATTCCACGCGCCCGCATCGAAGGCTGGACGCTGGGTTACGACGGGCAGTTCGGCGCCTGGACCGTGCGTGCGAGCGTCGACGCGCTCGACCCGCGCAACGAGGTCACGGGCAAGGTGCTGCCGCGGCGCGCCAAGCTGCAGACTTCGTTCGGTATCGACTACGCCGTGGGCGCCTGGAGCTTCGGCGGATCGGCGTTGAACGTCGGACATCGCTTCGACGACACCGCCAACACCCGGACCCTGCGCGGCTACACCACGGTCGACCTGCATGCGCGCTACCAGGTCTCCAAAGACTGGTCGGTGCAGGCCCGACTCGAGAACGTCGGCAACGTCGACTACGAGACCGCGTACGGCTACAACCAGCCCGGCCGCGCGGCTTACGTGACCTTGCGCTGGCAGCCGAAGTAGCCATGGCCGCGCGCGCGTCAATGTCCGCTGTCGCGCGCTTCGCGCACGCTGCGTGCCTGCTCGCGTTGCTGTGGTTTGCCGGCGCGGCGCAGGCCGCCACGGTCGTCGATGACCGGGGCGTCGAGCAGACTTTTTCGCGGGCCCCCGCGCGCATCGTCTCGATGCTGCCGTCGCTCACCGAAACGGTCTGCGCGCTGCAGGCTTGCGAACACTTGGTGGGCGTCGACGACTATTCCAACTGGCCGGAGCGCCTGCGTTCGGTGCCGCGCGTCGGCGGGCTCGACGATGCCAACGTCGAGCGCATCGTGTCGCTCCGGCCCGACGTCGTGCTGCTGGCCCGTTCCGCGCGGGTGATCGAGCGGCTCGAATCGCTGGGCATCCGTGTCGTGGTGCTGGAGCCGAGATCGATCGACGACATGCGGCGCGTGATCGCGACGGTCGGCCAGTTGCTCGACCGAAGCGCACAGGCCGAGGCGCTCTGGCGCGACATCGACGCGGCAATCCGTCGCGCTGCCGATGCCTTGCCCGCGGCGGCGCGTGGCACGCGCGTCTATTTCGAAGTCAGCAGCGCGCCCTATGCGGCGAGCGAATCGTCCTTCATCGGCGAGCTGCTGGCGCGCCTCGGCGCGGTCGACGTGGTGCCGGGCGCGCTGGGCCCGTTTCCCAAGCTCAATCCGGAGTTCGTGGTGCGCGCGAATCCGGCGCTCATCATGATCGGCGATCGCAACCCGGCGATGCTCGAAAGCCGCCCCGGCTGGCGCGCGATCGATGCGCTGAAGCACGGCCGCGTGTGCCGCTTCAGCGCGGCCGAAGGCGACGTGCTGGGGCGGCCCGGCCCGCGCATGGGCGAGGCGGCGGCGATCATGGCGCGTTGCCTTGCGGCAGGGCCGGGCCGATGAGCGAAGCGCCCGCGCGGCGATCGATCGTGCTCGCCGTGGCGCTGCTCGGGCTCGGCATCGCGCTCGCGCTGCTGAGCGTCGGCGTCGGCAGCGCCGGCTTCGAGAGCGTGCTGCATGCCGCGGACGATCCGCTCGCGCTGCAGATCGTGCGCGACATCCGGCTGCCCCGCACGCTCGGCGCGTGGCTGGCGGGGGCGCTGCTCGGGCTGGGCGGCGCGCTGGCGCAGGGACTGTTTCGCAATCCGCTGGCCGATCCGTATCTGCTCGGCAGCGCTTCGGGTGCCAACCTCGGCGTGGCGCTGCTGCTGGCCGCGCTGGGGCTCTCGCCCGCTGCGGGCGACTGGGCATCGCGGCTCGGCATGACCGGCGCCGCATTCTTCGGCGCGCTGCTCGCGGTCGGCCTCACGCTGGTGCTGGCGCGCGGCGTGCAGCAGACGCTTCGGCTTCTGTTGGCGGGTGTGGTCGTCAGCATGATCCTCGGTGCCGCTGCGTCGCTGGTGATGCTGCGCGTCCCCGACATCCTGCGCGCGATGCAGGCCTTCGCGCTGGGCACCACCGGGTTTCTCGGCTGGCCCGCCGTGGCGCTGCTCGCGCTGGCCTGGGTGGTGTGTCTGGTGCCGGCGATCGGCTTCGCGCGCGCGCTCGACGCGCTCACGCTGGGCGAGGCGACGGCAGCGAGCCTGGGCATTCCGCTGTCGGCAGTGCGTCTGATGCTGGTCGCGGCCCTTTCGCTCGCGACGGGCGCCGCGGTCGCGCAGGTCGGCCTGGTGGCCTTCGTCGGGCTGGTCGCACCGCATCTGGTGCGCGCGATCGTCCGGCCCACGCACCGTTGGCTCTCGATGCTTGCCGCGCTGATGGGCGGCGCGCTGCTGCTCGCTGCCGACGTCCTGGCCCGCTGGGTGTTGGCGCCGCAGGAATTGCCGGTCGGCGTGGTCACGGCGCTGCTGGGCGGCGGCTACCTGCTCTGGCTCATGCACCGGAGGTCGCTGTGAAGCCGACTGCGCTGTCTGCGCTCTCGCTGCGCGTGTTTCTCGGCGGCCGGTCGATCGTGGAAGTTCCGCGCCTCGACCTGCCGGCCGGCCGCTGGACCGCGGTGTCGGGCCGAACGGTGCGGGCAAGACCACGCTGCTCAAGGCGCTGGCCCGTCTGATTCCGTTCGAAGGCTCAGTCTCGCTGCTCGGCCGCGACGCCGGCCAATGGAGCGCGAAGGCGAGGGCGCGCGCGCTGAGCTGGCTGGGGCAGGGCGATCCCGGCACCGACGATTTGCTGGCGCACGACGTCGCGCTGCTCGGCCGGCTGCCTCACCAGACCTGGTTGCAGGCGCCGTCTGCAGCCGACCTGCAGGCGGTGGAAGCGGCGATGCGCCGCACCCAGTGCTGGGACTGGCGCGCGCGTCCGCTCGCCTCGCTCTCGGGCGGCGAACGCCAGCGCGTGCTGCTCGCGCGCGCGCTGGCGGTCGACGCCGAGGTCATGCTCATGGACGAACCCTTGGCCAATCTCGACGCGCCGCACCAGGCCGACTGGCTCGGCACGGTCCGCGAACTCGTGGCGGCCGGGCGCACCGTGGTCAGCGTGCTGCACGAACTCGGCATGGCGCTGCAGGCCGACCAACTGCTGGTGCTGGCCCACGGCCGCGTGGTGCATCAGGGCGCGAGCGACGATGCGGCCACGCATGCCGCGCTGCGCGACGTGTTCGACGGCCGCATCGCCTTGCATCGCGTGGCCGGCCAGTGGGTGGTGCTGCCCGACTGATCTAGGCCGGCCGTGTGTCCGGTCAGGCGCGCTTGAGGTCCGGGTGGTTGGCGAACAGGTCGGCGGTCCAGTCGACGAAGGCGCGCACCTTGGCGCTCAGGTGCCGGTTGGGTGGATACACCACGTGCACCGGCAGCGGGTCTCGGTTCCACTCGGGCAGGAGCTGCACGAGTTCGCCCGAAGCCAGGTGCGGTTCGGCCACGTAGGTGATCACCTGCGAGATGCCGAAGCCGCCGAGCACCGCCGTCAGATGCGCGTTGCTGTCGTTCACGGCCACGCGGTAGGGCCCGAAGAGTTCGTAGTTCTCGTCGCCCCGCTTGAACTCGTGCGCGAACACGCGCCGCGTGCTGCCGGAGAAGAAGCCGACGAAGTGGTGGCGCTTTTCGAGATCGTCCGGGTGCTGCGGCGTGCCGTAGCGCTGGATGTACGACGACGACGCCACCGTCATCCAGGGCAGGGTGCCGATGCGCCGTGCCACCAGCGACTGGTCGGACAGCTCGCCCGCTCGGATCACGCAGTCGACGTTGTCGGTGATCAGGTCGACCGCGCGATCGCTCACGCCCAGGTCGACCTGGATGTCCGGGTACTTGTCGCAGAAGGTCGAGAGCGACGGCAGGATCACCATGCGCGCCATCGCCGAGCCCACGTCGATGCGCAAGTGCCCCGTCGGGTTGGCCTGCGCGTTCGTCATGCTGGCTTCGATGTCGTCGTAGTCGTTGAGCAGCCGTGCCGCGCGTTCGTAATAGGCGGCGCCGTCGGGCGTGACGGTCACGCGGCGCGTGGTGCGGTTCAGCAGCTTGACGCGCAGCCGCGCTTCCAGACCCTGGATCTGCTTGGTGACGGTACCCTTCGGAAGACCGAGTGAAT
>JAHJOG010000207.1 GCA_018820395.1 Gammaproteobacteria bacterium | reverse complement strand
GGCCGGCCCGGCACCCGACGCGCATCGTCTGGCCCACCTGGGCGCGATCGACGTGGCGCTGGTCGCGGCGGCAGCGCTGTTGCGAGACGCCGCGGCCTGGATCGATGCGCATCCGGAAAGCGATGCGCAGCACGTGGCCGCGCGCGTGCGCCTTGCAGCTGAAAGCACGGCGACCACCGTGGTCGAACGCGCCGGTCGCGCGCTCGGCGCTGCGCCGCTCTGTCGCAATGCCGAGTTCGCTCGCGCCATGGCGGACTTGCCTGTGTTCGTGCGCCAGAGCCATGCCGAGCGCGACCTGGCCGCACTCGGAAAGCTCGTGCTCGGTGCAGGGCCGGCAGCCAAGCCGGGCGCGCGCGCGGACACGGCCGCGGGTTCCGGATGGGCGCTGTGAGCGAAGACCGGCGCATCCGCCCGGGCGACGGCACGTCCGAAGCCGAGTGGCTCGGCTGGCCCGGGATGGCGGCGCTGCCTGCCATCACCTTGGACGAGCTGCTTCCGCCTGGCGCCCGCGCCGTCGTGGTCGCGCCGCACCCGGACGACGAAGTGCTCGCGGCCGGTGGCCTGCTCGCGCTGGCCGCAGGGCACGGGCGCGAAGCCTGCGTCATCGCCGTGAGCGATGGCGCGGCGAGCCACGAAGGTTCGTCCCTGTGGTCGCCGGAGCGCCTCGCGCGCGAGCGGCCGCTCGAAAGCCTGCGTGCACTGCGGCGTCTCGGCCTCGCGCCCGAATCGATCGTGAGGCTCGGATTCGCGGACGGCGGGTTGACTGCACATCGGCAAGACCTCGCGGCGCGGCTCGAAGCCTTGTTCCGCCCGCACGATCGGGTCATCACGACCTGGCGTCTGGACGGACACCCCGACCACGAAGCCTGCGGCCAGGCCGCTGCCATCGCGGCCGAGCGACGCGGTGCGTGCCTTTTCGAAGTGCCGGTCTGGGCCTGGCACTGGGCCCGGCCCGGCGACGCGCGCCTGCCGTGGTCCCGCGCACGCCAGCTGGCGCTCGATGCATCGATCGTCCAGCGCAAAACGGATGCCGTCCAAAGCTTTGCCAGCCAGCTCGCGGCCGACCCTTCGACCGGGCGCGGCCCCATCCTGCGCAGCACGACCGTGGCGCGCGCCGCGCGCCCTTTCGAGATCTACCTTTCATGACGACCGCCCTCGACCACTATTTCGACACCCTCTATGGCAGCGATCGCGACCCCTACGGCTGCGGCACGCGGTGGTACGAAGCGCGCAAGCGCGACGTGATGCTGGCGTCCTTGCCGCGCCAGCGTTATGCCCGCGCTTACGAGCCCGGCTGCGGTGTAGGCGAAACCACGGTGCATCTCGCGGCGCGCTGCGACGAAGTGCTGGCCAGCGATTTCAATCCGCGCGCCGTCGAACTCGCTCGCCGGCGCACCGCCAATCTCGACAACGTGAAGCTGGAGCGCCACGCGCTACCGAAAGACTGGCCGAAAGGCAGCTTCGATCTGATCGTGCTCAGCGAACTCGGCTACTTTCTGGACGAAGCCGCCATGCAGGCGGTGGCGGCCCATTGCGAAGAATCGCTGACCGGTGGCGGCACCTTGGTCGCATGCAACTGGCGTCCGGCTTTCACCGAACGTGCCTTGCCAACCGACGCCGTCCATCGAGCGCTCGAGCAGCTGGGGCTCGCGCGCATCGTGCACCACGTCGAGGACGACTTTCTCCTCGATCTGTGGTCACGCGATGCGCGCTCGGTGGCGCAGTGCGAGGGCATCCGTTGATCGATGCGCTCGTCACACCTTGGTCTCTCGACCAAGCGTCGAAAGACCAAGTCCGCGATCAGAGCCCGTAGTACTGGTTGATGCGCGTGTTGTACGTGTCGTCGTACATCGGCGGGCTCTCGTCCGCGTACTTGGGTGCACCTTCGAGTTGCGAATTGTCGATCGGCACCACGTAGCCGTCCTGTGCGGTGTCGTACTTGAGCATGCTCCACGGCACGGGGTAACGGTCGGTGCCCATGCCGAGGAATCCGCCGAATTCCATGACCGCGTAGCGCACCTGACCCGACACCTTGTCGATCATGAGGTCGTCGATGGTGCCGAGCTTCTCGCCGGCAGCGTTGTAGACCGTCGTCCCTTCGACCTTGTCGGAAGAAATGACGTCGTGTGTGGAAGTGGTGGTGGCCATTCAGTTTGCTCCATTGCGCGCGGCCGGCATCGCTGGATGACGCCGACCTGTGGTTTTCGGGGCCCAGCGAAACCCTTGTCATTCGAAGCACGGTCAGCGCTGATCAGCCTAACGACCGTCCTCGTGTAGGCAGGCACCGTCAAGGACATGAAATACGAAACGGGCGGCGTACCATGAGGAGCCGGCCTTTCGGACTGTCTTTTTCCGTACGACCGAGCGAGCCGCCATCCATGACCCCTGTCGATCAACCGCCCGGCCCCGCCGATCCTGCGCAGGGGCTCATCACCAGCCACCTGAAGTTTCCGATCGTCGGCATCGGCGCTTCGGCGGGCGGGGTGGAGGCGTTGCTGCGGCTCTTCGAACAGATGCCGGCCAGCCCTGGCATGGCCTTCGTCATCATCCTTCACCTCTCACCCACGCACGAGAGCAACGCGGCCGCGATCCTGCAACGCGCGACGAGCCTGCCGGTGACGACGGTGAATCAGCCCGTGCCGGTCGAGGCCGACCACGTCTACGTGATTCCCCCCGGCGTCGAGCTCACGATGAACGACGGCTACCTGCGAACGTCGCAGCGCAGCCGGGTCAAGGGTGCGCCTGTGACGGTCGACACCTTCTTTCGCACCATGGCGCAGGTGCACAAGGAGCGGGCCTTTGCGATCGTGCTGTCCGGCACCGGCAGCGACGGGTCGATCGGCATCCGTGCCGTGAAGGAGCACGGCGGCGTTGCGATCGCGCAGGCGCCCGGCGACGCAGCGCACGACGGTATGCCGCAAGCCGCGATCGCCACCGGCGCCGTCGACATCGTGCTGCCGGCGGCCGAGATGGGCCGACAGCTGGTGGCGCTCTGGAACAACGCACGACGGATCGAGTTACCCGACGCCGACGCGGCGCCCGGCGCGGTACACGCGCCGCGCGACGAGACTTCGGCACACGCCGCCGAGAACGCCTTGCACGAAGTCATGGAACTGCTGCGTTCCTACACGCGACACGACTTCCGTCACTACAAGCGGGCGACCGTGCTGCGCCGCATCGAGCGCCGGCTGCAGGTCAACGGGCTTCCCACGCTGCCGGCCTACCGCGACTTTCTCCGCGAGCACCCCGAAGAAGCGCCGCTGCTGCTGCAGGACATGCTCATCAGCGTGACCAACTTCTTCCGCGACCCGGCCGCATTCGACGCCTTGGCGCTCAGCGCACTGCCCGCGCTGATCGCCGCCAAGGCGCCCGGCGATCCGTTTCGTGTCTGGGTGGCCGGCTGCGCCACCGGCGAGGAGGCCTACTCGCTGTGCATGCTGATCCGCGAGCAGGCCGCGCGCCAGTCGAAGCTGCTCAACATCCAGATCTTTGCTACCGACATCGACGAGCGCGCGATCGGCGTGGCGCGCAAGGGCCTTTACGCCGGCGGCGTGGCCGAAGACGTCGGCCCTGCGCGCATGCGGCAGTTCTTCGTGCACGACCACGAGCAGGTCAGGGTCGGGACGGCGGCGCGCGAGCCGGTGCTTTTCGCCGTGCACAACCTGCTGCGAGATCCGCCGTTCTCGCGGCTCGACCTGATCAGTTGCCGCAACTTGCTGATCTATCTCGACCGGCCTGCGCAGACGCACGTGCTCGAGATGTTCCGCATTGCGCTGAAGCCGGGCGGCTATCTCTTCCTCGGCAGCTCGGAGTCGACCGACGCAATCAGCAACCTCTTCGTGGCCACCGACAAGAAGCACCGCATCTTCCAGGTCAACGCCGAGCTGCGCCCCAGCCGGCACGTGCCGCTGATCAGCGACGTGCCGGTGCATGGGCCTACCGGCGCGCGACCCGCGCGCGACCCGTCGACCGTCGCTGGGCGGCCGAGCCATGCCGAGCTGCACGAGCGCGCGCTCCAGCAGTTCGCCCCGCCCAGCGTGCTGATCGACGCCGACAGCAACGTGCTGCACCTGTCCAATGGCGTCGGCCGGTTTCTGGAGCGTGCGAGCGGGGAGCCTTCGCACAACCTGCTCGACAACGTCCGACCCGACATCCGGCTGGAACTGCGCACGGCGCTCTTCAAGGCCGCGCAGTCCGGCCGCAGCATCGAAACGCGGCTCACCCAGCGGCAGGTCGATGGCCGGCACGTCTATCTCAACATCATCGTGCGGCCTCTGCAGGCCGAAGAGGGCCGCCTGCCCACGACGCTGGTGGTCTTCGACGAGGTCGAAGAAAGCATGCCGCCGCCCGACGCCGGCCCGCCCGATTCGGCGCGCGCGCTCTTGATCGGTCAGCTCGAAGAAGAGGTGCGGCAGCTCAAGGAGCACCTGCAGACCACGATCGAGAGCTCGGTCACTTCCACCGAAGAACTCAAGGCCTCGAACGAGGAGTTGCAGGCCATCAACGAAGAACTCCGCTCGGCCACCGAGGAACTCGAAACCAGCAAGGAAGAGCTTCAGTCGATGAACGAGGAGCTGGTGGCGGTCAACTACGAACTCAAGCTCAAGGTCGAAGAGCGCGGCCACATCAA
Organism: Gammaproteobacteria bacterium; assembly: GCA_018820395.1. Taxonomy (GTDB): domain Bacteria; phylum Pseudomonadota; class Gammaproteobacteria; order Burkholderiales; family Burkholderiaceae_C; genus Variovorax. The sequence continues at coordinate 23,675 of JAHJOG010000207.1, read as the reverse complement.
CGACGACCTCGAAAACCTCATCGCGTCGTCCGAGATCGCCACGGTCTTCGTCGACCAGGGCATGCGCATCAAGCGCTTCACGCCGCATGCGAGCCAACTGTTCAATCTGATCGCGTCCGACCTCGGACGCTCGCTGTTCGACATCACCACGCGGCTCGACTACCCGGCGCTCTCGGAAGACACGGCCGCCGCCTTCAAGGACCTGCGTTCCTCCGAGCGGCAGGTGAGCAGCATCGACGGTCGGCATTTCCTGGCCCGTGTGGTGCCTTACCGCACGTCGGACGACAAGATCGAAGGAGCCATCCTCAATTTCTTCGACATCACGGCCCTTCGGACCGCCGAAGAGCGCGTGCGGGCGGGTGAAGGCCGCCTGAAGCTGGCTGCGGCGACCACTCGCGACTTCGCCATCATGGTGCTGGACGAACAGGGGCTCGTCACGGCGTGGAACGCCGGCGCGCACCGGATCTTCGGCTACACGGAGGAAGAGATACTCGGCCGCCCGGCGGCCGAGATCTTCACGCCCGAAGACCGCGCACACGGCGTGCCCGAACAGGAAATGAGCACCGCCCTGCGCAAGGGCCGCGCCGAAGACGAGCGCTGGCATCGCCGCAAGGACGGCAGCCGCTTCTATTGCAGCGGCGTGATGATGCGGCTCGAAGGCACCGAAGAGAAAGGCTTCGCCAAGATCGCCCGCGACATGACCGGCACCAAGCAGTACGAGCTGGCGCAAGAGCATGCGCTCTTCAAGCAGAAGCGGGTCAGCATGTCTGCGCAGGTCGCCAACGAGCTCAAGGACAAGTTCCTGGCCGTCATGTCGCACGAACTCAAGCAGCCGCTCAACCTGATCCAGATGAACGCCGAGCTACTGTCGCGGATGCCCGCTGCGCAGGCCAATCCGGCTGTGTTGCGCATCGGCGAAACCGTCAAGCGGGCGGTGGCGAGCCAGTCGCGCATCATCGACGACCTGCTCGATCTTTCGCGCATCCGGACCGGCAAGCTGCGGCTCCATCGCGTCGCGGTCGACCTCTGCGAAGTGCTCCACGCGGTGGCCAGTGCCAGCACCGCCGGTGCGCCGGAGAAGACGCTCGAACTCGACTTCCACTGCGAGCCCGGGGTCGCATGCCGCGGCGACCGCGTGCGCATCGAGCAGATCTTCTGGAACCTTCTGAGCAATGCCGTCAAGTTCACGCCCAGTGGCGGAACCATCACGGTCAGTGCCGCGCGCGACGGCGACGAAGCCCGCATCACCATCGCCGACACGGGGCGCGGCATCGAAAAGGAATTCCTTTCCGAAGTCTTCGGTATGTTCAATCAGGTCGACAGCAGCGTGAGTCCGGCTTCGGGCGGCCTGGGCATCGGGCTCGCGCTGGTGCAGGAACTGACGCAGGCCCACGGCGGCCGGGTGCAGGCCCGATCGGCGGGGCTGGACCAGGGGACCGAGTTCATCGTGTGGCTGCCTGCAGGCGAGGCCCTCACCGCACCCGAGCAACGTCCGGTGGCGACGACCGAAATCAGCCTGCGTGGTTGGCGCGTGCTGATCGTCGACGACTACGCGGACGGGCTGCTGCCCTTCGCCGAAGTGCTGCGGCTCGAAGGGGCGTCGGTCGACATAGCCGACAGCGGCAAGCGCGCGCTCGAACTGCTCGAATCCAAAAGCTACGACTTGCTGATCTCCGACATCGGCATGCCGGAGATGGACGGCTACGCGCTCATCGCCGAGGTGCGCCGCCGGCCCGAGACGCGCCAGCTGCCGGCCATCGCCATGACGGGCTACGGCCGGCGCACCGATGCGCGGCGCGCGCTCGAGGCCGGCTTCAATGCGCACGTGCCGAAGCCGACGGCCGTCGAAGACCTCAAGGCAGCCGTCTGCAACCTGTGATGCGGGTGCCGCGAGGGCAGGTAGCTCGCTAGTGACCCTCGCGTGCGAGAGCTTTAGAGCTTTGGCGCGCCATGCACCGGACGGGCACGCGACCTACTTTTTGGTGCGCACCAAGACGACCCGCACATGCTCCCGAATTGCGCACATTGGGTCCTCTTGAAAAGAGGAGAAGCCGAATGGCCCTGTATGAAAATCGCGCGCTCGCCGGAGCGCCTGCCGACATCGACGTCTTGCACGACACCGCTGGCAGCGGCGTCTCGTGGGGCGCCATCTTTGCCGGTGCCGTTGGCGCTGCGGCGCTCTCGCTGATCCTGCTTCTGCTCGGCACCGGGCTCGGGTTTTCGTCCGTCAGCCCGTGGGCCGGCGACGGTGCGAGCGCCAAGGCCATCGGCTGGTCCGCCATCGCGTGGCTCACCTTCACGCAGATCGCGGCATCCGGCCTGGGCGGTTATCTGGCCGGGAGGCTGCGCAGCAAGTGGGCCGGCCTGCACACCGACGAAGTCTATTTCCGCGATACCGCGCACGGCTTTCTGGCGTGGGGTGTCGCCACGCTCGTGACTGCCGCCATGCTCACCTCGGCCATCGGGTCGATCGTCGGCGCAGGCGCGAAGGCCGGCGCGTCGCTCGCCGGCGGTGCCGCGGCAACGGCGGCCGTGCCCGCGGCCGGCGCGATGGGCGCCCTGGGCAGTGCTGGCGCCGCTTCGGGCGATGCCAGCTCGGGTGGTTCGTCGATGAGCTACTTCATCGATTCGCTGTTCCGCCGCGACGTGACGGCGGCGCCGACGGATGGCGCGCAGGCTGCCGTCACACCGGCTTCGCCGCCGTCTACCGACACGACGACAGCCCGCCCTGCGTCGACCGACACCGCTGCGATGACGGCCGAAGTCACGCGCATCTTCGTCAACGCCTTGCGCACCGGCTCGCTGCCGCAGGACGACGGCCGCTACGTGGCCCGGCAAGTGGCCGATCGCACCGGCATGAGCCAGGCCGATGCAGAGAAGCGCGTCAACGACGTTTTCGCCAAGACCCAGGCCACGCTGAAGGACGCCGAAGCCAAGGCGCGCGACGCCGCGGACACTGCACGCAAGGCATCGGCCTATGGTGCGTTGTGGCTCTTCATCTCTATGCTGATCGGCGCATTCGTGGCCAGCCTGGCTGCCACCTACGGCGGCCATCGGCGCGACCTTTGAACTGTTCTCCATCTAGATTCAGGAAGACATCACCATGAGTTCCATCCTCCTCTGGTTTCTCGGCGTCCCCATCCCGATCATCATCCTGATCGCGCTCTTCTTTCACTGAGCGGGCAGGGCGCCTTCCGCGAGGCGCTGCGCCACGGCGTTGATGAGGGCGTCGGCAAAGCCGCCGCTCGCACGCGCGTTCTTGCGGGCGCTCGTCACCACGCGAGGCCGCGCGCTCCATGCGATGCGAGCCCCGCCGGCGCGCAGAGCCTCGACAAGCGCCACGTCTTCACTGCAGGCCAACGCGCTGAAGCCGCCCACGCGGCGATAGGCGTCGGCAGCCACGCCGAGGTTGGCTCCGTGGATATGGCTGTGCCCATCGGCATCGGTGTAGGTCTCGCCAAAGTGCCAGCGAATGAGATCTTCGTGCGCGCCGTGGGGTGACCAGTCGTCCACATCGACGGTGCCGCACACGGCATCGACTTGCAGGGCGAGCTGGTCGACCAGCCAGCTTCCGGACACGCGCGTGTCGGCATCGGTGAATGCCAGCCAGCGCGCGCCTTGCGCGAGCAGCGCCTCGGCGCCGAGCGCACGCGCCGTTCCCACGTTGCGTGCGTTCACCTCGAGCGTGGCGGCGCCGAACTCGGCAGCCAATCGTCCAGTGGCATCGCTGCAGCTGTCGAGCACGACCAACACCTGAACCGGCTCGCCGAGCAAATCCGGGTGCGCCCCCGCGAGCCGTGCGCTTCGCACGCAGGCCGCGATATGCTCTTCTTCGTCATGGGCCGGGATCACGATGCCGATCATGGCGCGTGGGTCTCCCGTCCGAAGTTCATCGACCGCGGCCGCGAGGCCGCGACGCGCGGTGCTCGGCTCATACCGGTGGCGGATCCTGGTCGCGCACGAAGTGCCGGTGCGCTGCCATGGCCTGAATGAAGCTGCCGGTGATGGCGTCGAGTTCGGAAGCATCGGCGGCAATCAGCACGCCCGGGTCCGCGTCGCCGTTCGGCAATGCGGCCGGCAGGCCGGCCATGCCGAGCAGGTTGAACGACGCGCCCATCGCGAGGATGGTCTTGCCGTGGCGGAACTGGTCCTAGACGAATTCCATCGTGTGACCGTCGGCCGTCAAGGCTTCGACCGCCTTGTCGCCGTCGGGCAGCACCAGTGCATCGAACAAGAAGCCGGGCTCGTTCTCCATCGACGCATCGGCCTGGATCTCTTCGCCGTCGGCCGTGACAAAGCCACCGACGCGCGGGCCCACGAAGCGGGGCACGGCGCCTTCGGCCAGCAAGGCGGCATGCAGTTTCATGAGCGGCGCAGCGACCACGCCGTTCGCGACAAGGATGGCGACCTTCCGCGTGCGGATGCCACCTTCACCGGGGCGTGCCATCAACGACAGCGCTGGCGACTTGTCGACCTCGGGCTTGGTCGGGTTCTCGAGCGCCTTCGGCAACGCAGGCGGCAGCGTCATGCCCAGGCCTTCTGCCACCTTGGCGGCGAGCGGCTCCGACGCATTGCGCAGCAGCGCCACCACGCGTTCGCGGATGGCCGGCACTGTGAGCTTCGACAGTTCGAAGCGGAAGGCGGCAGCGATGTGCGCCTGCTCGACCGGGCTCTGGCTCTCGTAGAAAAGTGCCGCCTGGGTGTAGTGGTCGGCAAACTTCTCGGGCTTGCCGCGCACCTTGTCGCTCGACTCCTTGGCGTCGATGCGGCGCGCCACGCTCACGAAGCCCTGACCCGCGCCGGCCTGGAACGGACAGCCGCCCGCGAGCGAGTTGGGCTCGTACGACACGCGGCCGCGCGGCACCGCCTGCCGGTGCATGCCGTCGCGCTGGTTGTTGTGCACCTGCGCAATGGGCGCATTGATCGGCAGCTCATGGAAATTCGGTCCGCCGAGCCGCGAGATCTGCGTGTCGACATACGAATGGATGCGGCCGGCCAGGAGCGGGTCGTTGGTGAAGTCGATGCCGGGCACCACGTGCGCCGTGCAGAAGGCCACCTGCTCGGTCTCGGCGAAGAAGTTGTCCGGGTTGCGGTTGAGCACCATGCGCCCGACGATCTTGATCGGCACTAGTTCTTCTGGCACGACCTTGGTCGCGTCGAGGATGTCGAAGCTGAACGACTCGGCCTGTTCTTCGGTGAACACCTGCAGGCCCAGTTCCCACTCTGGGTACTCGCCAGCATCGATGGCTTCCCACAGGTCGCGACGATGGAAGTCCGGGTCCGCACCCGAGATCTTCACGGCCTCGTCCCACACCAGCGAGTGCGTGCCCAGCTTGGGCTGCCAGTGGAATTTGACGAACACGCTTTCGCCTTCGGCATTGACCAGGCGGAAGGTGTGCACGCCGAAGCCCTGCATCATCCGGTAGCTGCGAGGGATGGCGCGATCGGACATGTGCCACATCAGCATGTGCGCCGACTCGGGCATGAGCGACGCGAAGTCCCAGAAGGTGTCATGTGCCGACGCGGCCTGCGGCATCTGGTGATGCGGTTCGGGCTTGACCGCGTGAATGAGGTCGGGAAACTTCATCGCATCCTGGATGAAGAACACCGGCATGTTGTTGCCGACCAGATCCCAGTTCCCTTCGTCCGTATAGAACTTGACCGCGAAGCCACGCACGTCGCGTGCGGTGTCCTTCGAGCCGCGCTCCCCGGCCACGGTGGAGAAGCGAACGAACACCGGCGTCACTTTGCCGGCTTCGGCGAAGGGCGCAGCGCGCGTGAGGTCGGTCTGTGCCTCGTAGCACTCGAAGAAGCCGTGCGCGCCCGATCCGCGCGCGTGCACGATGCGTTCGGGAATCCGCTCATGGTCGAAGTGCGTGATCTTCTCGCGCAGGATGAAGTCCTCGAGCAGCGCCGGTCCGCGCAGCCCGGCCTTCAGCGAGTTCTGGTTGTCGGCCACGGCCACGCCCTGGTTGGTCGTGAGCACACGGTCGGACGAGTCGACGCGCACGCGGTCGAGCGTGCCGATGGTGGCGTTGATGCCTTCGGGCGCGACCGTGCCGGTCTTGGCCGACGAATTGCTCTCGCTCAGCGTGCTGCCCGTGGGCAGACGGGACGCCGGCTTGGCGGTGACGCCCTTGGGCGGCGAGACCGCGTTGTCGTAGCCGTGTTCGAGCGGCTTGTTGGTGTTGGCAGGCATGGCCGCGGCCAGCGCCTGCGTGTCGAAGGCGCGCTGTGCAGGCAAGTCACCGTCGGCCGGAGGGGCCATGCTCGCCGGTCCGCTGTCGGTGTTTCGGGCTGCTGCCTTGCCGGCATTGGCCTTCGACGAAGGGGTTGATTTCTTGGGGGTGGGCATTGGATCTCTCAGGGGTTGTAGGGTTGGTACGGGAGCGGAGAACGCTGTCAACGACCCACGTTAGGGCGATGACCCGCAGCGTCCTGTAGGAGCGCATCGCGTCGGCCACGCAGCCTTTCGGATGACTTTCAAACCCTCTTGCGAGAGGGGTCGACTGCGCAGAGATGTCCGACACGCGCCACCGGCATACGCCGATGCGGTTCGCGCCGCGCGCGCGTAGCCTCATTCGATTCATCTGTCGTCAACCCATGAAGGAAAAGACATGACCCCCGAAAATCTCAGCGGCCTGAAGGTCGCCATCCTCGTCGCCGACGGCTTCGAGCAAGTCGAACTCACCGGCCCGCGCAAGGCGCTCGATGCCGCCGGTGCCACCACCCGCATCGTCTCCCCGCAAGATGGCAAGGTGCAGGGCTGGAACCATCATGACAAGGCCGACACCTTCAAGGTCGACGTGGCCCTGTCGAACGCCAAGCCCGCCGACTTCGACGCACTGCTGCTGCCGGGCGGCGTCATCAACCCTGACGCGCTGCGCATCACCGACGGAGCGATCGAGTTCGTGCGTGCATTCGTCGAGAGCGGCAAGCCGATCGCGGCGATCTGCCATGGGCCCTGGACCTTGATCGATGCCGGCGCCGTCAAGGACCGCAAGATGACCTCGTGGCCTTCGTTGAAGAACGACCTCACGAACGCCGGCGCGCAATGGACCGACAAGGAAGTCGTGGTTGATCGCTCGCTCGTCACGAGCCGCAAGCCCGACGACCTGCCGGCGTTCAATCGCGAGATGATGAAGTTGTTCGCCAGCGCGCACGCCTGAGCCACGTGAAAAGCAAGCCCCCGGTCAGCGCCGGGGGCTTTGTCATTCCTGCGGCAAGCCTTCGAGCAGCTTGTCGAGCGTCACCGGGAAGTCGTAGACGCGGACCCCGGTGGCGTTGTAGATCGCGTTGTTGACGGCAGCACCGATGCCGCTGATGCCCAATTCGCCGATGCCCTTGATCTTGAGCGGGTTGGTCTTGTTGTCGAGCTCTGGCAGAAACGTGATGTCGATCGGCGGGATGTCTGCGTTCACGGGCACGTGGTATTCGGCCAGGTCGTGGTTCACGATGCTGCCGTAGCGCGTGTCGACCTCACCGCCTTCGGTGAGCGCACCGCCGATGCCCCAGATGATTCCGCCGATCACCTGCGAGCGCGCCGTCTGCGGATCGAGGATGCGGCCGGCCGCGAAAACGCTGGTCACCTTGCGCACACGCGTTTCGCCGCTGCTGCGGTTCACGCCCACTTCGACGAAGTGCGCGCCGTATGACGCCTGATCGAACTTGTCTTCCATCTTGCCGGGTTCGATGTGCCCGATAGCCTCGATCGAACGGTCAACGCATTCCGAAAGCGGCACGCGGCGCTCGCCCGCGATCGCGTGGCCGTCCTTCAACTTCAGTTCGCGCGCCTCGATGCCGAGCTTCATCGCGATCGTCTTCAGGATGTCTTCGGCCGCCAGTTCCACTGCCGATCCCGCGCTCGCCGCACCCATCGAGCCGCCCGAGCCGAAGGCTTTCGGAAAGTCCGAATCGCCGAGCCGCACCGACACGCGCTCGATCGGCGCGCCGAGAATCTCGCCTGCGATCTGCGCCAGGATCGTGTAGCTCCCGGTGCCGATGTCGGTCATGTCGGCCTCGACCGTCACGTCGCCATTGGCCGCGAGCCGCACGCGGGCGCGCGCTTCGCTCAGCTGATTGATCCGGATGCACGATGCCATGCCGTGGCCGATGAGCCAATCGCCCTCGCGTTTCTTTCCGGGCGACGCGCTGCGCCGCGACCAGCCGAACTGCCGTGCGCCTTCATCGAGGCAGGCCACCAGGTGCCTTTCGCTGAAGGGGCGGTGCCGAGAGGGGTCCTCCTTCGGTTCGTTGAGCTTGCGGAACTCGACCGGATCGATGCCCGCCATCTCGGCCATCTCGTCCATGGCGCATTCGACCGCCAACATGCCGACGGCCTCTCCGGGTGCGCGCACCGAGCCGGTCTCGGGCAGGTCGAGCGTCATCACTCGCTGAGTGAAACTGCGGTTCTCGCCGCGATAGAGCGCAATGCTGCCGAAGGCGCACGGCTCGAAGAAATCGCGGCCCGGCTTCTGGCTCACGATGCTGTCGTGGCCGAAGGCCGTGAGCTTTCCGTCCGCGCCGCACGCGAGGCGGATGCGCTGTGACGTCTCCGAACGCCGATACACGAGATGAAAGAGCTGCTGTCGCGTGATCGCCATCTTGACGGGCCGGCCGATCTTGCGCGCGCCGAGCGCCGCGAATACCGATTCGACGCCCAGGCCACCCTTGCCGCCGAAGCCGCCGCCGACGAAAGGCGACATCACATGGACGTTCTTTTCGTCGATGTCGAGCGAGGCCGCGAGCATGCTCTTGGCGAGCGACAGGATCTGAGACGAGTTGTAGACCGTGAGCTTGTCGCCCTCCCACCAGGCGATGGCCGCATGCGGCTCCATCGCCGCATGAATGTGCGTGGGCGTGGTGTAGGTGCGGTCGAGCGCATGCTCGGCGTGCTTCAGCGCGCCGTCCACGTCGCCCATGACGAGATCGGGCAGCATGGCGTCTTTGCCCGTGGGCTTGGCGGTGCCGTGCGATGCGCTCGCGTCGTATCGGCCTTCTTCGGAGGTGTAGCGCACACGCACTGCGTTGGCGGCGGCGCGTGCCTGTTCGAAGCTCTCTGCGATCACCACGCCGAGGGTCTGCCCCCAATGTTCGACCTGGCCCGTACCGCGCACCAGCTTCTTGTCCGAGAAGCCGCCGGTCTCGCGCGGGATCAGCGGATCGTCCACGATCACCGCGAGCACGCCCGGCATGGCCGACGCTTCTTCGGTGTCGAAGCCCTCGACGCGGCCGCGGCCGATCGATGCGCAGATGGCGAAGCCGTGGGCCAACTGGCCGTCGACACGGTGGTCGAGCGCATAGGGCACATCGCCCGCGACCTTGCGCCGCCCTTCGACGCGCGGAACCGGCTCTCCGACCAGGCCTTGCACGCCCCGATCGAGCGCGGTTTCGCCCACCGGGCGATCCATCTTCAGTTCGGCGTCGTCGCTCATTTCGCGAGTTCCTGTCCGACGAGTTGCACCAATCCGTCGACCAGCGTGCGCTTGGTCAGCGGGATCTTGAAGTCGTTGGCGCCGCGGCCTTGCGCTTCGGCCAACAATCGGTCCGCGGCTTTCACGAAGAGCTGCCGAGAGGGCGTTTCACCGACCAACATGGCCTCGACGGCCGGGTCGCGCCACGGCATGGGCGCGAGCCCGCCGAAGGCCAGTCGCGCCGAGGCGATCTTGCCTTTGTCGACGGACACGATCGCCGCCATCGACACCAGCGCAAAGGCATAGGACGCGCGGTCGCGCACCTTCCGGTACGCCTGCCGGCCTGGTGGCGGTGCGGGCAGCACGATATGGGTGATGAGCTCACCCGGGCGCAGGGTGGTCTCGTCCTGCGGCGTGTCGCCTGGCAAGCGGTAGAGGCCATCCAGCGAGAGCATGCGCGTCGATCCGTCGGCCGCGAGCAGGCGCACGCTCGCGTCCAGAGCGCGCATGGCCACGGCCATGTCCGACGGATGCGTGGCGATGCAATGCTCACTCGTGCCGAGCACCGCATGAATGCGATTGAAGCCGCCGATCGCGGCGCAACCGGCCCCCGGCGTGCGCTTGTTGCACGGCATGGCGGTGTCGTAGAAGTAGTAGCAGCGGGTGCGCTGCAGCAGGTTGCCGCCGGTCGATGCCTTGTTGCGCAATTGGCCCGAGGCGCCCGCGAGCAGGGCGCGCGACAGCGCGGGGTAGCGCGCGCGCACCACGGGGTGCGCCGCCAGATCGCTGTTGCGCACCATCGTGCCGATCTCCAAGCCGCCGTCGACTTCCGCGACGTCGGCCAGCGGCAGCCGACTGATGTCGACCAGCTTTGCCGGCGTCTCGATCTCGAGCTTCATCAGATCGAGCAGGTTGGTGCCGCCGGCGATGAAGCGCGCGCGGCCCGGTCCGGCACCGTCGCTTTGTGCGGAGGGGTCATTCGCCACCGCGGCGCACGCTTTGGCAGCGTCTGGCGCACGCACGTAATCGAAGGTCTTCAAGGCCGCTCTCCGCCGTCGGCCTTGGCCTGGTGGTCCGGTTTGCGGGCCGCTTCGGCGATGGCGTCGTTGATATTGGGGTACGCCGAGCAGCGGCACAGGTTGCCGCTCATGCGCTCGGCGATCTCGGCGCGGTCGAGCGCTTGCGCGTCGTCGAGCGTTTGGCTCACATGGCTTGGCCAGCCCATGCGCACTTCTTCAAGCACGGCGGTGGCGGAGCAGATCTGGCCCGGCGTGCAAAAGCCGCACTGGTAGGCGTCGTGCTCGTGAAAGGCCTGCTGCATCGCGCTCAGCTGTTCGGGCGTGCCGAGGCCTTCGATGGTCGTGACTTCGTCGCCGTCGTGCATGACGGCGAGCGACAGGCACGAGTTGATGCGGCGGCCATTCACGATCACCGTGCAGGCGCCGCACTGGCCGTGGTCGCAACCCTTCTTGGCGCCGACCAGGCCGAGGCTGTCGCGCAGCAGGTCGAGCAACGAGGTGCGGACGTCCGGGTCGGCCTGTCGCGGCTGGCCGTTCACCGTGAGTTGAAGCATGGTGTCTTCCTAGGGTCTGGCGGGTGGCTGCGAGCGGATCTGGGGGGCCCCGTTCGTCATGCCGCTTTCGTTGGCGCGCTGCGATGCGGAACCGAGTGGCGCTGCCGAGTTCGACAGCCCGCCTGCCGTGCCGCCTCCAGGCACTTCGGTGCGCTGCGTGCGTGCGGCTGCAGGGCCGCTTTGGAGCGGTCCCTCGGCCCGCTCCGGACGCATCGGCCCGGTGCTCGGCACCGGCTTGGGTGCTTCGCCGATGCCAGGCGCCATGCTGCCGCGCGGGTTCCCGGCGGGCTGGGCGACGGCTGCGCACGCGAGCGCCAGCAGCGCGGCCGGCAATGCGGCCCGCACGGTCCGCAGGCCCAGGCCGGCGCCGGAGGAGGTGGTGGATTTATTGGCCATTGACTTCGTCCACGCGATCGTCGTTGGTGGTGGCGCGCGAGCCCTTCAGGTGCATCTCCACGTCGGTGGCGCGGTCGCCGGCGACGCCGACGGCTTCCTTGAGCTGGGCTTCGCTCACGTCGAGCTTCTTCGACCACTCCGTCACCGAGGCGTCGGAATTCAGGTCGATGCGGTCCGGGTCGGTTCCCGAGGGCGCGATGGTGTCGTCTGCGGACATGCTTGCTCCAATGCAAAACGAGCATGGTCCGGCCGGGAGCGGACTTCAGGCCTTCAGTGCGGCGCCCGGTTGCATGTAGGGCAACTTCGAATTCGGGTGGTTTGGCCTGCGCCGAACATGGGGCGCTCGCGGCAGATGGCACGACGCCTGTCACTTCGGCAAGAGCACCACTCCCTCGAACGGCCGCAGCATGGCATCGCGCCGCAACACGCCGGTGCGCTCGTGCTCGGTCGACAGAAGGATCTCGGCGTCGGCGTCGAGCAGTGTGTCGACCGGCATGTCGGCGTCCGCGAAGTTGAGCAGCACGAGCAGCCGGCGTCGGCCCGAAGTGCGCGCATAGGCCAGCACGTCGGGCGGTGAGTCGTCGATCAGTTCGAGGGAGCCGCCGTGCAACGCGGCTTCTTGCCGTCGCAGCGCGATCAGGCGACGGTAGAGCACGAGGATCGACGCCGGATCGTGCGCCATGGCCTCGACATTGCGCGTCGTCCAGTCCTCTCCGAGCGGGAGCCACGGCCGCACGGTCGAGAAGCCGGCATAGGGTGCCGCGCTCCATGGCATCGGCGTGCGCTGTGGATCGCGGCCGAGGCCCTTGCCGGGCTCGCGCAGCTCGAACGGATCGCGGATCTCGCCGGGCGCGATGCGCGTGTCGGGCATGCCGATCTCGTCGCCGTAGTAGAGCGTCGGCGTGCCGTGCAAGGTCAAGAGCAGCATCGCCGCTAGCCGCGCATTCTGTGGGCCCACCCGCGTGGCGACGCGCGACTCGTCGTGGTTGCCCAGCACCCAGTTGGGCGCCGCACCCGGCGGCAGCGCGGCGTCGTAGCTGCGCACGATGCGGCGGATCTCGTCGGCCTCCCAGCGCGCGTGGATCAGCTGGAAGTTGAAGGGCAGCTGCACGCCCTGCAGCACGCCGTTCTCGCTGCGGCCGTAGTAGGCCATCAGCCGGTCGAGCGGCAGATGTAGCTCGCCGATGAGCACGCGCGCCGACACCGCGTCGCTGAACTCGTCGACCACGCGGCGCATCTCGACGACGATCTCTTGCATCTCCGGCCGGTCGGTGGTGAAGAGCGGCAGCAGCCGGTGCGACTCGGGGCCGCCGGCGACGTAGGCTGGGTTGATCGGGTTGTCGCGGAACCGGTCGTCCTTGATCAGGTGATAGAGCACGTCGACACGAAAGCCGTCGATGCCGCGCCGCAGCCAGAAGCGCATCACGTCGTACATCGCGGCGCGCACGGCGGGGTTGCGCCAGTTGAGATCGGGCTGTTCCTTGAGGAAGGAATGGCCGTAGTACTGCCCCGTGGCGTCGTCAAAGGTCCAGGCCGCGCCGCCGAAGTTGCTCAGCCAGTTGTTGGGCGGCCCGCCATCCGGCGCCGGGTCGCGCCACAGATACCAATCGCGCCGCGGGTCGTCGCGCGCGCTGCGGCTCTGCACGAACCACGGGTGCTGGTCGGAGGTGTGGTTGGGCACCAGGTCGAGCACCAGCCTGAGGCCGCGTGCCTTCACCTCGGCGAGGAGCGCGTCGAACTCGGCCAGCGTGCCGAAGCGCGGATCGATGTCGCAGTAGTCGGCGATGTCGTAGCCGAAGTCGGCCATCGGCGACGGGAAGATCGGGCAGATCCAGAGCGCGTCGACGCCCAGGTCCTCGAGGTAGTCGAGCCGCTGCCGGATGCCGGACAAATCACCTGTGCCATCCGCGTTGCTGTCCTGCATGGAGCGGGGATAGATTTCATAGAAGATTCCGTGTTTCCACCAGGCATCGGCCGACATGAGTTTCCTTTTCGTGTGGCTTCAATTTGCCAGCTTTGGAGCGGGCCTGCCATGATCAACGACCTTTGGTACAAGAGCGCGCTGGTGTATTGCCTGTCGGTCGCGACCTTCATGGACTGCGACGGCGACGGCTGCGGCGACTTCGAAGGACTCACGCGCCGGCTCGATTACCTGAACGGGCTGGGCGTGACGACGGTGTGGCTGATGCCCTTTCAGACCTCGCCGGGCCGCGACAACGGCTACGACGTGTCCGACTACTACAACGTCGACCCGCGCTTCGGCACGCTCGGCGATTTCGTCGAGTTCACCCATGCAGCCGCGCAGCGCGGCATGCGCGTGCTGATCGACCTGGTGGTCAATCACACGTCGGACCAGCATCCGTGGTTTCAGTCGGCGCGCTCGGACCCCGACTCGAAATACCGCGACTGGTACGTGTGGGCGGACAAGAAGCCGGCCAACGCCGACGACGGCGTGGTGTTCCCGGGCGTGCAGAAATCGACCTGGGATTTCGACAAGGTGGCCAAGCGCTGGTACTTCCACCGCTTCTACGATTTCCAGCCCGACCTCAACACCGCCAACCCCTTCGTGCAGGCCGAGATCCTGAAGATCATGGGATTCTGGACGCAGTTGGGCGTGTCGGGCTTTCGCATGGACGCGGTGCCCTTCGTGATCTCGACCAAGGGCGCCGGTGTGCGGCATCCCAAGCAGCAGTTCGACATGCTGCGCAGCTTTCGCGAGTTGCTCCAATGGCGCCAGGGCGACGCGATCATCCTGGGTGAAGCCAACGTGCTGCCGAAGACCGACATGCATTACTTCGGCGACGAAGGCGAGCGGCTGCACATGATGTTCAACTTTCAGGTGAACCAGAACCTGTTCTATGCGCTCGCCACGGGCGAGACCGGGCCGCTGGTGGATGCGCTGGTGGCAACGCGGGAGCGGCCGAGCACGTCGCAGTGGGGCATGTTCCTGCGCAATCACGACGAGCTGGACCTGGGCCGCCTGACCAAGGCGCAGCGGCAGCGCGTGTTCGACGCCTTCGGGCCCGACAAGAGCATGCAGCTGTACGACCGCGGCATCCGTCGCCGCCTGGCGCCGATGCTCGGCGGCGACCGGCGCCGGCTGGAGTTGGCTTACAGCCTGATGCTGACCCTACCCGGCACGCCGGTGCTGCGCTACGGCGACGAGATCGGCATGGGCGACGACCTGAGCCTGCCGGAGCGCAACTGCGCACGCACGCCGATGCAGTGGTCCACCGAGCCGCATGGCGGCTTCACGAAGTCGGACCAGCCGGTGATGCCGGTGATCGACAGTGGGCCCTATGGCTTCGAGCATGTGAACGTGGCGGCGCAGCGGCGCGACCCGGATTCGCTGCTGAACTGGATGGAGCGCGTGATCCGCATGCGCAAGGAATTGCCGGAGGTGGGGCTGGGCGATTTCACGGTGGTGAAGCAAGCCTGCGCGCAGGTGCTGGTGATGCGATACGACTGGCGCAACAACGCGGTGGTGTTCGTGCACAACCTGTCGGCCGATCCGATCGAGCTGGAGCTGAAGACGCGCGACCTCGGCGCCGAATGCGACACGCTGGTCAATGTGCTGTCGGAGGCGCACAGCCATGCGGATCGGCGGGGGCGGCATTGCTTTCTGCTGGAGCCGTATGGGTATCGATGGTTTCGGGCGGGTGGGCTCGACTACATCCTGAAGCGCAGCGTGGTGTGAGTTGGCTGCGTTCGAGTTGGCGTGCTCTTGGCGTGTGCGTTCGGCGTTTGCGTTGGTGAGAGCGCCCGCGTGGCGGTGTGCGGCGGGACTGCTTCACTGTGCCGGCCCTTCGGGCTTCCCTGCAGTGCTCGCGCGGTCGGGCCGTCGCAGAACTCGCTGCGTTCACTTCGTTCACTACGCTCAAACAGCTGCGACGAGTCAGTTCACGAAGCGCGTGTCCTCCGGCACGCGCGCCCGACCACGCTGCGCGCTTCGGCGGCACAGAGGCGCTGTCCCGCCGCACACCGCCCCACGGGCTTGGGGGTGATCGAACGGTGTGTGCACCGCTGGGTTCCGAGCGCTGCGCGTTGACTGTCGTCCACGCCGGTTGCGCCGGCCGAGGAAGACACATCCTCACCGCAATTGCGGAGCCCGGCGGGCAGTGCGGGCTGTGCAGGCGCCTCTGCGGCGCTGAGGAGCACAGCACTTCGCGGAAAAAGGGCCGCACATGTCTGAGCCGCAGGCGAGTTTGTGCGGACCCCGCGAAGTGCGAGCACCGCAAGGAAGCCCGAAGGGCCGCTGCAGTGAAGCCGGAACAGCCTGCACTGCCTGCCGGGCGGACTGTCCAAGGGACAAATGAACGCCACCGCCGGGCGGACCGTCCATGGGACAGACTCGCACCGCTCGCCGAGCGCTCTGCCCACGGAACAAACCCCGCTTCTCGCGAAGCACAACCGGCACAAGCTCACCCATGAGCATCAACAGCTTTCTGGTCCAACTGCTCAACGGCCTCGCCAGCGCGTCGTCGCTGTTCCTCGTCGCGGCCGGCCTGTCGCTCATTTTCGGCGTCACGCGGATCGTCAACTTCGCGCACGGCTCCTTCTTCATGGTCGGCATCTACATTGCCTACTCGCTCGTCGACAAGCTCGGCACAGGCTTCGGCTTCTGGCCCTCGCTGGTGCTCGCCGCCATCGCCGTCGGCGTGCTCGGCGCACTCATCGAAATGGTGCTGCTGCGGCGCATCTACAAGGCGCCCGAACTCTTCCAGCTGCTCGCCACCTTCGCGCTCGTCCTCGTCATCAAAGATGCCGTGCTGTGGATCTGGGGGCCGGACGAACTGCTTGGCCCGCGCGCGCCCGGTCTGTCGGGCTCGGTCATGATCCTCGGGCGCCAGTTTCCGAGCTACGACCTGTTCCTCATCGTCGTCGGGCCCGTCGTGCTCGGGCTGGTTTGGATGCTGCTCACGCGCACGCGCTTCGGCACGCTGGTGCGCGCCGCCACGCAAGACCGCGAGATGGTCAGTGCCCTCGGCGTCAACCAGGCATGGCTCTTCACCGCCGTGTTCGCGCTCGGCGCAATGCTCGCCGGCCTGGGCGGCGCACTGCAGTTGCCGCGCGAGCCGGCCACGCTCGAGCTCGACCTCAACACCATCGGCGCGGCCTTCGTCGTCGTCGTGGTCGGCGGCATGGGCTCGATCCCCGGGGCCTATGCGGCGGCGCTGCTCATCGCGGAGATCAAGGCGGTGTGCATCTGGCTCGGCGTGGTCGATGTGTTCGGCATTCCGGTGTCTTTCTCCAAGCTCACGCTGGTGGTCGACTTCCTGGTCATGGCGGTGGTGCTGGTCTGGCGGCCGTGGGGCCTGTTCGGGCGACCGCAGGCGCCGAGCCGCTATGTGGGCATGGTCGAAGAGCCCCTGCGGCGCGCGGGCAAGCCCTACCTGATCGCGGCCGGCCTGTTCGGGCTGGTGCTGGTCGCGATGCCCATCCTGACGGCTGCCTCGCCCTACACCACGGTGCTGATGATCGACCTGCTGATCGCGGCGCTGTTCGCGGCCAGCCTGCACTTCATCATGGGGCCGGCCGGCATGCATTCGTTCGGGCACGCGGCCTATTTCGGGCTGGGCGCCTATGGCGCGGCATTGCTGGTGCGCTCGAGCGGCATGCCGATGGAACTTGGTCTGCTCCTCGCGCCCATCGTGGCTGCGCTGGGCGCGCTGGTGTTCGGCTGGTTCGCCGTGCGGCTGTCGGGCGTGTACCTGGCGATGCTCACGCTGGCTTTCGCGCAGATCACCTGGGCGGTGGTCTACCAATGGGACAACTTCACCGGCGGAAGCAACGGGCTGACCGGCGTGTGGCCGGCCCCATGGCTGTCGGACAAGAACAACTACTACTGGCTCACGCTGGCGCTGGTGGCGCTCGGCGTGCTGTGGCTGCGGCGGGTGCTCTTCTCGCCCTTCGGCTATGCGCTGCGCGCGGGTCGCGATTCGGTGCTGCGCTCGGACGCGATCGGCATCGACGTCAAGCGCATGCAGTGGGTGGCCTTCGTGATCGCGGGTGCGGCCGCCGGGCTCGCAGGCGCGCTGTACGCGTTTTCCAAGGGCAGCATCTCGCCCGAGACGCTGAGCGTGGGCAAGTCGGTGGACGGGCTGGTGATGGTGCTGCTGGGCGGCGTCCAGACGCTCGCCGGCCCGGTGGTGGGCGCCGTCACCTTCACCTGGCTGCACGACACGGTGGCGCGCAACACCGACTACTGGCGCGCGATGCTGGGCGGCATCATCCTGCTCTTGGTGCTGCTGTTTCCGCAGGGCATCGCCGGTTTCGCCAAGCAACTGTTCGAGCGCCGGCGCCCCATCGCCACGACCGTCGAGCTCGAGGAGCAGAAGGCATGACAGCGCTCAAAGTGCACGACCTCGGCAAGTCCTTCGGCGGCGTGAAGGCGGTCGACGGCATCGGCTTCGAGCTGCAGGCCGGCGAACTGCTGGCCCTGATCGGGCCCAACGGTGCGGGCAAGTCGACCACCTTCAACATGGTCAACGGGCAGCTCAAGGCCGACCGCGGCTCGATCCTGCTCGCGGGCGAAGAACTGGTGGGGCTCCAGCCGCGCGCGATCTGGCGCAAGGGCGTCGGGCGCACCTTTCAGATCGCCGAGACGTTCGCGTCGCTCACCGTGGTCGAGAACGTGCAGATGGCCCTGCTCTCGCACGACGGCCGGCTGTTCTCCACCTGGCGCCGCGCGGCCGACCACCGGCGCGACGATGCGCTGGCACTGCTCGACCAGGTCGGCATGAAGGCGCAGGCCGACCGGCCCTGCAGCGTGCTCGCATACGGCGACGTGAAGCGGGTCGAGCTGGCCGTCGCGATGGCCAACTCGCCCAAGCTGCTGCTGATGGACGAACCGACCGCGGGCATGGCGCCCAGCGAGCGCAACTCGTTGATGGCGCTGACCAAGGAACTCGTGGTCCAGCGTCGCATGGCGGTGCTGTTCACCGAGCACAGCATGGACGTGGTGTTCGCCTATGCCGACCGCATGATCGTGCTGGCCCGCGGCCGGCTCATCGCCGAGGGCAAGCCGCTGGAGATCCGCGACCATCCGAAGGTGCAGGAGGTGTACTTCGGCACCGGAAGCACTTTTGCACACCCCCAGGCTGCGCGCACTGCGTGTCGCTCCGCCAACCCCCTTGCAGGGGGCAGCGTGGCCGGACCGGCGGAGCCGGATCCGGCACGCTCGCTGGAAGGGAAAACATGAACAGCGACATGCTTCTGGACGCCAAGGGGCTGTGCGCCTGGTACGGCGCGGCGCAGATCCTCTACGACGTGGATCTCGAAGTGCGGCGCGGCGAAGTCGTTGCGCTCATGGGGCGCAACGGCGCAGGCAAGTCGACCACGCTGAAGGCACTGATCGGCATGCTCGCCAAGCGGCGTGGCGCGATCCGCTTTCTGGGCCACGACATTTCCAAGAGCGAACCGCACCATGCGGCCAAGCTGGGCCTCGGCTTCGTGCCCGAAGACCGCCGCGTGTTCACCGACCTGACGGTGATGGAGAACCTCGATGTCGGCCGCCAGGCCCCGCGCCGCTGGGCCGACGGCACCGACGCGCCGCTGTGGACGCCCGAGCGCCTGTTCAAGCTCTTTCCCAACCTGGGCGAGATGCCGAACCGTCCGGGTGGGCGCATGAGCGGCGGCGAGCAGCAGATGCTCACGGTGGCGCGCACGCTGATGGGCAACCCCTACCTCGTGCTCCTCGACGAGCCCTCCGAAGGCGTGGCTCCGGTGATCGTCGAGCAGATGGCGCACATGATTCTCGAACTCAAGGCGCAGGGCGTGAGCATCCTGCTGTCGGAGCAGAACATGCACTTCGCGGAGTTGGTGTCCGACCGCGCCTATGTGCTCGAGAAGGGCCAGATCCGCTACCAGGCGTCGATGGCCGAACTGGCGGCCAACGACGAGGTGCGGCGCGCGTACCTGTCGGTCTGAATACGGTGAAACCATGGCTGCTGAGGGAGCTTCCAAATGACATTCGCTGAAACGAGCCGCCGCAGGCAAGCGCTGCGCATGCTTGGCGCATTCAGCACTTACGGTATGTTGGCGGTGCTCGGCACGGGCGGCACGGGTCCGGCGCTGGGAGCCGACAAGAAGCGTCGATCATCACGCGGGGCCGCACTGGTCGTGGTCGACGTCGAGAACTGTCCCGAGCATCAGGGCATGCCACCGAACACGAAACGCCCCGAAGTTTTGCCACTTGTCGACAAGCTCTGGGAGATGGGAAATTTCGACCACGTGTTCATCGCCGAAGGCAGCGCGTCCTTCTCGAATGTTCAACGTCACCCTGAGGCTTTCGTGCCGCTGATGCTGGCCCTGAACGACAACGTTCCGTGGCCGAGCCAATGCTTGCACAAATCTGGCGGGGTGGCAGGGTCAAAGAGCCTGGCTGGCTGCTTTCGCGAGCGCCATATCGAGTCCGTCGTCATCGCCAGCCCGGTCAATGCCGCGTGCGTCGCTGCCATGGCTGTGGATGCGAGGAAGGCCGGCTTGCGCACCTACTTCGTCGAGGATGCCGCGACCGACCCAACGAATCGTCACGACGAATCCGCCAAGTTGGGAGCACAACTCGAAGCGCAAGGGGTTCGCCGCATCCGCATCGCCGACCTCCCACGCATCTGATTCCACCTCATTGCTTGGATCAGACTGATGTTTCGCGTGTAGGCTCGACGAACCCTTCCACCACCGCGCAGACACCATGCCCGACACGCCGCCAAGCCCCCTCCCCTGGTCCGAGCACGCTGTCGGCGGCATCCGGCCCGCCGAAGACGCGGTGCTGCTCGTGGTCGACGTGCAGAACGGCTTCGTCGACGGCGGCATGCTCGCGGTACGCGGCGGCGCCGAGGTGGTGCCGGTCATCAACCGGCTCGCCGCCATCTTCGACAACATCGTGCTCACGCAGGACTGGCATCCGCCGGGGCACGCGTCCTTCGCGAGTTCGCATGCGGGGCGCAAGCCCTACGAAACCGTCCAGCTCGACTACGGCGACCAGGTCCTGTGGCCCGAGCACTGCGTGCAGGGCACGGCCGATGCCGAGCTGCATGCCGACCTCGAGCTCACGCGCGCGCAACTGATCATCCGCAAGGGCTTTCACGCCGGCATCGACAGCTATTCGGCTTTCGAGGAAGCCGACCACCGCACCTCCACCGGCCTGGCCGGCTACCTGCAGCAGCGTCGCATTCGCACGGTCTTCGTGACCGGGCTGGCGACCGACTTCTGCGTCGCCTGGACCGCGATGGACGCGCGCAAGGCCGGCTTCGACACCTACGTGATCGAGGACGCGACGCGCGCGATCGACCTCGACGGATCGCTCGCGGCTGCGTGGACGCGGATGCAGGCTTGCGGCGTCCTGCGCATCCAGTCCGCCGACATCCTGGGCGTCTGACTGCCGATGCGCCACGCCCGCCCCTGTCCGTGCTGCCGCCCGTGCTGAGGCTGAAGGTCAACGCGCAAGACGTCGAGATCGACGTGCCCGCCGAGGCCTCGCTGCTGCACGTGCTGCGCAACGACCTGAGCCTGAACGCGCCCAAGTACGGCTGCGGCCTGGGGCAATGCGGGGCCTGCACCGTGTGGGTGGACGGCGTGGCGGCGCGGGCCTGCGTGATCCCGGCGCACGGCGTGGCCGGGCGCGCGATCACCACGCTCGAAGGGCTGGGTTCGCGTGGGCGCTGGCATCCGGTGCAGCAGGCCTTCGAAGACGCGCAGGCCGCGCAGTGCGGCTATTGCCTGAACGGCATGGTGATGCAGGCCGCCGCACTGCTCGCGCGCGAGCCGGATCCCGACGAGGCGCGCATCCGCAGCGAGCTCTCGGGCAACCTGTGCCGTTGCGGCACGCACGTCGAGATCCTCGACGCGGTGCGGCGCGCGGCCTTGCTGATCGCAAGCCGCACGAACGCCAACGCGGAGGACGCGGACACGTGACGACGCCCGCCGACCGGCCGCCGCTGCACACGCGCAAGGACTTTCTCGACGCCACGGGCGTGCTGCTCGTGGTGCGCGACCCGCCCGTGCCGCCGGCCCACGTCGCCGGCCAGCCCGCCGCGGTGCCTGCCAACCCGGCCGAAGGGCCCGAGATCCTGCTCGCCGTGTGGGCCGACGGCGGCGTCACGGCGCTGAACGGACACGTCGATCTGGGCACCGGCATCCGCACCGCGCTTGCACAGATCGTTGCCGACGAACTCGACGTGCCGCTGGCCCGCGTGCAGATGGTGCTGGGCGACACGGCGCGCGCGCCGAACCAGGGCGCGACCATCGCCAGCGCGTCGATCCAGATCCATGCAGCGCCGCTGCGGCTCGCGGCCGCGCAGGCACGCGGGTGGCTGCTGGCCCAGGCGGCCGAACGCTTCGGCGCGATGCCGTCGCGGCTGCGCACCGAAGACGGCTTCATCCGCAGCGAAGACGACCCGGGCTTCGAGCTGGCGTTCGGCGAACTCGTCGCCGAGCGGCGCGAGATCCTGCAACTCGACGCCGATGCGCCCACCAAGGCCCCGCAGGACTACCGCGTGGTCGGCCGCTCGATGCCGCGCATCGACATCCCGGCCAAGCTCGCGGGCGAGGCGGTGTTCGTGCACGACCTGCGCATGCCGGGCATGCTGCACGGCCGCGTGGTGCGCCCGCCCTATGCCGGCGCGGAGCACGGCGACTTCATCGGCAACACGCTCGAGTCGGTGGACGAGGCGTCGATCGCGCACATTCCGGGCATCCGCGCGGTGGTGGTGATCCGCGACTTCGTCGGCGTCGTGGCAGAACGCGAAGAGCATGCCGAGCAAGCGCTGCGCGAACTGCGCGTGCGCTGGAAGCCGTGGCCCGGCCTGCCTCCGCTGGACGATCTCGAAGCCGCGCTGCGCGCCAATCCGTCGACGCAGCGTCGGCTGGTCGACGAAGGCGACGTCGATGCGGCGCTTGCTGCAGCGGCGGTGCCGATGCCGCGCACCTACGTGTGGCCGTACCAGATGCACGCGTCGATCGGTCCGTCGTGCGCGGTGGCGCAGTGGCTGGGCGGCGATGAAGTCGGCGGCGCGGGCGCAGAAAACGAAAACGGCAGCGAGCACGCGGACAACGCAGACCAGCAGGACGCGTTCCAACTGCGCGTCTGGGCCGGCTCGCAGAACCCGCACGTGCTGCGCGCCGACCTGGCCCGCCTCACCGGCCTGCCCGACGTCGCCATCGACGTGGTGCGCATGGAAGCGGCCGGCTGCTACGGCCGCAACGGCGCCGACGACGTGGCTGCCGACGCCGCGCTGCTCGCGCGGGCGGTGGGCGCGCCGGTGCGCGTGCAGCTCACGCGCGAGCAGGAGCATGCGTGGGAGCCGCTGGGCGCGGCGCAGCTCATGGAAGTGCGCGGCGGGCTCGACGCCGAGGGTGGCGTGGCCGCGTACGACTTCGAGACGTCATACCCTTCCAACGGCGCGCCCACCCTGGCGCTGCTGCTCACGCGCACCGTCGAGCCGGTGGCCCAGGCCTTCGAGATGGGCGACCGCACCGCGCGCCCGCCCTATGCCTACGCCAACCTGCGCGTGCAGGTGAACGACATGGCGCCGATCGTGCGCGCGTCGTGGCTGCGCGGCGTGTCGGCGTTGCCGAGCTCCTTCGCGCACGAGTCGTACGTCGACGAACTGGCCAGCGCCGCCGGCGTCGACCCAGTGGCATTCCGGCTGCGCCATCTGAACGATCCGCGCGCGGCCGAGCTGGTGCGCGAGACCGCGCGCAAGGCCGGCTGGCGCACGCGCACCGGCCCGCAAGAGAACGCCGACGGCGGACTCGGTCCGGGCGGGGACGTGCTGTTCGGCCAGGGCTTCGCCTACGCGCGCTACGTGCACAGCAAGTGGCCCGGCTATGGCGCCGCCTGGGCCGCGTGGGTGGCCGACGTGGAAGTGCACCGCGAAACCGGCGAAGTGCATGTGCGCCGCGTGGTGGTCGGCCACGACGCGGGGCTGATGATCAACCCCGCGGGCGTCGAGCACCAGGTGCACGGCAACGTGATCCAGACCACCAGCCGCGCGCTCAGGGAGAAGGTGCGCTTCGCGCCACCGGCGGCGGCGGGCGCGCAGGGCGCGGAAGCCGCGCCGCCGGTGCCGGGCCTGCGCCCGTCCGGCGTGGTCGCGAGCCGCGAATGGGGCGGCTACCCGATCCTCAGTTTCCGCGACGTGCCGGTGATCGAGGTGATGCACATGCAGCGCCCGGACGAGCCGCCGCTCGGTGCCGGCGAGTCGTCGTCGGTGCCCGGCACCGCCGCGATCGCCAACGCCATCTTCGATGCGACCGGCGTGCGCTTCCGCTCGCCGCCGTTCACGCCCGAG
>JAHJOG010000206.1 GCA_018820395.1 Gammaproteobacteria bacterium | reverse complement strand
TGGCTTCGATGCGCGGCAGCGGCGGCGGCGAGGCCTGGTCGGCCCCCATGTAGACCCAGATGAGGCCGTTGCGCTCCGCCGTGCGGTAGGCCTTCGCACGGACGCGGGCCTTGAACTCGCGGTGCTCGGGCATGTTGGGCATGTCGAGGCAGGCCCCGTCGACGTCGAACTTCCAGCCGTGATAGACGCAGCGCAGTCCTCCCTGTTCGTTGCGGCCGAGGAAAAGCGACGCGCAGCGGTGCGGACAGCGATGGTCCATGATGCCCACGCGGCCCTGCGTGTCGCGAAAGGCCACCAGCTTTTCGCCGAGGATCATCAAGCGCATGGGGTCGCCGTCGGCCGTCACTTCGGACGACATGGCGGCAGGGAGCCAGTACTGGCGCATGAATTCGCCCATCACACTCCCGGGGCCGACGCGCGTGAGGTCGGCGCTGTCTTCAGCTTTCATCGTGTTCCTTGTCGCCTTTGTTCGTGGGCCGGTCTATCCAAGCCGTCGCTGCCGATGATCGGCGCGAGCCACTGCACAAGGCAAATAGGAATCGCGGTGCGCTATTCGAAAAGCTGAATTCCGGCGGGGAGCCTGCAACGACCTGCCACGGGCTGTCAGGCCCGAAGGCCCGCGAGGCTCACGCGCTCAGACCCACCGCTTTTCGGCGAGCGTCCGTCGTACGGGCTTGCCGCGCATCTGTGCGGCCGCTTCGGCGAGATGCGCCAGGAACTGCGCATGTGCGACGGGCGGGCGCCAGCCCCGGCGCATCGTCGTGCCGATGGCGATCTTCTCGCGCGGCAGGGCGTCGATGCGGGCGAGCAATCCGCTGCGGATCTGCAGGGCCACCTGGTCGGGCGTCGCCAGCGTCAGGAGATTGCGGCTCGTGAGCAGTCGCCCGATGATCATGATCGACCCGCATTCGATCGGCGTCTGCACCGCCGTCTTGGCAAAGATTCGCTGCCATGCATCGCGCAACGGGCTGTCCTGCGGCATCACGATCCACGGAAAGGCGGCGAGTCGCGCAAGCGAGGGTCGCCGACCGACCAGCGGGTGTTGCTGCCCGGCGGCAACGACGATCGCCGACTCGTAGAGCTGCTGCACCTCCAACTCGGAATGCGCCTCGGGCGGCGCCTCGCCCACCACGATGTCGACCAGACCGTCGCGCAGTGCCTCCGCGAGTTCGCCCCAGCTTCCTTCGAGGACCCGGAAGCCGACGTCCTCGGCCCGAGCGCTCATGGTGGCCATGGCCTCCGGCACCAGGAAGGCGCGCGCCAACGGCGTCGTGCCCACCACGATCACGGCGGCACCGCCACGCGTGCCGAGATCCGCAAACGCGGCCTCCAGCTCAGCGAAAGCCAGGCGGCAACTGCGCGCGAAGCGCCGCCCCTGCAGCGTGATGGCGACTGTTCTTCCGTGCCGCTCGGCCATCGGTCGACCGACGACGTCTTCCAGATCGCGCACGGCACGGTGGATCGAAGCCGCCGCCATGCCCGTGGACGTGCCCGCGGCGGCGAAGCTCCCGCGCTCGACCAGCGCAAGAAAGGCGTGCGCCTGGGCCAGCGACAGACGCCGCTCCGGCGCGAGCGACTTGCCCGAGACGGCCTTCACGCCGTCGGCCAGATCGTCGAGCGCAGCGCGCACGCGCACTGCCGCGACTTCGCCTGCCGCGGTGAGCATCAGCCCGCGCGAGCGTCGTTCGAAGAGGCGGTGCTGGAGCTGTTGCTCCAGCTTGGCGATGGCCTGCGTCAGCGCCGGTTGGCTGGTACCGAGCGCTGCTGCTGCCGCGCTGACGCTGCCCTTGTCGCACACCTCCAGGAAGCCGCGCAGGTGACGGAGGTTGAGGTCGCGGGGATGCATGCGGGCAGTTAGGAGCGCATGACTTGCCGGGTCGGATCGCGTCGATGCGAAGACGCCGCTTCGAGCGCGGCGGCTGGCACCGGTCTCGGCTCTCGTTGACCTAGACCAGCTCCGCGGCCTGCAGCTCTTTCTTGAGGTACGCGTAGAAGAGCGGCGCCGCCACGAGCCCGGCCGGCCCGAAGACGGCTTCGGCAACGAACATCACGGCGAGCAACTCCCACACCGACATCCGAGTGCGGCTCCCCACCACCTTGGCGTTGATGAAGTATTCGGCCTTGTGGATGAGGATCAGGAACGCCAGGCACACCAGCGCTGCAATCGGCGACACCGAAAGGCCGACCAGGGTGATGACCGTGTTGCAGAGCAGATTGCCCACGATCGGCACCAAGCCCGCGACGAAGGTCAGCGTGATGAGCGCAGGAGCGTAGGGCAGCGCCAGGTCCCACATCGGCAGCACGAACAAGAGGAACAGGGCGGTCAGCAGCGCGTTGAAGGCGGCGATCCAGAACTGCGCGGCCACGATCTGCTGGAAAGCCTCGCCGAAGCGCGTAATGCGCAGCTTGAGTTCCTCGGCCAGGGGTCGCCCGACGGAAGTCGGTGTGGCGATGGCGGCCAGTGCTCCCACGATCAGCCCGACGTAAGCGAACAGCAGACCGCCCAGCCACGCGCGCCCGGTCAACGCCAGGGCGCCGGCCTGTGTGCGCAGGTAGTTGGCCAGCACGCGCTGCACCTCGTCCGCGCCTTCGGGGAGGTAAGCCGCGATCTCGGTCGGCAGCTTCTGGCGCAACTCGAGCACGGTGCGAGCGATGTAGTCGATGAGTTCGAGATACTGGCTGGGAGCATTCAGCACGAAGTCGCGCGCCTCGGAAAAGGCCACGGCGATCAGCCCGATCGGCGCCAGCATGATCAGCGCGGCCGCGATGCCGCGTGGCACGGCCAATGCGGCACGCGCTCGCACGGACGAGGTTGGCAACGTGCGCCGCACGCCGTTCTCCAGGACACGGGCCAGCCAGCGCGTCGCCAGAAAGCCGATGCACACGCACAGCAGGCCCGGCAGCAGGCCCTGCCACATCACCAGCAACAGCGTCGCAGCGATCAGCACATAGCTTGCGATGACCACCGGTCGCGACTGCATGCGCGGCGGATCGATCAGTCTACGCACCGGCGTCAGGCGACCACGACGGGCGCGCCGGAGCCGATTTCGGCGATGACGCCGATCTCGTGGACCGTCTCTCCGGCATCACGCAGCGTCTGCGCACAGGCTTGGGCCTGCGCAGCTTCGATCACCACCACCATGCCGATCCCATTGTTGAAGGTGCGGTTCATCTCGATGTCGGGAATGGCCGCGACCTGTTGCAGCCAGGCGAAGAGTTCGCTTTGCGGCCAGCTGCCCTTTCGCAGGTGCGCGGCCGTGCCTGCGGGCAGCACGCGTGGAATGTTCTCGAGCAGCCCGCCGCCCGTGATGTGGGCCAGCGCCTTGATCGGGTGCCGGGCCAGCGCGGCCAGCACCGGCTTCACGTAGAGCCGCGTGGGCATCATCACGGCCTCGCGAAACGGCTTGCCGTCGAGCGTTTCCGGCAGCGCGTCGGCCGCGCGTTCGATCACCTTGCGCACCAGGCTGAAGCCGTTGGAATGCACGCCCGAGGACGCCAGTCCGAGCACCACGTCGCCCGGGCGGATGTCGCGCCCGGTGAGGATCGCCGCCTTCTCGACGGCGCCGACCGCGAAGCCGGCCAGGTCGTATTCGCCGTCCGGGTACATGCCCGGCATTTCTGCCGTCTCGCCGCCGATCAGTGCGCATCCGCTCAGTTCGCAACCGCGGGCGATGCCGCCGACCACGGCCGCTGCGGTGTCGACGTCGAGCTTGCCGCAGGCGAAATAGTCGAGAAAGAAGAGCGGCTCGGCGCCCTGCACCAGCACGTCGTTGACGCTCATGGCGACCAGATCGATCCCCACGGTGTCGTGCATCTTCCATTCGAAGGCCAGCCGCAGCTTGGTGCCCACGCCGTCCGTGCCGCTGACCAGCACGGGTTCGGCGAAGCGCTTGGGCACTTCGAACAGGGCGCCGAAGCCGCCGATTCCGCCCAGGACGCCTTCGCGCAAGGTCTTCTTCGCGAGCGGCTTGATACGGTCGACCAGCGCATCGCCCGCGTCGATGTCGACACCGGCATCCTTGTAGCTGAGCGGGGAGGGCGAGGTGGGGTTCATGGGCGGGCCGGTCAAAAGATGAAGGGACGGGGGGCTCGAAGGATACGAATGGTTCCGGCAACCGAATCGCTTGGGCCGATAGAATTGCCCCAGATTTTAAGGGTGCTCATGAACCGAACATTCTCGGGGCCGGCCGCTTCATGAACCTGTTCCCCGCGGCCCCTTCAGCGGGTGGCTCGCTCGCCGACCGCCATCCATGAAGCAGCTTGCGCTCGACATCGGAATTGCATCAGGCCCGACTTTCGACGGCTTCGTCGCGGGTCCCAATGAACCGGCCTTGCGCCACCTTGCCCTGTGGGTCGGCGAGCCGGGCACGCCGACCGTCCATTCCCCCGTGCCCACCTACCTCTGGGGCGAGCCCGGCTGCGGCAAGACGCACCTGCTCGAAGCCGTGCGCGGCGCCTTGCGCGCGCAGGGGGCGAGCGTCGGCTGGATGCACGCCGGACTGATGGAGCCACCCGAGTTCGACGACCGGTGGGTGGCGATCCTCCTCGACGACGTCCATGCCTACTCGGCGGTACAGCAGCACGCGGCCTTCACCTGGTTCGTGAACGCGCAAAGCCTGCAGCGCGGCGTCGTCGCGTGCGGCGACGCTCCGCCGGCCGACCTCCATCTGCGCGAGGACTTGCGCACGCGCCTGGGCTGGGGGCACGTGTTCCACTTGCAGATGCTGAGCGACGCCGAGCGGCGGGCCGTGCTGCGGCGCGCCGCCGACGGACGCGGCGTGCTGCTGTCCGACGATGTGCTCGACTACATGCTGCACCGGTTCAGCCGCGATCTGGGCAGCCTGATGGAGCTCCTGTCCCGGCTCGATGCCTACGCCCTGCAGACGCAGCGAGCCATCACGATCCCGCTGATCCGGGCCATGTTGGAGAATGACGAGTGACGCCCAGCGCGCAAAACACTTCCAATGATCAAGAAATTCATCGACAAGCTCCTGGGCAAATCCGCTGATTCGTCGCATGGCGGCAAAGCCCGTTTCGGCAAGCGGCAGGAAGTTCCGGCTTCCGTGCACGGCATCGATCCGGCACTCGTGGACGAGCGGGCCCGGAACGTGGTTTCCACCTTGCAGGGGGCCGGTTACGAGGCCTACATCGTCGGCGGCGCCGTGCGAGACCTGCTGCTCGGACTGCGCCCCAAGGACTTCGACGTGGCGACCAATGCGACGCCCGAACAGGTCAAGGGACTGTTCCGGCGCGCCTTCATCATCGGGCGGCGGTTTCGCATCGTGCACGTGGTCTACGGCCGCGGACGCGACCACGAGATGATCGAAGTCTCGACCTTCCGCGCCTACATGGACAGCCTCGGCGCGGGCCAGGTGACGGGCAACGAGCGCACCAGCAAGAGCGAGCTCGCGGGCATGAAGCACGCGGTCGACGCCAGCGGCCGCGTGCTGCGCGACAACGTCTGGGGCCCGCAGGAGGAAGATGCCGCGCGCCGCGATTTCACGATCAACGCGATGTATTACGACCCCGCGAGCCAGATCGTGGTCGACTACCACAACGGCATCCGCGATGCCAAGAAGCTCACGCTGCGAATGATCGGCGACCCGATCACCCGCTATCGCGAGGACCCGGTGCGCATCATCCGGGCCATCCGTTTCTCGGCCAAGCTCGCCGCGCTGGGGTTCAAGCTGGAGTCCAAGACCGGCGCGCCGCTCGTCGAGTCGAGCAAGCTGCTGGCGGATGTTCCGCAGAGCCGCCTCTTCGACGAAATGCTCAAGCTGCTGCAAACCGGCCATTCGATCGCCACGATCGAACAACTGAAGAAGCTGCACCTGACGACGGGCATCTATCCGCTGCTCGACGTCGTGGTCGAGCGTGCCGACCAGCCCTTCGTCAAGGCCGCGCTGCAGGACACCGATCGCCGCGTCGGCGAAGGCAAGCCGGTGGCGCCGAGTTTCCTGCTGGCCTGCACGCTCTGGGCCGACGTCCGGGACGGGTGGGCCGATCGGCTCCAGGGCGCCAAGGGCCTCAGGGCGCAACCGCCGCTTCCGGCATTGCAGGACGCCATCGACGAGGTGTTCGAGTCGCGCATCGGCGACGTTTCCGGGCGCGGCAAGCTGGCGGCCGACATGCGCGAGATCTGGATGATGCAGCCGCGCTTCGAGAAACGGACCGGCTCTGCCCCGTACAGCCTGATCGATCAGCCGCGCTTCCGCGCGGCCTTCGACTTCATGCGCCTGCGTGCGGACGTCGGGGAAATCGACGAGGCCGTCGCCGAATGGTGGCAGGAGTTCAGCACGGCCGACGACATTCGGCGGCAAGACCTGATGGATCAGGTGCGCGGCGAGCAGCAGCGCCGGACGCGCCAGCGCGTTCCGGCGAACGCGGTGGCCGCTTCGACGGGCAGGTCCGATGAGGCGTCCGAAGATCGCGAAGCAACGCTTCCGCCGGACGGCGACATCGCGACAGCGCCGCGCAAGCGCCGCCGTCGGCGCAAGCCGAGGAGCGGCGGGGACAGCGGCAGCGCCGCAGCGCCGGAGTGACGCGCGCGTTCGTCGCCATCGGCGCGAACCTGGGCGATGCACGCGCTGCCGTCGCCGGCGCGATGACGGCGCTGAACGGGCTGCCGCACACGCGCGTGACCGCGCGCTCTTCGCTCTACCGCAGCGCGCCCGTGGACGCGTCCGGCCCCGACTTCGTCAACGCGGTGGTCGAGATCGATACCGCGCTGGCGCCCGAGCGACTCCTGGCCGAACTCCACCGGCTCGAAGCCGACGCGGGGCGCACCCGGCCGGCACGCAACGCTCCGCGCACGCTCGATCTCGATCTGCTTGCCGTGGACGGCGTCTCGGTGGAATCGACCAGCCTCACCCTGCCGCACCCGCGCATGACGGAGCGCGCTTTCGTGCTCGTGCCGCTGGCTGAAATCGCCCCGGACCGGGTCACGCCGGAGCAGCTCGGCCGCGTGTCGGGTCAGGCCCTCGAACGACTCTGACCGCTGGCTCGGCGTCGCCGAGCGGTGCCAGCGAGCATCACTGCGATATCTTTCGGCCCTCTTCGACCTGGTGCTCGAAGTAGCGTTGGAAACTGAAAGCAAAACTGGCCATCAGCACGGCGCTGCCGACGAAGAGCGCGAGCGCCACGGCGCCGATGGTGAGCCAACCGGTGCTGCCGGCCGGGGACTCTTCAGGCGCGTCGCGGTTGTAGCGCCGGTTCCACTTTTCAGGCGACATCAGGCCGTAGACGATGGCCGTGAGCGCACAGCCGGCAATCGTGAAACCGAGCAACGGGATCAACACCCAGCTCCACGAATCGTCGACGCCGAACATGCGCACGCGTTCGACGCCGTAGAGCCCCAGCGCGGTGGGAATCGGCAGCAACCAGCCCAGCGTGCTGCCCGCCCCGCCCAGGTAGAAGCAATGCAGGCCGAGCGGACCGCCGAGAAAGGCCAGCCAGGCCGCGAGAGTCTTGTTTTTCATTCGGGGTCAGTCGAGGCGGCCTCGCCGAGCGGTTTTTCCATCAGCACGACGTCGAGCCAGCGACCGAACTTCCAGCCGCAGTCCTTCAGCACGCCCACGTGCGTGAAGCCTTGCGCGCGGTGCACGCCGACCGAGCCGGCATTGGCCGAGTCGCCGATCACCGCAATCAGCTTGCGCACGCCCGCGGCTTGTGCGGCCTGCGTCAGTGCGGCCAGCAGGCGGGTTCCGAGGCCTTGTCCGCGGACGTCGTCCGACAGGTAGATGGAGTCTTCAGCCGAATAGCGGTACGCGGGACGGGGCTTGAACCAGTTGCAGTAGGCGAAACCGACCACCCTGCCTTCCTGCTCGGCCACAAGGAAGGGCAGGCTCTTCGAGAGCACGTCGAGCCGGCGCGAGGCCATGTCGGCGGCCGAGGGGGGCTCGGTCTCGAAGGTTCCGGTCCCGTGCAGCACGTGGTGCGCGTAGATGCCGGCGATCGAGGAAACGTCCTCGTCGCGGCTTGGGCGAATGCTGATCATGCGGGGTCCGGCGTTCGAGAAAGGGAGGTGCGCTTGCGGCGGGCTATAATCGCGGGCTTTTCAGCGTGTCGATGGCCGGGTGGCCAGATCGCGTGTCTCAACGTTGAAGAATACCGTGGGCCAACCGTTTCGGGTCGGCCGCACCACCCCAAGGATAAATCATGGTCGTCATTCGACTTTCTCGCGGCGGCTCCAAGGGCCGGCCCTTCTTCAATATCGTCGTCTCGGACAAGCGGGTTCGCCGTGATGGCCGATTCATCGAGCGGCTGGGTTTCTACAACCCGACGGCGAAGGAAAACGAAGAAAGCATCCGCATTGCGCAGGATCGCCTCACCTACTGGAAGAGCGTGGGTGCGCAAGCATCCCCGACCGTTCTGCGCCTGATTCGCCAGGCTGCGGCCGCCGCACCCAAGGCCGCTGCCTGAGCTTGCTGCCGGGTCGCAACGATCCGGCGGTTTCCCCGAGCGTGCGATCCGACCGTCCCATGCTGCCCACGCTCGAAGCCATCCAACTGCCTGCGGACGCCATCGAGGTCGCTCGTATCGGCGGGGCCTGGGGCGTCAAGGGTTGGTTCAAGGTCTTTCCCCATAGCGCCCAACCCGAGGCGCTTTTTTCTTCGAAGCGCTGGTACCTCCAGTCTGCCGGCATGGGCGGCACCGAAGGCTTTCTCCTGGCCATTCGCGAAGCCAAGGAGCACTCCGATTCCGTCGTGGCCCGATCCGACGACATCGTCGACCGCAGCGCCGCAGAGACCTTGACGGGCGCCCGCGTGTTCGTCGCGCGTTCGAGCTTTCCGACCGCGGGCGACGACGAGTACTACTGGGTGGATTTGATCGGCCTTGCCGTGGTGAATCGCGAAGGCGTCGCGCTCGGCACGGTGCGCGAGCTCCTGTCGACGGGCCCGCAAACGACGCTGGTCCTCGACGCCGAAGAAGACGGCAAGGCCATCCAGCGGATGGTTCCGTTCGTTTCGGTGTTCGTTGACAAGGTCGATCTGCCGGGGCGACTCATCGTGGTCGACTGGCAAGCCGACTACTGACACGCATTCCCTCCGCACGCCGAACCGGACTGCCATGCGCTTCGACGTCATCACCCTGTTCCCGGACATCTTCGCGCCCTTTCTGGCGAGTGGCGTCGTGCGGCGTGCCTTCGAATCGAAGCAGGTCGAGGTCGTGTTCTGGAACCCGCGCGATTTTGCCGAGGGCAACTATCGCCGCGTGGACGACCGGCCCTTCGGCGGCGGTCCCGGAATGGTCATGATGGCCGAGCCGTTGTCGGCCTGCCTGGACGCGGCCCTGGCTGCGCGTGGAAGTGCCGCGCCCGTGGTGCTGTTTTCTCCGGTGGGCGAAATCGTTCGGCATGCGCTCGTGGCTTCGTGGGCGCAAAGCGAGGGCGCGGTGCTGCTCTGCGGCCGGTACGAAGGCGTCGACCAGCGCTTCATCGATGCACGGGTCACTCACCAGATCAGCCTGGGCGATTTCGTGCTGTCCGGTGGCGAGATCGCTGCCATGGCCCTGCTCGACGCGGTGGCGCGGCTTCAGCCCGGCGTGTTGGGCGACGAGGCCGGCCATGCGCAGGACAGCTTCAACCCGTCGCTCGACGGTTTGCTCGATTGCCCGCACTACACGCGGCCCGAGCAGTGGAACGGCGTCGGCGTCCCGCCAGAACTGCTGTCGGGCCACCATGCGCAGATCGACCGGTGGCGGCGTGACCAGCGCCTCAAGCTGACGCAAGCGCGGCGACCGGATCTGATCGACGCGGCCCGCGCTGCCGGGCGCCTCGACAAGAACGACGAGAAGCTGCTCGGCGGCACGCTATAATCGCGGGCTACCCGATCCTCTGCCCGGCCGCGTCGTCCCGACTTCCAGGGAGCTTTCCCAGGAAGCCCACGGACCGCCTCTTGTGTAGCGCGAGCACGATCGTTTCCAGGAAATCATGAATCTCATCCAGACCCTCGAGCAGGAAGAAATCACCCGTCTCGACAAGAAAATCCCCCCCTTCATGCCGGGCGACACCGTCATCGTGAGCGTGAAGGTCGTCGAAGGAACCCGCCGACGCGTCCAGGCCTATGAAGGCGTGGTGATTGCCAAGCGCAACCGCGGCCTCAACAGCGCCTTCACGGTGCGCAAGATCTCCAGCGGCGAAGGCGTCGAGCGCACCTTCCAGACCTACAGCCCGCTGATCGCCGGTATCGAAGTCAAGCGCCGTGGTGACGTCCGCCGGGCCAAGCTCTACTACCTGCGCGAACGCAGTGGTCGCTCTGCCCGAATCAAGGAAAAGCTGCCCGCCAAGTCGTCGGTGGCCCGCTAGGAGCGGCATCGGATGCGCCAACAAAGCCGCCTTCTTGGGCGGCTTTTTGCGTTTTCGGCCTGCGAAGCCGGGTGGGGCGTGACAAATTTCGTTGTGCGTCGTGTCATGCCTGGCGCGATCTGCGCTCTACTCGACGAACCCCTCCCGCTCCAATCAGCTCGCCCATGAGCGCTCCCTCCGTCGATCCTTCCGTCGATCCCGTCAACACCGTCGCCCCCGCACCGGTGCGGCCTTTCGATCCGCGCAGCGCGCCGGTGGTCGGCATCGATTCGCACCTTCCGGCGATCGGCTTGGAGCGGTTCAACGTGCAGGCCCTGCGCGAGCGCTTTGCCAATCCGCCCGTCTGGACGCCCGAGCTGCGCCGTGAACCGCGCATGACCGAGCGGGCGCCCGCCGATGCTGCCGTGCTGGTGCCGATCGTGATGCGGAAGGTCCCGACCGTGCTGCTGACCGAGCGCACCACTCATCTGTCGACGCATTCGGGCCAGGTGGCTTTTCCCGGCGGACGCGTCGACCCCGAAGATGCCAACATCGCAGCCGCCGCCTTGCGCGAGGCGTGGGAAGAAGTGGGCCTTTCGGCCACTCACGTCGAGGTGCTGGGCAGCTTGCCGACCTACACCACGGTGACCTCGTTCGTCGTCACGCCGGTGGTCGCGCTGGTGCAGCCGGATTTCGAGCTGACGATCAACCCCTATGAGGTGGCCACCGCATTCGAAGTGCCGCTGGCGTTCCTCATGAACCCCGCGCACCACCGCCGCCACGTGCTGGTCGGCGAGGACCGCAAATCGCGCGAGTGGTTCTCGATGCCTTACCAGGACGGACCGTACGAGCGCTTCGTTTGGGGTGCGACCGCAGGCATGCTGCGCAACCTCTATCGTTTCATGGCCGCTTGAACGGCGCCCACCGCGCGAATGGGGCCCAAAGTCGACACGAATGCCGCTCCGCCGGCCCCGGTCGCGCCGGGCGCGCCACGGCCACTCGCTATCATCGGCCGATGAGCTTCTTTGCGATCCTCTGCGCCTTGCTGATCGAGCAGGTACGGCCGCTCGCGCATCACAATCCCGTCTATGGCGGCGTTCTGGCGTGGACCCGCTGGACCAGTCGGAATTTCGACGCCGGCAAGTCGCACCACGGATGGGTCGCCTGGATACTCGCCGTCTTCGTGCCCACGCTGCTGGTGCTGGGCATCCACTGGCTCCTCGTGCTGACGCTCGGCTTGCCGTTCGCCGTTGTCTGGAGCGCGGCGGTTCTCTACGTCACGCTCGGTTTCCGGCAGTTCAGCCACCATTTCACCGGCATTCGCGATGCGCTCGACGTCGGGGACGAGGCGCTCGCGCGGTCGCTGTTGGCCGAATGGCAACGCGTCGACGCGGTCAACCTTCCGCGCAGCGAAATCGTCCGGCACGTCATCGAGCATTCGGTGATCGCGGCGCACCGGCATGTCTTCGGCGTGCTGGCATGGTTCTCGGTTTTGGCGGCCCTCGGGCTCGGCCCAGCCGGCGCGGTTTTCTACCGGATGAGCGAGTTCGTGTCTCGCTATTGGGCACACAAGGACCAGGCGTCGTTCCAGCCTTCGAGCATCTGGGTGCAGCTGGCGGCCGAGCGGGCTTGGGCAGTGATCGACTGGCTGCCGGCCCGCATCACCGCGCTGGGCTTTGCCGTGGTCGGTAGTTTCGAAGACGCCATCGATTGCTGGCGCAACGATGCCAGTCGCTTCCCCAACGAGAACGATGGCGTCATCCTTGCCGCGACTTCGGGTGCGGTGAACGTCCGCTTGGGCGGCGGTGCTCTGCGGACGGTGGCGGTGCTCGACCCGCTGTCCCGCGCCGAAGCCGGCGAATCGGTCGCGTCCGCACGCACGTCTTCCGGCGGCAGCACGCCGGGACGGGAGCCGGAGCCGGCGCATCTGCGCAGCGTGGTGGGCCTCGTGTGGCGCTCGGTGGTCATGTGGATGGTGTTGCTCGCGCTACTCACCCTGGCGAGGCTGCTGGGCTGAATGTCGATCGTGCCCACCTCGCCGAGCGCATCGGATTTCTGGAGTCCGCGCATCGAGGCTCTCCAACCCTATGTGCCGGGTGAGCAGCCGCAGATCGACAATCTGGTCAAGCTCAACACCAACGAAAACCCGTATCCGCCGTCGCCGGCCGTGGCCGATGCCATCCAGATCGCGGCCGCCCACGGGCTCGAACGCTATCCCGACCCGGAGTCCGTTGCGCTTCGGGACGCCATTGCCGCGCACGCCGGGCTCGTCCGTGCCCAGGTGTTCGTCGGCAACGGGTCGGACGAAGTGCTGGCTCACGCGTTCTTCGCGTTCTTCCAGCAGATCGAGCCGCTGCTGATTCCGGACGTCACCTACAGCTTCTACCGCGTCTACGCCCGGCTCTACGGCATCGATTGCGCGCAGGTCCCGGTGGATGGCGGACTGCGCGTGGACATCGATGCGCTGGTCGAGCGCGCGACGGCGGGTTGCGCCGGCATGGTCGTCGCGAATCCAAACGCACCGACCGGTATCGGGCTCCCCATCAGCGAGGTCGAGCGCCTCTTGCGCGCGTGTCCACACCGGGTGGTGCTGATCGACGAAGCCTATGTCGACTTCGGCGGCGAAAGCGCCTTGCCGCTGATCGATCGGTATCCGAACCTGCTGGTCGTCCAGACCCTGTCCAAGTCCAGGTCGCTTGCAGGACTGCGCGTGGGTTTCGCGTGTGGGCAGGCGCACCTCATCGACGCCCTCCAACGCGTCAAGAACAGCTTCAATTCCTATCCGATCGACCGCTTGGCCTCAGCCGGTGCCATCGCTGCGCTCGAAGACGACGCGTGGTTCATTCGGACGCGCGACGCCATCGTCGACGCGCGCGAAGGGCTGTGCCTGCAACTGGAAGATCTGGGGTTCGAAGTGCTGCCGTCGCAAGCCAACTTCGTGTTCGCCCGGCACCCGGCTCACGATGCCGCGGCGTTGTTCGCGGCGTTGCGGGCGCGGGCGGTTCTGGTGCGCCATTTCGACGCGCCTCGCATCGCGCAATACCTGCGCATCAGCATCGGCACGCGCCAGCAATGCACGGCGCTGGTGGATGCTCTGGCGGCCATCGTCGGGTGACGCCGCTCAGGGCGATTTGCTGACTTCTTTCAGCAACTCGTGATACTGGCCGACGAACCGGGCCGGCACGAAGAGCTTGGCGCGCTCGCGGGCCCTTCGCTGCTGCTCTGATCGCAACGCCGGATCGTCAAGCACCTTGAGCATCTGCACGGCAAGGGCTTCGTCGTCGCCGTTCGGAAACGTGAGGCCAGCGTCGCCCACGCACTCCGCCAGCCCGCCTTTCGCAGAGACGATCAGGCTCTTGCCGGCCGCCATCAACTCGACCGCGACGCCGCCCATGGGTTCGTACCAGATGGACGGGATGACGCCGATCATTCCTCGCGCCACCCAGTCGACCAGCCCCTGGCCGGACTGGGTGCCGACGAAGTCGACAGACTGCTTCAATCCAAGACTGCCGACCAAGGCCTCGATCTCGTGCCGGGCCGTACCGTCGCCGATGAGCAGCAGGCGCGGCGGACGGGCGGCGCGCTCGCGCACCTTGGCAAAGGCGCGGATCAGCGTGGCCACGCCTTTCTCGTCCACCAGCCGGCCCATGTAGAAGAACTCGTAGTCCGGGTCGGCGCGGTCGGCGGCATGAAAGCGCTCGATCGGGAACGGGTTGTAGATCTGCACCTGCCGCGGCAGCGGGAGCGTGGTGTTCATCCACTGCGTGATGGCGACGTTGCGCGTCACACCGTACTTTGCGATTGCGCGACGCACCAGCAGCTTGACGCCGTTCTTCAGCGCATCGGCCGGGCCGCTTCTGCGGGCATGGAAGGCGATCGAGGCAAAGGGTTCGAGCGGCGTCGGCGCGCCGTCGAGCCATCCGGCGCCGTCGAGGCAACAGGCCTGGTAGCCGACGTGGACCCAGATGAACGGCTTGCGCGACAGGATCACCCAGGGCTGCAGCGCCAGGCTGGCGCCGTTGAAGAGGACGACATCCGCCCAGCGAACCAGTTCCTGAATGCGTGGCCGCGCGGGCCGGCGCACGACCTCGAAGGGGAGCGGCTGTGCACTCGCTTCGGCAGTGTGGGTCACGACCTTGCATTCGACACCCCGCGCCAGCAGCCCATCCACCAGCGCTCGGGAGACAGTTTCCACACCGCCGATCGACGGGTCGAACGCATGGGAATACAGAAGCACTTTCATGGATGGCGACGGCGGCTCAGTTCGGCGAAGAGCTCGGTGTAGATCCGGTAGCGCGACGCGTTGATCGCGCCAGGGTGTCCGGGTGCGTCCACTTGCGCGATGACGCCGCAGCCGGGCTCGTGCAGGTGCGTGCAGTTGTAGAACTTACAGCCCTTGGCATGGTCGGCGATGTCGGGCATGAGGTGGGCGAGCTGCATCGGGTCGAGGTGCTGCAGGCCGAATTCCTGAAAGCCGGGCGAATCGATCAGCGCCGTGGTTCGGGCGGCGTCCACCCAGTACCAGGTGGTGCTGGTGGTCGTGTGCTTGCCCGAATTGAGCGCCTGCGAGATCTCCGACGTGGCCGCCGTCGCGCCCGGGACGAGCAGGTTGGTGAGCGTGCTCTTGCCGGCCCCGGAAGGCCCGAGCACCAGCGTCGTCTTGCCGGCCATCAGCTTCAGCAACGATGCGCGGTCAACATCCGGCGACGCCTTGAGCGACAGCGGCAGCACGCCATGGTGCATGCGGCGGTACGGCGCGAGGCGGGCCCAGGCGCGCTCGAAGGGCACCACCACGTCGCTCTTGTTGAGCGCGATGATCGGTTGGATGCGCTCGGCGGCGGCTGCGATGAGCGCGCGCGCAAGCTGCGTTTCGGAGAACTCCGGCTCGGCCGCGACAAGGATGAGCACCTGGTCGAGATTGGCAGCGAACGATTTCGTGCGCACTTCGTCCTGGCGATAGAACAGGTTGGTGCGCTCGGCCACGGACTCGATGGTTCCTTCGTCCTCGGTGGGTTGCCAGCGAACGCGGTCGCCGACCACTGCCTGGCTCTTCTTGCCGCGCGGGCGACAGATGAGCCGTTCGCCCTCAGGTGTTTCGACCAGGCAATGGCGGCCGTGGCTGGCCACGACGAGGCCGTCGCGCAAGTCCTTGTTGCCGTCGGTGCCGCGTCGCGTGGAGCCCGTTGCCTTGGCCAAGACGGTTCTTTTCGCTCAGGCCGAAAGAAGCGCGTCGACGCGCGCGGCGCAGTCGAAATCCGTGGCCGAGAGGCCGCCCACATCGTGGGTGCTGAAGCGCACCCCGCAGCGGTCGTAGTGCACCGACAGATCGGGGTGGTGATCCTGCGAATGGGCAATGAAGGCGAGGGCGTTCACGAAAGCCATCGTCTCGAAGTAGTTCGCGAAGGTGAAGGTCTTCTCGATGGCGACGTCGGCCCCGTCGCCGCTGAGCTTCCACCCATCGAGGCGGGCCAGTGCCGACACGATTTCGGTGGGGCCGAGCGCCTGCCGGGCGATCGACTTCCACTGTTTGGCTTTGAACATGCTGCTCATGGTCGTCCTCCGGGTCAGGCTGCGCCCATGCGCGCGAGGCGCTCGGACGCGGGTGGGTGCGAATAGTAGAACTTGACGAAGAGCGGGTCGGGCGTGAGCGTGGACGCGTTGTCCTTGTAGAGCTTGAGCAGGGCGCTGGACAGATCACCGCCGCTCGTCTGCGCGACGGCATAGGCGTCGGCCTCGAACTCGTGCTTGCGCGAAATGCGCACCGGCAAGGGCGCAATGAAGAAGCCGAAGACCGGAACCGCGAGCATGAACAGCAGGATCGCCAGCGCGTCGTTGGGTGCCGTCATGTTCGGCTGCACGCCGAGCCCTGTGTAGAACCAGACGTGCCCGGACAGCCAGCCCAGGAGAGCGAAGCCCGCCAGGCTCATCGCGAACATGGCGGCCATGCGCTTGGGCACGTGCTTCAGCTTGAAGTGACCGAGCTCATGGGCCAGCACGGCCTCGACCTCGCCCGGATTGAGCTGACGCAGCAGCGTGTCGTAGAACACGACGCGCTTGCTGGCGCCGAAGCCGGTGAAGTACGCGTTGGCGTGCGCGCTGCGCGTGCTGCCGTCCATGACGAACAGGCCCTTGGCCGCGAAGCCGCAGCGCTGCATCAGCGCATTGACGCGCGACTTGAGCGTGGCGTCGTCCAGCGGTGCGAACTTGTTGAAGAGCGGAGCGATGAAGGTCGGGTAGACCAGCATCAGGAGCAGGTTGAGCGCCATCCATGCGCCCCACGCCCACAGCCACCACAGGCCGCCCGCCGCGCCCATCAGCCAGAGGATCAGCGCGGCCACGGGGAGTCCGATCAGTGCCCCGAGCAACAGCGACTTGGCGCCATCGGCCAGCCAGAGCTTCCAGGTCATCTTGTTGAATCCGTAGCGCTCTTCCAGGCGGAAGGTCTGCCACAGGGTGAAGGGCAACTCGAGCAGGCTGCTCACGAGCGCGAAGCCGACCAGAAGCGCCAGCTGCTGCAGCATGCCGCCGCCGAGCCAGCCGAGGAGGGCTTTGTTGAGCAGGTCCAGTCCGCCGAGAAGCGTCCAGCCCAGCAGGATCGCCACCCCCCAGGCCATCTCGACCAGGCCGAAGCGTGCCTTGGCCAGGGTGTAGTCGGCGGCCTTGCGATGGGTCTCGAGCGAAATGGCATGCTCGAACGCCGGCGGCACCGCGTCGCGATGCCGCGCCACATGGCGGATCTGGCGAGTCGCGAGCCAGAGCTTGATCCCCACCCCCGCGGCCACCGCCAGCGCGAACGCGAGCGTGAAAACGAAGGAAGCGGACATCGGTGGGGACATGGTGCGCCGAGTTTAGCCCGCACGATTGCACGTTCGGCCGCAGGGGTCACCCGGCCCATCGACGACAATCGGCCGATGCCCGAAACACCTCCGTCCAGCGAACCAGCACTGAAGAAAAGCGACCAGAACCTCGTCTGGCTCGACTGTGAAATGAGCGGGCTCGATCCCGAGAAGGAGCGGCTGCTCGAGATCGCGGTCGTCGTGACCGGCCCTGACCTCACGCCGCGCATCGAAGGGCCGGTGGTGGTTATTCACCAGAGCGACGAGCTCCTCGACGCCATGGACGCCTGGAACAAGGGCACGCATGGGCGCAGCGGCCTGATCGACAAGGTCAAGGCATCGACGCTCGACGAGGCATCGGCCGAACAGCAGCTGATGGAGTTCATCACGCGCTACATCCCCAAGGGTGGCTCGCCGATGTGCGGCAACACCATCGGGCAGGACCGGCGCTTTCTGGTCAAGTACATGCCGAAGCTGGAGGCGTACTTCCACTACCGCAACCTGGACGTCAGCACCCTCAAGGAACTGGCCAAGCGCTGGAAGCCCGCTGCCTACAACAGCTTCAAGAAACAGCAGGCTCACACCGCCTTGGCGGACGTTCACGAGTCCATCGAGGAGCTCGCGCATTACCGCACCACCTTCTTGCGGCTCACCGATTAGGTAAAACCCCAAGCCCGTGCGATAATCGTTGGCTTCGCTGCTTCGGCAGCAGTTCTTGCATCTCCTATCTTGCACATCGCGCCCTTCGAATGGGCCGCAGCAAAGGCCCCAAAGCCTCGCTGAACGTCGTTGGATGGTTGATGTTTTTCACCACCCGACGGAGCGCCGCTGACGGCTGCGCCCGCATGAGAGATCCAATGACCGACGCTTTTGAAGCGCAGGGCGACACCGCGCCTGTGCAATCCCAGGAATTCCAGTCCACCGAAGTCTTCGACGCGCTCGACGCCGTCGAATCGACACCCGCAGCCAAGCCGGTCAACGGCTTCGTCAAGCTGGGCCTCGCGCCCGAACTGATCGCCGCCGTCGAAGAGCTCGGCTTCACGCAACCCACGCCCGTGCAGGACAACGTGATCCCGAAGGCCATGGTGGCGAGCGCCGGTGCCGACGGCGCCACCCGCTTCGTCGACCTGATGGTGTCCAGCCAGACCGGCAGCGGCAAGACCGCGGCCTTTCTGCTGCCCGTGCTGCACACGCTGCTCGAGCGTCAGGCCGAAGCCGAAGCGGCCGCCAAGGCGGAATTCCAGCGCCTCTCGGCCGAGGCCGCCGCTCGCGGCGAGACGCTTCCCAAGAAGCCCAAGCGCAAGGACCCGACCAATACCCGTCATTTCAAGGCGGCCACACCCGGTGCGCTGATCCTGTGCCCGACGCGTGAACTCGCGCAGCAGGTCGCACACGATGCCATCGAACTGGTCAGGCATTGCCGTGGTTTGCGCATTGCCAATGTCGTGGGCGGCATGCCCTACCAACTCCAGATCGCACGCCTGCAGAACGCCGACCTCGTCGTCGCGACGCCGGGCCGCCTTCTCGACCTTCAGCGCTCGATGCAAATCAAGCTCGACCAGGTCAAGTTCCTGGTGGTCGACGAAGCCGACCGCATGCTCGACCTCGGCTTCTCGGACGATCTGGCCGAAGTCAATCAACTGACCATCGGCCGTCAGCAGACCATGATGTTCAGCGCCACGTTCGCGTCGCGCATCCAGCAGTTGGCTCAGCGCGTGATGCGCGAGCCGCAGCGCGTGACCATCGACAGCCCGCAGGAAAAGCACGCCAACATCAAGCAGGTGATGTTCTGGGCCGACAACGCGCAGCACAAGCGCAAGTTGCTCGACCATTGGCTGCGCGACACCACCATCAATCAAGCCATCGTCTTTGCGAGCACGCAGATCGAATGCGACGGCCTGGCCAACGATCTCCAGCAAGACGGCTTCAGCGCGGTAGCGCTGCACGGCGCACTCAGCCAGGGCCTGCGCAACCGCCGGCTCATGGCCTTGCGCCAGGGGCAGGTGCAGATTCTGGTTGCCACCGACGTCGCGGCACGCGGCATCGACGTGCCGACCATCACGCACGTGTTCAATTTCGGCCTGCCGATGAAAGCCGAGGACTACACCCACCGGATCGGCCGCACCGGCCGCGCCGGTCGCGACGGCCTGGCCGTCACCTTTGCCGAATTCCGCGACCGCCGCAAGATCTTCGACATCGAAGCCTTCAGCCGCCAGAGTCTTGCGGCCGAAGTGATCCCCGGCCTGGAACCGCAGCAGCGCATGCCGCAGTCACGCCCCCAGGGCGACTTCGGTGGCCGCGGGCGCGAGAGCCGCGACAACCATTCGCGCGATCGCAAGTTCGGCGGGGGCCAGCGCAGCGGCGGTTATGCCGGCGCGAGCGGATTCAACGACCGGGGTTCCCGCCCCGCAGGCGCAGCCCCGCAGCGCGCCGGTTTTCACAACCCGGGCAATGCGGCTTTCGGTGGCGGACGCAGCGAAGCTGGTAATGGCCGCAAGCCCGGCTTCGGCGACAGCGCCGTCCGCGGTGACCGATCGGGCCCCCGAGCCGGTGCCGGTGCACACGGCGCGGGCAAGCCTTTCGCGCCGCGCGACGCACAGAAGCGCGGCTTCAAGCCCTCGCGCTGATCGAGCGGGCCGGGACTTTTCCCGGCCAGCGATTCAGAGCGCGAAGCCCGATCGGCGGCGCAAGTCCGCCGACGCTTCGTTCGACAGCCTATCCACGAGCCGACGGGCTTGCTCCGGATGCTCGGATGCGCTGCACACCGCTGCGACGTAGACCGTGCTGAGGGCGTGTTCCGCCGGCAGTTCTGCGATGAGGCGGATGCCCGGTGTGCCCATGATCTCGGTCACCTGCGTGGCGCCGATCGCGCCCGCGATCCCGCTCTGTGCCATTTCGCGCATGGCCGTCGCACCGTTCGGGAACTCCCGAATGCGCTCGGCCAACTCGTCGTCCAGACCCAGTTTCTTCAACACGCCTGCGATGTGGATGCCGGCGGTCGACTTGCGCAGGTCCGGCACGAAGAGTGCGGTCGACGAGGCCAGCGAATCGCGGAGCGCCTCGCTGCTGTCGACTCGGATCGAAGGCGCGCCGTCGGGCACCGCGACTCCCGTGGCCACATGGCCGAGCGCTCGCGCGCTGCCCACCACCACATGGCCTTGCTCGGTGAGTTGCTTGATCAGCGACTCCGACAAGACCAGCACGTCGCAGGCTTCCCCTGCGAGCAGCTTGTCGCGCATGGTGCCCACCGCACCGAAGGTGCCGGCCAACGTGCAGGCTTCGGCCTTTTCGAAGGCGGGCTGCAAGCCGGTGACCACCGCTTGGGCGGCGCCGCCGCTGAAGACAATCAGATTCATCGATGAAAAACTCCGTCAGGTGATGCGAGAAGATCCGAAACGATGCTCAGGCATTGATGGCCTGGGCGATGCGATCGGGCGTCAATGGAAGGTCACGCACCCGGATGCCGAGCGCGTCGAAGACTGCGTTGGCAATCGCGGCGGCCGTCGGT
This sequence comes from Gammaproteobacteria bacterium, assembly GCA_018820395.1. GTDB lineage: Bacteria > Pseudomonadota > Gammaproteobacteria > Burkholderiales > Burkholderiaceae_C > Variovorax. The sequence continues at coordinate 32,348 of JAHJOG010000206.1, read as the reverse complement.
CCGAGCGATGCCTCACCGGCGCCGAGAGAAGGTGAATCCGGCCGAGGCAGCACCGAGACGTCGATGCGTGGCGCATCTGAAAAGCGCAGGATCGGATAGTCGCTCCAGCCTTGGTCCAGCATTCGCACGCGGTCGAAGTGGGCCGACTCGATCAGCGCCCAGCTGGTGGCCTGGATCGCGCCGCCTTCGATCTGCTGGCAGACACCGTCGGGGTTGATCGCGAGGCCGACGTCCACGGCGATCGACAGGCGCAGCACGCGCACGCGTTCGGCCACGTCCACTTCGGCAACCACTGCGCAGTAAGCGCCCGTGTTCTTGTAGCGCGCGTAGGCGATGCCCCGGCCGCGCCCTTCGCCGGCCGGAACCGGGCGCGTCTGCCAATCGACCATCGCCGAGGCCGCACGGATCACTTCGACGGCGCGTGGATCGCTCGAGTGCTGCAACCGAAAAACGACCGGGTCGCAACCTGCGGCGTGGGCCAACTCGTCCATGAACGATTCGATCGCGAACACGTTCGCGAATGCGCCGAGCGCACGCAGTGCCGACGTGCGCATCGGCAGACTCAGCGTGCGTCGGCAGGTCACGGCCACGGCCGGAAAGGCGTAGCCCGGGTCGGCGTTGCGATCACCGCCACCGCCGACTGCCGGCGCAGCATCCGAGGCATCGATGCGATCGACGGGCCGGGACAGATACCACGAGCCGAGCAGCGTCGGCGTCGGTGCGCGCCCCGGACGCAGCCCGTGTCCAGGGCTCCAGGACTCGTGGCGCCAGGCGACGATCCGGCCGCCTTCGTCCGTGTCGGCTTCGAGCTCGACGAGCATGGCCGGCCCGACGGGCGACCAGCACAGTTCGTCCTCGCGCGACCATTGCACGCGGACCGGGTGGCCCGGCGATGCGCAGGCCAGCCAGGCGGCGTCGAACGCGACATCGTCGGCCCCGTTGTGGCCGTAGCAGCCGGCGCCCTGCACGTGACGCACCACGATGCTTTCATGCCGGAGCTCGAGCGCAAGGCCCAGGTCTTTCCGCAGGTTGTAGATGCCCTGGCTGTGCGTCCAGACCGTCAACGTTCCTTCGTCGAAGACCGCCAGGGCGCACGAAGGGCCGATCGACGCGTGCCGGATGAACGGCTTGGTGAAGCGCGCGCGCGTCGTTTCGGCAGCCTTTGGCGCGGACGTCGGTGCCGCGTGGCCGCGTTCCAGGACGGTGTGCGGCAGCGACTTGAGCCAGGGGCCGATGTCGCCCGCTTCCGGCAGCGTGGGCGACTCGCTCCAGGTGCACTGTGCGGCCAGCTTCTCTGCGGCGCGTTCGGCGAGTGCTTCGGTCGACGCCATCACGCCGAGCAGCGAGCCGTCGCGCACGACGTGGCGCACACCGTCCCACGCCGTGGCCTCTGCTTCGGGGCACTGCATCAACACGGCGGCGGGTGAGGGCGGACGGACGATCCGCCCATGCACCATGCCGGGCAGCTGCAGATCGTGGATGAACTCGAACTTGCCGAACACCTTGGCGGCCACGTCGTCGCGGGGGGTCGAGGCGCCGACCAGGCGGTAGTCGCAGTGCGCCTTGACGCTCACCGTCTCTGCCACGTCGACATCGAGCAGGCCCGTGTCGGCCCAGTCCCAGTAGCTGGCCAGGGCGCGGTCGCCGGAATGGATGCGGCCACGCTCGATATGCAGCGTGTCGGTCGGCACCGCATGCCTGGCTGCGACGGCATCCAGGCAGAGGGCTCGGGCCTGCGCGCACACGTGGCGCACCGCGGCGCCCGAATGCTGCACCGACAGGCTGCCGGACGTGACGGACTCGTCCGGGCTCGTGCCCGTCACCGCCGCGACCATGCGCACTTGCGCGATGTCGAGGTCGAGCTCTTCGGCCGCGATCTGCGCCAGGGCGCTCAGGATGCCCTGGCCCAGCTCGACCTTGCCCGAGTACACCTCGGCATGACCTGCGGCATCGAAGCGCAGCCAGGTCGACAGGGTCGGGTTGGCGGCCAGGCTGGGCGGGATCATTCGCCGGCCTTTGCCTCGGCCACCTGCTCGATCGCGCGCATGACGCGCGGATGCGTCCCGCATCGGCACAAGTTGCGCTCCAGGCCTTGGCGCATCTCGGAATCGGTCGGCCGCGGATGCTGCTCCAGCAGGGCGGCCGCCGAGATCAGCATGCCCGACGTGCAGTAGCCGCATTGCACAGCCTGGGTGGCGATGAATGCGGTCTGGATCGGATGCGGCGCCGCGCGCGAGCCCAGGCCTTCGGACGTTCGCACCGTCTTGCCGCTCACGGACCACATCGGCGTGTCGCAACTGGGTACCGGGTGTCCGTCGAGCAGCACCATGCAGGCACCGCATTCACCCGAGCCGCAACCGAAGTGCGACGCGCGCAGGCCGAGGTCGTTGCGCAGCACGTCGAGCAGGCTGCGGTCCGCAGCGACCTGCAGTTGGTGGCGCTGATCGTTGACGGTCAGGACGATCGGTGGCGCCTCAGTGGCCGCGGCGTCGTGCGTGCTCATTCCACCTTGATGTTCGCCGAATCGACGATCTTGCCCCACTTGGCGATGTCCTGGTCGAGGTAGCGCGTGAACTCCGCCGTCGACATCTTCATCGGCGTCACGCCGACCTTGTTCCACGATGCGCGCACGTCGGGTTCGGCCGCGATCTTGGCGATCTTGGCGTTCAGCATGTCGACGATCGGCTGCGGCGTGCCCTTGGGGGCGATGATGCCCAGCCAGAGCGTGGCGGTGTAGTCGGGCAGGCCCAGCTCGGCCATCGTCGGCACGTCGGGCAGCACGTTCGAACGCGTCTTGCCCGTGGTCGCCATCGCCCGCACCTTGCCGGTGGCGATCAGGTCGGTCATGGTGCTGACGGCGTCGAACATCATGTCGACCTGTCCGCCGAGCACATCGGTGCGCGCACCGCCGCTGCTCTTGTAGGGGATGTGCACGATGTCGACGCCCGCCATGCTTTTGAAGAGCTCGCCGGCCATGTGATAGGGCGTGCCCGTGCCGGACGACGCGTAGTTCAGCTTGCCCGGATGGGCCTTGGCGTCCTTGATGAGCTCGGGCAGCGTCTTGTCGGCGAGCGTCGAGCGAACCACCAGCACCAGCGGCGCCTCGTTCACCGGCGCCACGGCCACGAAGTCGCGCATGAGTTCGTAGGGCTTGCGCTTGAGCAGCGACTCGTTGACCGTTTGCGTGTTCGACATCATCAGCAGCGTGTAGCCGTCGGGCGCTGCCTTGGCCACGTATTGCGTGCCGATGACCGCACCGGCGCCGGGCTTGTTCTCCACGACGAAGGAAGTGCCCGTTTCGTCGCTCAGCTTTTGCGCCAGCACGCGCGCGTAGACATCGGCCGAGCCGCCCGGGCCGAAGGGCACCACGATCGACACCGGCCGATTCGGGTAAGCCTCCGTCGTCTGGGCATGCGCGGCAGGCACCACGAAGGCGGCGGCGGCGATCATCGCCAACCAGGGTTTGCGAACTGCGTTTCTCAATCTTGTCTCCTTGTGTAGGTCGTTCGAAGGGCTCAGCCGACGGTGTTTTCCAGCACGCCGATGTTCTGGATCTCGATGCGGACCACGTCACCGGACGAAAGGAAGCGAGGCGGATTGAAGCCGATGCCGACGCCCGCCGGCGTTCCGGTCGCGATCAGGTCGCCAGGCTGCAGTTCGATGCCGGCGGAAATCGCTTCGATCAGGGTCGGGATGTCGAAGATGAGATCCGTGGTGTTCGCGTCCTGCCGCAGTTCGCCGTTGACCCAGCACTTCACGGCGAGCTTGGCTGCATCGAGCTCGTCGGCCGTCACGATGCAAGGCCCCATCGGGCAGAAGCCGTCGAGCCCCTTGCCCAGAAACCATTGGCGGTGGCGTTTCTGCAAGTCGCGCGCGGTCACGTCGTTGACGATGGTGTAGCCGAACACGTGCTCGAGTGCGTCGGCCTTCTTGATCGCACGCCCTGCCTTGCCGATGACGATCGTCAATTCGGCCTCGTAGTCGAGTTGGGTCACATGCGGATGAGAGGGGATGGTGTCACCCGGGCCGATCACCGAACTGAACGGCTTGGTGAAGACCACCGGTGCTTCGGGCGCATGCTCGCCTTCCTTGGCGCTGCTGTCGAACCCCGACTTGCTGAACTCGGCGGCGTGTTCGAGATAATTCTTGCCCACGCAGAAGATGTTGCGGCGCGGGTGCGAGATGGGCGCGAGCAGCTTGACACCCTTCAAGGCCTGGCCTTCGGTCTTTGGAACCAATTGGTCCTTCAGCGTTGCATAGGCCGCGACCAAGTCGACCAGATCGCCACGGAAGTCAGGCGCCAGTTCCGAGACCGGCCAAAATCGGCCTCGTTGCTCGTCGACAATGGCGGGGACGGGCAGACCCGAGATGGATAGCGTGGCGAATTTCATGGCGAGTGGAGCGCCCGGCTTTGTCACTCGGGCGAAGATTTGTCGGTTGCTAACGAGTCAATGTAGAACCAAAATGGATCTTTATCAATCCAAAGTCAGCGATTTTTCTAACCAATTGGTATCACATTGACCCAGCAGGCGTCACGCATGAACGAGATCGACAGCGAACCCGCGGGTGCAGAACCCAAAGCGGCGGGTGCCAAGGCGTTGTCGCGATTCCTCCGGGACGGCATGGCCAGCGGGCAGTTGCGGTCCGGGTTCAAGTTGCCTGCCGAGCGCGAACTCAGCGAGCAGTTCGGCGCGTCGCGCGGCGCGGTGCGGCGGGTGCTTTCGACGTTTCGCGAGCGTGGGCTGATCACGCAGACCGTGGGCAGCGGCACCTTCGTGAGCGGTGTTCCGGAGGCGGTCGTCGTGCCGGACCTCTTGCTGTCTCGCTCGGCCGATAGCGTGAGCCCGGCAGAACTCATGGAAGCGCGCCGGCTCATCGAACCGCTGATGCCTTCGCTGATCGCCCGCAACGCCACGTCGGCCGACTTCGCCGCGATGCAGCACTGCATCGACAAGTCCGAGGCCGCGCAGAGCATTCGCGAGTTCGAATTCTGGGACGGCGAACTGCACAAGGCGTTGGCTGCGGCGACGCACAACGCCTTCTTCGTGCAGATCCTGGAATTGAGCCAGCGCATCCGTGACCAGGGCGAATGGGGGCGGCTCAAGGCGAAATCGCTCACGCCGAGACGCCGGACCCAATACGAACAGCAGCACCGGGCACTGGTGGATGCCCTGCGGGATCGCGATGCCGCACTCGCGGCCCGGCTGCTGATTCAGCACCTGGACCAGATCCAGAAGAATCTGTTCGACGGTTGAAAAAGAAGCCGGCGAACAGGTTCTATGTCCCATCTGCAATGCGCACTACGCCGAATGGTGGCTGGCGCGGCGGAATCGAAAATAGTACAAACGGCTTACTTATGAAACGGCGGCCGTGATGATGGATTCTGGTGAACTCGAAGCCTTGCATCGGCAGTTGGCGGCCCTCCGCGCCGACGTCGTGGCGGCGCGAGACCGGCTCATCGAAGCGCTGGGCGACCACTTGTGCGGCAGCGGCGCCGGCCCTGCGCCGCTGGCCCTGCAGAAGTTCAAGACGGCCCGGATCGCCGAGGCGGACGCCAAGGCCCGCCTGAGGCGCTATCTGTTCGTCCAGTCCCTGAAAGTGATTGAACGCGCAAGGCACCGTGAGCCGTTGTCCGGCACGAACTCATCCGACCCCTCTGAAAGCCGCGAAGCCTGACCCGTCGGGCGTTCAGCCGTGGGCCAGCAGCATGTTCATCATGGAGACGCCGTTGCGCTGGCCCTTGTCCTCGTCGCAGTTGTTGAAGATGAGGTGCGTGTTGCGCACCTTGTAGGCCAGACGGAGCACCTCGACCATGATCTCGCGCAGTTCGGCGTCGGGGTAGTCGTAGTCGAAGCGCTCGGCCGCCGAAGAGGCGCCGCGGGCGTTATAGGTTTCGGTGTTGCGCCCGTGCAGGCGCACCAGCGCGTAGTCGGGGTGGGTGGTTTCAGCGAGCAGCGGGACGCTGTTGGCGAACCCTTGCGGCCCATCGACGACGGTATGCACGACGCGGAGTTCGCGCAGAAGGGCGATGGTCGCGGCTCGATGCGCCTCGTCGAGCCAGGACTGGTGGCGGAACTCGATGCTCAGCGTGTGCCCGGCCATCTGCTCCACGCAGTGCGCGACGTGGGCGCGGCCCTCGCGCGTGCAGGTGAGCCAGGGTGGGAACTGGAAATGCACCAGGCCCAGTTTGCCGGCGAGCTTGAGCGGCGCGATCGCATCGATGAAGCGGCGCCACAGCTCTGCGCGCACATCGGGCGGCGTGCTGGCGTAGTAGAGCGTGCGGGACGAGCCGAGCGTCTCCTTGATGTCCTTGTGAAGAACCTTCGGGTCGGTCTGATGCCCGGTGAACAGGCGGAACGCCTTGATGTTGAAGACGAAATGCTCCGGAGTCCGCGCTGCCCAGTTGTGCGCGTTGCTCGGCGCCGGGATCGCGTAGTAGCTGGAGTCGACTTCGACCAGCGGAAAGACCGACGCGTAGAAGCGCAGCCGCGCTTCTGGCGTTTTGGCTTCCTTGGGGTAGAAGCGCCCGCAGTCGAGCAGCGTCTTGTCGGTCCATGAAGCCGTGCCTACGAGAATCGCCATCGCGCCATGCTAGCGGCTGCGGTGGCGGCGCGTGCCGTTTCGGGTCTTCGGACTGCGGCCGACAGAATGTTTTCGGGACGTGGTAACTTGCCGCCGAGCCAACCCCAAGGAACACCATGAAGTCCATCCACGCCCTCGCCGCCGCGGGCGCGCTGCTCGCGATGCTGGCCTTGCCAGCCTGCGTGCAGACCGCTCAGACCAACCCGTCCAACCCGACCGTCAAGGTCACGCCCCTCGGCGGCATCGACGGCGAGTTCTGTCCGCAGGACCGGGCGCTGGTGTTCGAGGACCCGAACGGCACGCGCATCCTGTACGACCCGGGCCGCACGGTGGCCGGCGGTGGCGACCCGCGCCTGGGCACGATCGACATCATCCTGGTCAGCCACATGCACGGTGACCACGTCGGCAACGCGCGCAACAAGGCGCCCAATTCGGGCAGCTGCGCGAGTCCCGACATGTCGGTGTCGTCGATGCCGAATTCCAACGCGGTCGACATCGCCCTCGCGAAGAAATCGAAGATCGTCACCGGCAGCGAAATGCCGCCGTTCTTCGCCGCCAAGCTCAAGGCGAACGGCGGCAATCCGGCCGATTCGATGCTGGCGCGCTTCGGAGGCAGCGTGACGGTGGGCGGCGTGCGCATCGCCACGGTGACGGCCATGCACAGCAACGGCGTGGACCCCGAGTACATCGGCGGCGAACTCGGCAAGGCGATGAAAGATGCCGGCATCGCCGGCGACGTCGGCCTCGCGACCGGCTACGTGCTGCGCTTCAGCAACGGGCTGGTGGCCTACCTGTCTGGCGACACCGGCATCACTGCCGACCAGGACCGCGTGGTGCGCGACTACTACCGCGCCAAGCTGGCCGTCATGAACATCGGCGACGGCTTTTCCACCGGTCCGGCGGAAGCGGCCTACGTCATGAACGACCTGGTCAAGCCGGCATCCGTGATCGCCTCGCACGCCAACGAAGTCGGCACGATCGCGGGCAAGGTCCGCGCCGGCAGCAAGACCGAAGCATTCATCAAGGCCGCCAAGATGCCGGTGCACGTTCCGTTGTCGGGCAAGACCATGGCGTTCGACGCGGGCGGCGTCTGCACGGGCGGCTGCTGAGCCGCCGTTTGCCTGCCTTGCGAGCCTCTCACGGCGCTTTGTCGAGCGCGATGCCGCTGGCCTGCGAGAGGTCGTTAAGCCACGCGGCATAGGCTTCCTCGTGCTGCTGGGGATCACCCCGCAGCAGCGCCGACGGATGCAGCGTCACCAGCACCTTTTCGCCGCGCGGGCTCTCGTGCCACTGCCCGCGTTCGCGCATGACGGCCACGGGCCGTCCCAGCAATGCGCGAGCGGCCGTCGCTCCCAGCGCGATCAGCGCCACCGGTCGGACCTGCGCGATCTCGCTTTCGAGCCAGTGCAGACAGGCGGCGGCCTCCTGCTGGCTGGGCGTCTTGTGGATGCGGCGCTTGCCGCGCAGCTCGAACTTGAAGTGCTTCACGGCGTTGGTCACCCACAACCGGTCGCGTGGCCAACCCAGGTCGGCCATGGCGCGATCGAAGAGCTTGCCGGCGGGGCCGACGAAGGGGCGGCCACGCAGGTCTTCCTGATCGCCGGGTTGTTCGCCAACCACCATCAGGGTGGCGTGCACCGGCCCTTCGCCGAACACGGATTGCGTGGCGTGTTCACCGATCGGGCACTCGCGGCACACGTTGGTTGCGCGCGCCAGTTGCTCGAGCGCCTTGCGCGGGTCGTCCGACAGATCGAAGGTTGAAACATCCTGCGTCATGTCCATCTCCACAGAGGGCGGCCGAGGCAGCGGCGCGATGCGGCGCGCAGGCTCGGTGGCCCCCGCATCGACCATCCGGCCGCTGCGCGCCATCGCCTCGCTGGCGAGGGGGCTGATGAGTTCGGCCTCGGGCAGGTTGCGCCAATATCGGCGCGGCATTTCCTTCTGCATCATCGCGAGTTTGAGCCGGGCGGGGTTGAAGATGTGGCGGTAGTACACGAGCCACAGCGCTTCGCCGGCGTCCGCGGGCGGCGCGTCCTGCTTGATCGCGCCAGGCCCGAAGCGCAACGACTCGCCGTTCCATTCGACGCTGCGTTCCGGCGTGAGGATGGCCCAGCGCATCTGCGTGAAGCGGCGCACGAAGAAGGGCGCCACGGCCTCGACGATGTGATGCTCCGGCTCGAACCACGCCACGTGCAGGGGTGAAGCGGCGTCCTCGCCAGCCAGCGTGCGAAAGCGCACAAAGGCCTTCATCTTGTGCATGTCGCGCCGCACGGCCTGGGCCATGTGCTGCGCCTGTACGCGATCGGCGTCGAGCGGGTCGTGTCGCAATCCTGGCTCGTGCTGAAGCCGCCAGAGCAGGCGATACAGCAGGCCGAAGCGGCCGGGGTCGCTGTGCAGCACCACGGTCTCGCAAAGTTGGATGAAGGCGGGCGGGACCGAGAGTGAAGACGATGTCGATGGCTTTGACGCTGTAGCCGGAACCGGCAATGTCGGCGTTGTCGCTGGCGTCTCACCGGGCTCATCGGACACGGCATCGACGTCTGCTCCCGCCGATGCGAACAGGTCACCCGCCGCACTCGCCTGCGTGTGCCATTCGACCGCATCGGGCGGCGTGCCGCGCGCAAGCAGGGCGCGGGCCTCGCGGCGGAAGCCGGGCCAATCGGTGTCGCCGTCGAGCGTCACCGTGGTCGTTGCAAGCGGGAGAGCCGACATGCCCGGAATCTCGAACGCCGGCGTCGCAAGCGCTGTAGGCGCTCAGGAGGAAAAAAGCGAAGCCTGCACCGGCCGCGGCTTCATCTGCGCCGCCAGGTCAGCGGCTTCGAGCGCTCGGCCCGGGCGGTAGTCGGCGAGCACGACGAAGGGCTGTACCTTCTTGAGCGGCACATGCAGGCGAGCGAGATCCTCGCTGCGCAGGCGACGAAAGCGCCGCGACACGAGCAGGCGTTCGACCGCCTTCGTGCCGAGCCCCGGCACGCGCAGCAGCATCTCGCGCGGCGCGGTGTTCAGGTCTACCGGAAAACGGTCGCGGTGCGCCAGCGCCCAGGCCAGCTTGGGATCGACGTCGAGCGAGAGCATGCCGCCGTTGCCTGCGGTGATCTCGTCGTGCGAGAAGCCATAGAAACGCATCAGCCAGTCGGCCTGGTAGAGCCGATGTTCGCGCACCAGCGGAGGTGCGATCAGCGGCAGCGACGACGACGCATCGGGGATCGGGCTGAACGCCGAGTAGTAAACGCGCTTGAGTCGATACGAGCCATAGAGATTGGCCGAGGTCGACAGGATGGTGCGGTCGTCGGTCGCGTCGGCGCCGACGATCATCTGCGTGCTCTGGCCGGCGGGTGCGAAGCGCGGCGCCTTCGCGCGCCGTGGCTTCGCCTGCGGCAACGAGACGATCGGCAATGCAGCCGCGTCGCGCGCTGCGCCCTTGGCATCGTCGATGTGCACCCTGAGCCGCGCCATCGACCGGCGGATGGCCGCGCCATCCTTCTCCGGCGCCAGCTCCTTCAGGCCTTGCAGCGTGGGGAGTTCGATGTTGATGCTGAGTCGGTCGGCATAGCGCCCGGCCTTCTGCAGCAATTCGGGCGACGCGTCGGGGATCGTCTTGAGATGGATGTAGCCGCGAAAGTCATGCTCCTCGCGCAACGCGCGCGCCACCTCGACCACTTGCTCCATCGTGTAGTCGGGGTTCTGGATGATCCCGCTCGACAGGAACAAGCCTTCGATGCAGTTGCGCCGGTAGAAATCGAGCGTGAGCTGCACCACTTCGTCCACCGTGAAGCGCGCTCGGGCGACATTGCTCGACACCCGGTTCACGCAGTAATGGCAGTCGTACTGACAGAAGTTGGTAAGGAGGATCTTGAGCAGCGAGATGCAGCGCCCGTCGGGCGCGTAGCTGTGGCAGATGCCCGAGCCTTCGGTCGACCCGATGCCGCGCCCGCCCACCGAGTTGCGCCGGTTACTGCCGCTCGACGCGCAGGAGGCGTCGTATTTGGCCGCGTCGGCAAGGACCGCGAGTTTTTGTTCGATGAGCACTGGATGAATGTACAGCAGTTGCCCGAAGCCTGCCGACCCGTGGGGACATTCATTCAACGCCGTCGGGGCGACGCGCCTACACGCCTGCGACGATCCGGATGTCGCGCTCGGCGCCATCCCCCAACGCGTCGAGTGCCTCGCGGTATGCGGCGCTGTCGTGCGCAGCCATGGCTTGCTCGACGCTGTCGAATTCGATCAGCACGGTGCGTTGCTTCAGGCCGGCCTCATACACCTGAGCGGGTTCGCCGCGCGCGAGAAAGCGGGCGCCGTTGGCCGTGAGTGCGGGGCCGGCGAGCTTGGCATAGGCGGCGAGCTTGTCGGTGTCCTTGACGGCGCGGTAGGTGCTCACCCAATAGGCTTTGGCCATGTCGTGTTTCCTTTGTCGTGTAAAAAATTCGATTCAGCAGATCGGCTCGGGCAGCCGCTCCACCGCGTAGCCGAGCGAGAGCGTGCGGCCCAGGACAGGGTCGGACATCTCTGCTCGCCAGGCGTCGGCGAACTGGTCGACGCCGTGGTGCATCTTGACGGTGCCCGACAGCAGCAAGGTGCCGGGCTCCAGGAGCTGTCGTCCGCGCAGCAACTCGATCCAGTACGAGGGCGGCAGCAATTCGGACAGCGGTGACGACTGGATTTCGTGCTCGACGCCCGCGTGCGTGACCCACGCCTTGAGCGTGAGCTGATCGATGTGCGGCTCGATGTCCGCGAAGCGCCACGCGCCCATCGACAAGACATCGGGCGACGCATTCTTCGACCACTGGATGCCATGCACTTCCAGCGCGCGGTCGGTGTGGTCGCAGGCGAGCGTCAGCAGCAACTCGCCGCCATCGGCCACCACCAGGCACCATTCGACCTCGCCCGAGGTGTGGCCGTGCGGCGCCCAGACCCTGTCGGTCTGCTGCGCGAGATAGGGCGACACGGGCATCATGATGGGCGTGACGGTCGGCACCGCAACGCCGAGCCGTTGGAGTTCTTCGACATGCGCCGCGACCGCCTCACGCGTGCGGCCGGAGAAGCCGGCGTTGAGCACCTGGCGCACGATCACTTCGGCGACGTGACCGTCGGGCAGGGCAAATTCCAGTTTCAATTTGATTCCTTGTACCGAAGTTCAGGGGCACGCTTGTTGCTTCAGGCGGTATCCTCGTGAACATTCGGGGGTATACCATATGGAACTCAAGTACTTGACGTCCAGTGTGAGCGACAGCCACCGGTTCGAATACTGGAGTGACGTCGTGTGCAAGCACTTCATCCCCGCTGCAAGCCGCGTGCCCAGCCGCGATGATTTCAACGCGAGTTTTTCGGTGCGCTCGCTCGGCGTGCTGACGCTGGCCGAGATGTCTTCCCCCCGCCACTATTGGGAGCGCGATGCCGAGCATCTGCGCAGCGGCCCCAACGAAGATTTCATGCTGAGCCTCATGGTGCAGGGCACGGGGCACCTGTCGCAGGGCGGCCGGCACGTGCTGCAACGCGACGGCGACATCGTCCTCTACGACGCGGCCAAGCCTTTCTCGTTCGACCTCGCCCCCGAATCGACGCTGCTGGTCCGCATCCCGCGCAAGCAGTTGCTGTTCCGGGTGCCCGAAGCCGAAAACCTCACGGCGATGCACCTGGCCGAAGGCACACCGATCGCCAAGCTGCTCGGCAGCATGATTCGCGAAGCCTCGGCCATGGAACTCGCCGGCCGTGACGCCTTGCAGGCGCGCGTTGCGAGTTCGCTGCTCGACATGGTGTCGGCGGTGCTGCAGTTTCAGATGGACAACACCGGCGTGGTGCGCTCGTCGCACGACGCACTGTTCCAGCGTGCGTCCGACTACATCGCTTCCCATCTGGACGATTGCGAACTCGACGTCGAGCAGATCGCGGCGTCCCAGCATGTGTCCGCGCGCACGCTCACGCGCGTCTTCGCGGAACATGGCACGACGCCGATGCAGCACTTGTGGAAGCAGCGCGTGCAGGCCAGCCATTTCGCGTTGCGCGAGGGCCGGGTCAGGCAGGTCACGCAGGCCGCGTTCCAGTTCGGCTTCAGCGACCTGTCGCACTTCTGCCGCGTCTTCAAGAAAACCTACGGCGTGACTCCGCAAACGCTGCTGCGCGGCGACTGATTCGCCCGGCACTGCAACCCTGACCCGCTGAAGGCGAAGCGCCCCCGGTCGTGGCGCGCGCAAGCCAACCGCTTGGCGATCTCAGCCAAGCCGTAGCCGCGCGCGCTTCGTATCGTCGAGTCCTCTCACAAAGGGGACATGCGATGAGCAACCAAACACCCGCGTCGGCCGACGACGACCCGCGGCTCGACGTCGCGGCACTCGCCCGCGTGGCGGATCTGCCGTTGACACCCGCGCGTGCGGCCGCCGTCGAAGCCGTGTTGTCTGTCTGGTGGCGCGATGCCAACGAACTGAGCCGCAAGATGAGCGCGGAGCGCCACCGGGCGCTGATGCCGGTCACGGTCTTCACACCGCCGCACGGCGCGGCCGAGGACTCGCCGCAATCATGACGAACCCGACTGAACTCACCTTGGCCGAAGCGGCGTCGGCGGTCCGGTGCGGCGAGCTGTCGGCGACCGAGCTGGTCGCCGCATCGCTCGACCGCATCGGTCGCCACGACCAGGTGCTGAAATCCTTCATCAGCGTGTATGAAGAACAGGCGCGAGAAGTCGCCAAGGCCGCCGACATGCTCACGCGGGCGGGGCACTCGATGGGACCGCTGCACGGCGTGCCGATCGCGCTCAAGGACAACATCGCCATGCGCGGCCTGCGCACCACGGCGGGCAGCAAGGTACTGGCCAACTGGCTGCCCGAAGCCGATGCCACCGTGACCACGCGGCTGCGCCAGGCTGGCGCGATCTTCATCGGCAAGACGAACATGCACGAGTTCGCCTGGGGTGGCACCTCGGCCAACCCGCACTACGGTGCGGTGCGCAACCCGTGGAACACCGAGCGCTTTCCGGCCGGGTCGAGCGGCGGCTCGGCCGTCGCCGTGGCGGCGCGCTTCTGCCAGGGGGCGGTCGGCACCGACACGGGCGGCTCGATCCGCCTGCCGTCGGCCATCAACGGCACGGTCGGGCTCAGGCCGACCTACGGGCGCGTGAGCAACCATGGCATCGTGCCGCTGGCCTGGAGCATGGACACCGCCGGCCCGATGACGCGCACCGTGGAAGACTGCGCGCTCATGTTCGGTGCCATGGCCGGCTTCGATGCCAACGACGCTGCCAGCGCGCGGCGCACCTGCGACGACTACACGCGCCACCTGAAAGCCGGCTGTCGCCACCTGCGCATCGGCATCGTGCCGGGCTACTTCTTCGAGCATCTGCAAAAACCCGTGCACGATGCCGTGCGCGCCGCGCTGGCCACCTTCGTCGATCTCGGTGCCCAGGTGGTGGAGGTAGAGATCGACAACATCCACGGCAACATCTCGGCCCAGCTCACGATCGAGTCGGCCGAGCCCAGCACCTATCACCAGCGCACCTTGCGCGAGCGGCCCGACGACTACGGCGACGACGTGCGCACCCTGCTGGACGCGGGGGAGCTGCTGCTGGCCACGCACTATCTGCAGGCGCAGCGCTATCGGGCGCTGCTGCGGGCCGAGTTCATGGACGCGTTCGCCTCGGTCGATGTCTTCGTCTGTCCGTCGCTGCCGTTCGCGGCCACGCGGCTGGGCGAGACCCGCGTCGCGATCGAGCACGGCGTCGACGAGGACATGCTCTCGGCCATCATGCAGTTCACCGGCATCGCGAGCCTGACGGGCCTTCCGTCGCTCAACGTGCCCTGCGGCTTCGACCCCGACGGGCTGCCGATCGGCATGCAGATCATCGGGCGCCCGTTCGACGAAGCGACGCTGCTGCGCGCCGGCCACGCCTTCCAGCAGGCGACGGCATTCCACCGCCAGGCGCCGCCCCTGGCCTGATCGACCGACTGGCTGTGCCAGCACATCGCGATGGCGCCGCGGTCCAAGCGCCCGCAGCGCAAGGCCGGCACATTGAACAGGTGGCTGCAGTGCCACCACGACACCTCGAAACGCCCGGAGCAGGAAACCATGTCCACCTCAGATCTTCACTATCTCGAGCTGCTCGAAGTCGGCAAGCTCATCCAGTCGCGTGAGCTGTCGGCGGTCGAGGCCACGCAGGCGCAGCTCGACCGCATCGAGAAGCTCGACGGCGAGCTCAAGAGCTACGCCCGCGTCACGGCAGACATCGCGCTCGCTTCCGCGAAGCAGGCCGACGAAGAGATCGCCGCCGGAAAGAAGCGCGGGCCGCTGCACGGCGTGCCCATCGGCATCAAGGACCTGTGCTGGACCGAAGGGGTCGTGACCGCCGCGGGCATGACGCTGTACCAGGACTTCAAACCCACCCGCGACGGCACCGTGGTGCGCAAGCTGCGCGACGCCGGCGCGGTGATGCTCGGCAAGCTGCAGATGACCGAGAGCGCCTATGCCGACCACCACCCGACCATCGAGGCGCCGCGCAATCCGTGGAACGCCGCGCACTGGCCCGGTGTGTCGTCCAGCGGCTCGGGCGTCGCCACGGCGGCCGGTCTCTGCTATGGGTCGCTCGGCACCGACACCGGCGGTTCGATCCGCTTTCCGTCGGCGGCCAACGGCCTCACCGGCATCAAGCCGACCTGGGGCCGCGTGAGCCGTTTCGGCGCATTCGAGCTGGCCGCGACGCTCGATCACATCGGCCCGATGACGCGCAGCGCCGCCGATGCCGGCGCGATGCTGGGTGCCATCGCCGGCGTCGACGTGGACGACCCGACCACCAGCCAGCTTCCGGTTCCGGACTATCTCGCGACCATGAGCGAAGGGCTCAAGGGCCTCAAGGTCGGCATCGACACTCGCTGGATCACCGAAGGCGTGGACGAGCCGACGCGCAAGGTGCTCACGGCCGCCATCGAAGCGGTGAAGACGCTCGGCGGCGAAATCCGAGAAGTGGTGTTTCCGGACCCGACGCAGGCGATCGCCGACTGGTTCCCGCTGTGCGGCATCGAGGCCGCCGTGGTGCACGAGACCACCTATCCCTCGCGCAAGGACCAGTACGGCCCGGCGGTGAGCGGGCTCATCGACCTCGGCCTGGCCCAGAGCGGCACCGACTACCAGAAGATCATCCTTCGCCGCCACGCTTTCTCCGGCCGCGTGCGCGCCGTGTTCCAGGACATCGACCTGCTGCTCATTCCGGCCACCGGCATCGCGTCGCCCACGATGGCGCGCATGGCGACCATGGGCGAAGACGCCGAGCTGATGGCCGCGATGCTGCGCTACACCTGCCCGTTCGACATGACCGGCAGCCCGACCATCACGCTGCCCGGCGGCTTCACCGACGGCCACATGCCGGTCGGCTTTCAGTTCGTGTCGCGCCACTTCGAAGAAGGCCTGCTGGTGCGCGCTGGCTGGGCCTTTCAGCAGGCGACCGACTGGCATCGCCAGCATCCGCTGCCCTGAGCACCGCGCGCCGTTCCTTCCTTCACAACTTCAACCTCGAGAACTCATCATGAAACTCCGGACCTCACTCGCTGCAATGGCATCGGCGTTCGCGCTGACCGCACTGTCCGTCACTCCTGCGCACGCCGCGGAGCCACTGAAGATCGGCCTGTTGGAAGACATCTCCGGCGACCTCGCTTTGATCGGGCTGCCCAAGCTGCACGGCTCGCAACTCGCGGTCGAAGAGATCAACAAGGCCGGCGGCGTCATGGGCCGTCCGCTGGATCTCATCCACCTCGACCCGCAGGGCGACAACGCGCGCTACCAGGAGTTCACGCGCCGGCTGCTGAGCAAGGACAAGGTCGACGTGCTCATCGGCGGCATCACCTCGGCCTCGCGCGAAGCCGTGCGGCCGATCGTCAACAAGACGCAGACGCCTTACTTCTATACCAACCAGTACGAAGGCGGCGTGTGCGACGCCAACATGATCAGCATGGGCGCGATCCCCGAGCAGCAGTTCTCCACGCTCATCCCCTACATGGTCCAGACCTTCGGCAAGAAGGTGTACGTGGTCGCGGCCGACTACAACTTCGGCCAGATCTCCGCGGAATGGAACCGCACCATCCTGAAGGAACTCGGCGGCACCGTGGTCGGCGAGGAGTTCATTCCGCTCGGCGTCTCGCAGTTCGCGCAGACCATCCAGAACATCCAGAAGGCCAAGCCCGACTGGATCCTCACCATCAACGTGGGGGCCGCGCAGGATTCGTTCTTCGAGCAGGCGCAGGCCGCGCAGCTCAACCTGCCGATGGGCTCGTCGATCAAGGTCATGCTGGGCTTCGAGCACAAGCGCTTCGCACCACCGGCGCTCAACCGCATGCACGCGGCCGCCAACTGGTTCGAGGAGATCGACACGCCCGAAGCGGACGCATTCAAGAAGCGCTGGAAGGCCAAGTTCCCCAACGAGCCCTACATCAACGACATGGGCTACAACGCCTACACCGGCATCTACATGTACAAGGCGCTGGTCGAGCAGGCCAAGTCGACCAAGCTCGCCGACATGCGCAAGGTGATCGCGACCGGCAAGGCCTGCATCGAGGCGCCCGAAGGCCAGGTCTGCATCGACCCGAAGAGCCAGCACACCTCGCACCGCATGCGCCTGATCGCCGTGGACGACAAGCACGCCGTCAAGGTGCTCAAGGACTACGGAACCATCCAGCCCTACTGGCTCGGCCAGATTGGCTGCGACCTGACCAAGAAGAACGATCGCAAGCAGTACACGCCGTCCGATCTGCCGAAGAAGATGTAGGTTGTTGCGGTGTTCGCCGAAGTCTTCTCGTTCCTCTATCAGTTCGCCGACGTCTTCGCGTTCCTGATCCTTTCCGCAGCGGGCCTGGCCATCGTCTTCGGGATGATGGGCGTCATCAACATGGCGCACGGGGAGTTCATCATGTGCGGGGCCTACGTCACCGTGGGCCTGGTGCATGGCGGCTTTCCGCTGCCGCTGGCGCAGCTGTGCGGCATGCTGGCGGCGGGGCTGATCGGCGTCGCGGTCGAATGGTCGATCGTGCGCAAGCTCTACAAGCGGCCGACCGATTCGCTGCTCGCGACCTGGGGGCTGAGCCTCATCGTGACGCAGGGCATGCTGCTGGTCTTCGGCTCGTCGCTCGCGGGCGTGGGCACCCCGGCGGGCAGCTTCACGGTCGGCGACTACACCTTCTCGGTGTACCGCATGGTGCTCTTCGCCGTGGCGGTGGCGGTGCTCGCGGCGATCTACTTCATCTTCATGCGCACGCGCTTCGGCGTGCATGCGCGGGCGACGATGCAGAACGCCGCCATCGCGCAGGCCACCGGCGTGCGGGTGGGCAACGTGTACGCGCTGAGCTTCGGCATCGGCGCGGCGCTGGCTGGCCTGTGCGGCGCCATGTACGCGCCGACGATGACGCTGATCCCGACCATGGGCGCGAGCTTTCTGGTCGAGAGTTTCGTCACGGTGGTGGTGGGCGGGGCCAACGTGCTTTTGGGCACCGCGCCGGCCGGCATCCTGCTGGCCGGGGTGCGCACCGCGCTCAACGGCTGGGGCGGCCAGATCATCGGCCAGATCGGCATGCTGCTGGCGGTGATCGTCGTGATCCGCCTCTTGCCCGAAGGACTCTCCGGCTACTTCGGCCGCCGCACCCGCTGAACGATCCAAGGACCTCGACGACATGCTTCGACTTCTCAACGGCCCCCAGACGCTCGGCACCGGCCGCGCGTTCTGGGTCGGCTTTCTCCTCATCCTGATCGGCGCCGCGGTCTACCCCTTTTTCGCCGATTCGTACGACGTGGGCAACACCGCCTACCTGCTGATCTGGGTCTTCATGGCCATGGGCCTGTGCCTGGTGTGGGGCTATGGCGGAATGATGTCTTTCGGCCAGACCTTTTTCTTCGGCATCGCCGGCTACGGCTACGGCGTGCTGGCGATCAACCTCGGCGGCGAGAACGGCACCACCTTCCTGGCGCTCGCCATCGCACTGGCGCTCGCTGCCATCGCGGCAGCCGTGCTCGGCTACTTCATGATCTGGGGTCGGGTCGGCGGAGTGTTCTTCGGCATCGTCACGCTGTCGGCGACGCTGGTGCTGGCCTTCTTCCTCGGGCAGACGGCAGGCCCCGAATGGCGCATCGGCAGCGCGCGGCTCAACGGCTTCAACGGCATGAAGGACATGTTCCCGCTCAACATCCCGTGGAAGGACGACCAGCCGCTGATGTTCGAAGGCACGGCGCTCTACTACCTGGTGCTTGCGCTGATCGTCATCGTCTACCTGGGGCTGCGCATGCTGCTCAACTCGCGCTTCGGCAACGTGGTGGTGGCCGTGCGCGAAGACCCGCAGCGCGCCGAGCTGCTGGGCTACGACATCCGCAAGTACCAACTCGCCACCTTCGTGATCGGCTCCACGCTCGCCGGCCTGAGCGGCGTGCTCTACACCTCGTGGGGCCAGTTCATCACGCCGGCCAGCGTGGGGCTTCCGGCCGCGGCGATGCCCATCGTCTGGGTCGCGTTCTCGGGCCGCGGCGACATCACGGCCACGCTGGCGGGCTCCTTCATCATCCTGCTGGTGTTCCAGACGCTCACGGTCTACAGCCAGCAGGCTGCCTTGCTGCTGATGGGCGTGTTGCTGCTGTGCACGGTGATGCTGGCGCCGCAGGGCTTTGTCATCGGCATCACGCAGCTGGTCGGCCGGCTGCTGCGCCGCCCCGCGCCGCGGCTCGCGCCGCAGGAGCGCAGCGCATGAGCGCGGTGCTGAAGACCGTCGGCCTGTCCAAGCACTTCGGCGGGCACGCTGCCGTGTCCGACGTCGACCTGGTCGTGAACCGCGGCGACATCCACTGCCTGATCGGCCCCAACGGCGCCGGCAAGAGCACCTTCTTCAAGCTGGTGGTCGGCACGCACGAGGCGAGCTCGGGCACCATCGAGTTCCTCGACACCGACGTCACCCGCAAGCGCCCTTACGAGCGCGTCAAGCAGGGCATGAGCATCAAGATGCAGACGCCCAGCGTCTTCAAGGAACTGCCGGTTCGCCAGAACATCCACATCGCGCTGCAGCACCACGTGCGCGGTGCCGATCTGGCGAACGAGGAAGAGCGGCTGCTCGAGCTGCTCGACCTCGCCGCCGACGCGACCAAGCCGGCCGGCGCGCTGGCGCACGGCCAGCAGCAGTGGCTGGAGATCGGCATGGCGGTCGCGCTCAAGCCGGTGCTGCTGCTCATGGACGAGCCCACCGCGGGTCTCTCGCCCGAGGAGACCTTCAAGACCGGCGAACTGATCCAGCGTCTCAACGCCGAAGGCATGACGGTGCTGGTGGTCGAGCACGACATGGCCTTCATCCGGCAGATCGCGCAGCGCGTGACCGTGCTGCATTTCGGCAAGGTGTTCGCCGAAGGCTCCATGGCCGAGGTGATCGCCGACCCGGGCGTCGCCGAAATCTACCTGGGCAAGACGCATGACCACTGAAACCGTGCTCGAAGTCAGCGGCCTGCAGGCCAGCTACGGCGCGACGCCCATTCTTCAAGGCGTGGACCTGCGCGTCGGCAAGGGCGAGATCGTCGCGCTCATCGGCCGCAACGGCGTCGGCAAGACGACCACGATGCGCTGCCTGATGGGCTTGTTGCGCACGCGCGCCGGCAGCATCCGTCTTCTTGGCAGCGACATCGCCACGCTGCCGAGCGATGCCCGCGCACGGCGCGGCGTCGGCTACGTGCCGCAGGGGCGCGAGGTGTTTCCGCGCATGACAGTGGCCGAGAACCTCATGGTCGGCGAGCTCGTCGGCGGCCCCAAGGGCAAGAAGCAGCCCGAGCTGGTGTATCAGTACTTTCCGCGTTTGGCGGAACGTCGCAACCAGCTGGCCGGCACCATGTCCGGCGGCGAGCAGCAGCAGCTGGCCATCGGCCGCGCCTTGATCGGCAACCCGGCGTTGATGCTGCTGGACGAGCCGTCGGAAGGCATCCAGCCGTCGATCGTCCAACTGATCTGCGACGTGCTGCGCTCGATCCGGCGCGACCTGGGCACCACGATCTTCTTCGTCGAGCAGAACCTCGACACCATCCTCGACGTGGGCGAGCGGGCCTACGTGATGGAAAAAGGCCGCGTGGTCGGCCACATCGAGCCGGGCCACATGAATGCACAGTCGGTGCGCAACCACCTGATGATCTGAACGCGACAACCACCCGGAGAACACCATGAGCTGGCTCGACACATCCATCATGAACACGCGGGGCGTCGCGCGCGGTGCCTCGGCCACGACGCACGACCTCAACGAGGCCGCGCAAGGCACCTTCCATTTCACGATCGGTCCGTATTCAGCGCCGGTGCTCACCGTGCAGCCGGGCGACCGCATCGTGGTCGAGACGCGCGACGCCTTCAACGGCAAGGTCAACACCGAGCAGGACCTGCCGTCGAAGGTGCTGACCATGCCTTTCGTCAACCCGCAGAACGGGCCGATCATGATCGAGGGCGCCATGCCCGGCGACACCATCGCCGTGTACATCGAGTCGATGGCGCCGCGCGGCCCGAACCCGCGCGGCACCTGCTGCATGATTCCGGATTTCGGCGCGCTGAGCGGCACCGCGTTCACGGCGCTCCTGGCCGAATCGCTGCCCGAGAAGGTGCGCAAGATCGACGTCGACGAAGAGGGCGTGTACTGGAGCAAGCGCGTCACGCTGCCGTACCGGCCGCACATCGGCACGCTCAGCTGCTCGCCCGAGATCGACTCCATCAACAGCCTCACCCCCGACCAGCACGGCGGCAACATGGACCTGCCGGACATGGGGCCGGGCAGCATCACCTACCTGCCCGTGCGCACCGAAGGCGGCCGACTCTTCATCGGCGACGCGCACGCCTGCCAGGGCGACGGCGAGGTGTGCGGCACGGCCGTCGAATACCCCAGCACCACGACCATCCGCGTGGACGTCATCAAGGGCTGGAAGCTCGAATGGCCGCGCCTCGAGAACGAAGAGATGATCCTCGCCATCGGCAGCGCCCGGCCACTCGAAGACGCGACCCGCATCGCCTACAAGGAACTCATTCTGTGGATGGAAGCCGAGTTCGGCTACGACAAGTGGGACGCCTACATGATGCTGAGCCAGTGCGGCAAGGTGCGGCTCGGCAACTTCGTCGATCCCAAGTACACGGTGGGGGCCGGGATCCTCAAGAAGTACCTGGCGCCCTGAGCGCCGTGGCTACGAGTAGCCTGCTCATTCCGAGCGCGACATGGGCACCTGCCAGCTTTGCCGACCGCACGCTTCGGGGGCGCGAAGTCGATAAACTCCTCGAGTGAAAGAAAACCAGCTCGTCGAAGACCTCAAATGCCTCACCAGCCTTCGGTTCTTTGCAGCGTTGATGATCATCGTGCACCACTCGCGCAACGTGCTGCACTGGAGCTGGCTGCAACATGCGCCGGAAACGATGTTTCAGGGGGTGAGTTTCTTTTTCGTGCTGTCGGGCTTCATCCTGACTCACGTCTACAGCACCAAGGCAATGCCGCCCTATGGGTCGTTTGTCCGAGCCAGATTCGCAAGGTTATGGCCCGTGCACGTTCTGGCCATTGTCTTTCTGGTTTCCGCTGTTCCTGAGGGATCCATCACATTCGACGGCCCGGGTATTTTCGACAAGTGGGTCGTGCTTGGCTTCAACCTCGCGCTCGTCCATTCGATTTTTCCGTTCCTTGCCTACACCTTCTCGTGGAACGCGGTGTCGTGGAGCATCTCGACAGAGTTTTTCTTCTACCTGGCCTTTCCGCTGCTGCTGGTCAATATCGAGCGCACCTGGGGATGGAAGCTGCTGGGCACTGCTGTGATGGCTTCGGCACTGCTTCTGATCCTGAGACTTTCAGACCTTCCGATCTCCAGCGAAAACTTCAATCAAGCTACCGCTTATTTCGCCAGTTATCCCAGCCCCGTGATGCGAATTTTCGAGTTCGTACTCGGTATGTCGACATGGGTTGTCTGGAACAAGTACGTCAGGCCGAGGCAACTTTCGCCATTTGCGTGGACGCTTCTGGAGGTCGGCGTCTTGGCGCTGTGTGTGTTCTGGTTGGGCTATGCCGGCAGCCACATCTATTCGCAGGTGCTAAGCAACTATGCCCAACTCTATTTTGGTCCGGCTGGGTCTTGTTGGGTGTTCGCCCTGCTCATTGGAATATTCGCATCGAGTCGCGGCGCATTGGCCCGCTCACTTTCGTGGAGGCCGGTGATGTTTCTTGGGGAGATCAGTTTTTCCATCTACATGCTGCACCAGATTCTCATCAAGGTTTTTGTGGCGACGCTTGGTTGGCCCGCTGTACCGGAGGTTGTCTTTTTCCCGGTCTTGTTTCTGATCGCGTCCGTAAGCTACCTATTGGTGGAGAAGCCAGGGCAGCGCTTTCTGTCTGGCAACTGGCGCAAAACCGACGCCGTGCTCGCGGTCAACCCGCAGGTGAAGTAGATCTTGACGCCAGCAGCATGGTGTACCGTCAAATCGGATGGGTCGCGGTCTACGTCCCTGTAGCGGTGCGCTGCGCCCTGATCGGCAGGTCAGCCGCTGCGGCTGTTGCCACGTGACAGGAAACTGAATGTGCTGCGCTTTGCAGGAAGGGGGCCCGCATCGGTGGTTGGCGCCTTGTCATGCTCGCGCTCGAGAGCGGCGCCCCGTCCTGCATCAATGCAGGTTGCTTGTTGTCAGTGGTCATGCCTGGAGGCGGCAGATGCTCTGCGCATGGCCACATATGAACAAATCGTGCGCGAGACCGATCGCTTTACGGCAATGGACAGCCAGGGAAGGCCCTGGACTGTCGTCGAAAGCACAACCTATCAGGTAAGGATCGGCTTCGTGGCCAAGCCCCACGCGCCCGTGGAAATTTCGAAGGCCTATGCCTTGATGGACGAGCGAGCGCTCTTGTCCCGCGAAAGCGGCGAGTATCAGACCATGGACGGCCGACTGCGTTTAACGCGTTCGCCCGCGCTCGCTCTCGGTTAAGAGCACCGCGCCAAGGCTGGCGCCTTGCGCTATTGCGAGACTGTTGGTTGTGCGCCGGCAAGCCCAGACTGTCGCTTGGTTCGTCCCGAAACGCGCGATGGTTTGCAGGCCCCGCAATGGACTACCGACGATGGGCCTGTCTGACTACGCCCGCACCACCAGCGTCATCCGATACCCGATGATGAAAACAAAACACATCCTCGGAGGAGCCGCAGCGACAGCGGCAGCCGGAACGGCTTCACTGCTTTACGGTCACTCACACGGAATAGCCGATGCACTCTTTGGAGCGGCGGCCCTTGGACTCGTCCTTGCCTTCGTCATCGTCGATCGAAAGGCCTCCAAGGAAGAAGCGCGATACCAACGCCGAATGATGCGCTCGACAGTGCGCGGTGAACTGGGCGCGTCCAGCCAGTACTGATCGACCCGCTCGATCACACGTGAGGAAGCCGCGGTTGCCGAAGCCTGCAAGACACTTGTGAGACTCGGACCCTAGGGAGCTTTTGTCAGAAGCCGGTTCAACACCTCCCTGGCATCGCTCAGTTCGCGTTCAAGTTCCGAGACGACTTTCTGTTGGCGCTCGACCTGTTCGCCATGCGTCAGAGTCGAGCCTGCGTCGTTGCAGTACGACCTAAGTTGCTCAACTTGCCTTTCCAGGCGCTGCCGCCGAAGCATCTGCCCCTTCGACCTCGCAACCTCCATGTCGCGCTCCAGCGCGCTTCGCTGCGCACAGGGTGTCTCGGGTGGCACCGCGGGTTGGGCCGAAATCGTCGAGGCAATCGCCATCGAGGCAATCACTGGCAATGTCGTAAAGAAATATCGCATTGGCACAGAGGTTCACTGATCCCGGCAGGATCGATCGGTCATTGTCGGGGTTGGAGTCCTCTGCCGCAGGCATCTCCCCAAAAGATGCCCGGGTTGGCAATCTCTCACGCGTACGCGTGCTGCAACCGCGCCGCCAACTGTCGTGCCATCCGCGCACTGACCCCCTTGCCGGCGATCGCCAATGCAGGCGCGTTCGCCAGCATCCGACCGAAGACGTCCTGCACCTCTTGCGCGCTGATGTCCTCGATCATGGCAAGCGCTTGCGCCATCGGCGTCACGCTTGCGCTGGCGAAGACCTCGTCGACCGCCTGCTCCATCGCCGCGTACGTTCGTTCCCCTGCGCGCACGCGGGACACCGTGAGCTGGTTCTTCGCCCGCTCCAGGTGCACGGGATCGATGGCGCCGGACTGCGCATGCAGCAGACTGCCTGTGGACGTCACCAGCGCTTCGAGCTTGTCCGGGGTGGTGACCGCATGCACGACGAAGTTGGCCCAGACGTCCCCGCTGTCGAGCGTGGAATGCGCCGTGTAGGCCAGGCCGAGCTGCTCCCGGACCGTGTCGACCAGCGGCGCCGACATTCCGCCACCGAACAGGTTGGTGGCGAGGGATGCCGCCAGGCGCCAGCGCTGCTGCGACATCTGGTCCAGTCGCGCCGGCGCCACCGGGAAGGCGATGTTCAGGTAGACCTGGGACACCTGCGTGAAGCGACGGGCCAGGGGTTGACCGACGTACGCCGCCGGCGCCGGAAGGCGCGAGACGGACGGTGCCTCCGAGGGTCGCATCGGTTCGAACAGCTCCGTCGCGAGCGCCAGCCAGGCGTCGACGTCGAAGTTGCCGGCAGCGGCGACGACGGTGTTTTCCGCGACATAGTGCGACTGCACGTGACGGACCAGGTCTTGACGGGTAAAGCCCTCGATGTTCCCCACGGTGCCAATCACCGGCATGCCCATGGGGTCGTCGCCCCAGATCGCGCGGTCGAGCAAATCACTGCCGCTGTCCTCGGGGTCTTCCTCGTACTCGATGGCCTCTTGTCGAATAACATCCAGCTCGCGCTGGAGCTCGGTCTCGGGAAAAGTGCTGTGCAGCACGATATCGGCGGTCATGCGCAGCAGCTGCTCTGCGTGCCGGCCCAGGCCGGTCATGAAGTAGCCGGTCGTGTCCTTGCCGGTGAACGCGTTGACTTCCGCGCCCAGCCGCTCTGCATCCAGGTTGATGGCCTGGACGGATCGGGCGTTCGTTCCTTTGAACGCCATGTGCTCCAACACATGACTGATCCCGTTCGAGGAAGGTGTTTCGTCGCGGGAGCCCACACGCAGGAACACGCCCACGCTGGCGCTTTGCACATGCGGCATCGGGACGACAAGAAGCCTGACCCCGTTCGGCAGTGTCTGGAGAATCGTGGCGCCGGGCGCCGCCAGCGGCCGCACCATGGCTCAGGCGGCTTTCGGTTGCTGCAAACTGACGTCGATGCGTGTCGAGAAGCGCTTGGCCTGAGTCATGCGGTATTGTCACCGCGCTGGCGTCGGGCGGGATCTGGATGCGCTTGTTTCACTCGAACCCATCAGGAGTGCCGAGGAGCGGCGCCATGCGGCCTTGAAATGAAAAAAGCCCGCCATCTATTCGATAGCGGGCTTTTCAATAACCACGGGGTGTTTGGTGGTGGGCCCTGAGTGACTCGAACACTCGACCTACGGATTAAGAGTCCGCTGCTCTACCAACTGAGCTAAGAGCCCCTGAATGACTTTGCCGTCATGCAGGCAAGACCGCGATTATAGCCATAGCGCGCAGGCGTTTCCTTCAGCTGCGCTCGAAGATGCACGCGATGCCTTGCCCGCCGCCGATGCACATGGTGACGAGGGCGTAGCGGCCCTGAATGCGTTCGAGTTCGTGGAGCGCCTTGACCGTGATGAGCGCCCCGGTGGCGCCGATCGGGTGGCCGAGCGAGATGCCCGAGCCGTTGGGGTTGACCTTGGCGGGGTCGAGGTCGAGGTCCTTGCTGACGGCGCACGCTTGGGCGGCGAAGGCTTCATTCGCTTCGACCACATCCATGTCGGACGCCTTCAGGCCGGCCTTTTCGAGGGCCTTGCGCGAAGCGGGCACGGGGCCGATGCCCATGTAGGCGGGGTCGACGCCTGCGAAGGCATAGGCCACGATGCGCGCCATGGGCTTGAGCCCGCGCCGTGCGGCTTCTTCCTTTTCCATGAGGACGACGGCGGCCGCCGCGTCGTTGATGCCCGACGCGTTGCCCGCAGTGACGGTGCCGTTCTCTTTCAGGAAGGCCGGCTTGAGCTTGCTCATGTCTTCGATCTTGGCGTCGAAGCGGACGTGCTCGTCGGTGTCGAACTGGGCCGGCCCTTTCTTGTTAGGGAGCGGCACGGGGACGATCTGCGATTTGAAGTAGCCGCTTTCGATGGCCTTCTGTGCACGCTGATGGCTGGTGAGCGCGGTCTGGTCTTGTGCCTCGCGCGTGATGCCCCATTTCTTGGCGACGTTCTCGGCCGTGACGCCCATGTGGATGTTCTGGAACGGGTCGTGCAGGGCGCCGATCATCATGTCGACCAGCTTGGTGTCGCCCATGCGCACGCCCCAGCGTGCCGAGAGCGACGCGAACGGGGCGCGGCTCATGTTCTCGGCGCCGCCGCCGACGGCGACCTTGGCATCGCCCAGCTGAATGGCCTGCGCCGCGGAAACGATGGCCTGAAGGCCCGAGCCGCACAGACGGTTGACCGTGAGAGCCGGCGTTTCTTGCGCGCACCCGCCTTCGATGGCGGCCACGCGCGCCATGTACATGTCGCGCGGCTCGGTATTGACGACGTGCCCGAAGACCACATGGTCGACGTCCTTGCCGTCGACCTTGGCGCGCGCCAGCGATTCGCGCGTGACCAGTGCGGCCAGTTGGGTGGGCGGGACATCCTTGAGGCTGCCGCCAAAGGTTCCGATGGCGGTGCGCACGGCGCTGACGACGACGACTTCTTTCATGACGACTCCATTCAAAGACAGGCGTACATGATGCCAGCCTTGCCCCGCCGGATGGGTCGCCGGGGGTACCATCTTCGGTCTTCAAGGAGCGTTCCATGATCGAAGTCAATTCCCCGCTGCAACTGGTCGTGACGGGAGCCGCCGGTGCGCTGGGTCGCGCCGTGGTCCAGCACTTTCAGGACCAGGGCGCGCGGCTGGCGTTGGTCGATCACCGCATGGATCACCTGCTGGAGGCGTTTCCGGGCGTCGACAACTCGCGCCATGTGCTGGTGGAGGCCGACGTCACGTCGGCGGCGGCCATGAGCGATGCCTCCTCGGTCATCCTGAAGGCCTTCGGCCGCGTCGATGCGCTGGTGCACATTGCGGGCGGCTTCGAGATGGGCGAGCCCGTGCACGCGCTGAGCCGCGAGGCGTGGGACCGCATGATGAATCTCAACGCCTGGTCGTTCGTCGCGGTGTCGCAGGCGCTGGTGCCTTCGATGATCGAGGCCGGGTCGGGCAGCGTGATTGCCGTTACCGCTCGGTCCGCCGCGCGGGGCGCGGCGGAGATGGCCGCCTACATCGCATCGAAGAGCGCGCTGCAGCGGTTGGTCGAAGCATCGGCGGCCGAACTCGCGCCGCATGGCATCCGCGTGAACAGCATTGCTCCGAGCACGCTCGATACGCCGGCCAACCGCACAGCCATGCCCGACGTGTCGCCCGACCACTGGGTGTCGACCGCAGAGGCCGCGCAGGCGGTCGGCTTTCTGGTGTCATCGGCCTCGGCCGCGTTGCATGGCCAGCACTTGGCGCTGGGGGCCTGATTCAGCGCGAAGACTGCTGTTTGGCGAAGCGCGTCGCGAAGTCGCGCATGCGCGAGCGGTTCTTGCCCAGGTCGTAGAGGCCGAAGCCGGATGCGGAACGAAAGTCGATGCGTCGGGTGTCAGGGTCCACGATGAACTCGACCTTGTCCTGGAAGCCGAGCGGCGTGGAGAAGATCGCAGTCACGCTCTGCGCATCGCTCGAAACCACGCGCGCCTCGGCGTAGCTTGCCAGGGTGGCGCGCAATACGGCCATGCCCTGCTCGCGCGTACCTTGGTAGCGCAATGCCGGCAGGCCTGATTCCGTGGAGTTGACGCAGTTGGAAGGCAGCGTGCAGGCCAGGGCGGCGCGTGTGGCCGCAGACGGGGCATCGTCCGGCACAGCCGGCGATTGCGATGCGCACCCCGCTGCTGCGAAGGCGGTGACCAGGGCGAGAAGCAAATATTTCGGTGCCGCGGCGTTCATGATGGTTGGCAGTCTCGGATCTCGGCCGCTCGCGCGCGGATCGCGCGTTTCTCCTCGGCGTCCAGCCGCTGCAGATTGCGCACCTGCAGCGACATGCGCTGGTTCGTCGAAAGCATCTCTTCGTGTCGCATCAGAAAGTCCCAGTAGAGCGTGGTGAACGGGCAGGCGTCTTCGCCGCTGCGCAAGGCCGGGTCGTAGCGGCAGCCTTTGCAGTATGGGCTCATTCGGTCGATGTAGCGGCCGGTCGCGACATAGGGTTTGCTGCCCATGAGCCCGCCGTCCGCGAACTGGCTCATGCCGAGTGTGTTGGGCAACTCCACCCATTCGACCGCATCGACGTACACGGCGAGGTACCACGCATGCACCTGCCGGGGCTCGACCCCGTAGAGCAGGGCAAAGAGGCCGGTGACCATCAACCGCTGAATGTGGTGCGCGTAGCCCTTGTCGAGCGTCTGCGAGATCGCGTCGCGCAGGCAGGCCATGTCGGTGTCGCCGGTCCAGTACCAGGCGGGCAGGTCTTCGTGCGCATCGAACGCGTTGTGGTCCGCGTAGGCCGGCATGCGCGTCCAGTAGATGCCGCGCACGTACTCGCGCCAGCCCAGGATCTGCCGCACGAAGCCTTCGACGCTTTGCAGCGGTGCAGTGCCGTCGGCATAGGCCGCTTCGGCCGCGGCCACCACTTCGCGCGGATTCAGCAGCTTGAGATTGAGCGACGACGACAGCCATGAATGGAAGAGCCAGGGCTCGCCCGGCCACATGGCGTCCTGTGTGGGCCCGAAGGCCGCCAGCCGGTACGTGACGAAGTCGTGCAGCGCCTGCAACGCCTGCTCGCGCGTCACCGGCCAGTCGAAGCGGTCGAGCGAGCCCGGGTGGTCGGCAAAGCGCGCCTCCGCCAGCGCAATGACTTCGCGCGTGATCGCATCGGGCTCGAACGAGATGCGCGGCGGGAGGAACCCCGGTCCTTCGCGGCCGAAGGAGGCGCGGTTGTCGGCATCGAAGTTCCAACGGCCGCCCACGGGCTCGTCGCCTTCGCCTTGCATCAGCACGCCATGGCGCTGCCGCATCTCGCGGTAAAAGGTTTCGAGGCGCAGCGTGCGCCGACCTTTGGCATGCGCAGCGAACTCGCGCACCGTGCAGAAGAAGTGGGGGTCTTCGCGCACGTCCAGCGGCAGCCCCGTCTCCGCGGCGGTGCGCTTCAGATCCTGCAGCACGCGCCAGTCACCGGGCGCGCAGACGACAAGTTGCCGGGGCTTCAGCCGCTCGATGTCGGCGGCGAGCTGGCCAGCGAGCGTTCCTTGATTGTTCGGATCATCGAGCCGCACGTAGTGCAGCGGCATGCCTGCTTGGCCAAGCCGATCGGCAAAGTGCCGCATCGCCGAAAGAAAGAGCGCGATGCGCGCCTTGCCCGACCAGACGTGGGTGGACTCTTCGGCCACCTCGGCCATCCAGACCCGATCTTGCGCCGGGTCGAAGGTGTCGAACAACGGCGCCCCCGGATCGAGCTGGTCGCCCAGCACGATGTAGAGATGGCGCACGTTGGTCGACCGAAGGCGACTGGATCGTCAGGCCTTCTTGGCCCAGGCGCTGCACCAGCCGGCAGCCGCCACGGTCTTGCCTGCGAACAGCGGGCAGCCACCGGCTGCATCGCCGGCTTTCCCCTGGTACAGCGCGCAGTTGGCGCAATGTTGGCCTGCCGCGTACTTGGGAAACTTCTTGGTGTCGGCCTTGGTCGCGTCGTTGACGTAGCCGAGCGCGACGGCCTGCGGGTCTTTTTCGTCGAGTTTGGCCTGCGCCATCGCAGCCGTGCCGGCCGAGGCACCGGCCACCGCGGCCACCGTCATCAGAAAGGTTCTTCGTGGGATGTTCATTTGTATTCCTGGTTATCGTGGGTGAACGAGGGCTGTTGGAGCGCTGATCGCGCTTCGGATGACCGCGCCCTCACCGGACTAGATCCAAAAAGGGCAGGGTGAATTCCCCGCCCGCCTCGATCTCGGCAACCATCGTATCCGCGAGTTCGTCACCCGAGTGCCATGCCGCCTCGACCGTGCCGTTGCCGAAGAAGTCGCCGCACAGGCCGACGCCCAGGCGCGCGTCCCACCAGCAGCCTCGCTCGTCGAGTCCGCCGTGCAAGGGGGCCGCGTAGCGCCAGCGATGCACGCCGGCATGGTGCCACTGCACCTGCTGCGCATTGGGAATGAGCGTGCTGAGCGCGGCCCGCAGCTCGGCCTCGACCTGCTGCGGGTCGTCTTCCAGATGCGACGCCGACCACTCGGCCGACGCATGCGCGACCCAGGTGGCGAAGCCCGGCAGTGCATCGCGCCCCGGCTTTCGGTCGTTGCGCGACACCCAGGCGAGCGGGTCGTTCGGCGGCACGGCGGCGTCCCAGGGCCAGTCGACGTCGTCGGTGACAGCCATCAGGGTCCAGCACGAGGCCATCGGCACCGCGGCCAGGGTCTCGGCCCAGCCGTCGGCATGGCTTGCGATGAGGGATGCAGCCTGAGGAGCGGGCAGGGCCAGCACCACTTGATCGAAAGGACCGGCGCTGTCGCCTTCCAGCATTTGCAGGTGCCAGCCTTCGGCGTCGCGCCGCAACCGCATGACCTGCTGCAGCGGCCGCACCGGCAGGCCCGCCAGCACATGCTTGCAAAGTGCCGGCATGCAGGGCACGGCCACGAAGCCGAGAGGCGCCGCGCCGGGCCAGACCGAATGGACTTCGGGACGCCAGCTTTCGACGCACCCTGCGGCTTCGGCCGACGCGATCATCGACCGAAAGCGCGGCTGCTCCGCCAGAAAGTGATGCGTGCCGTGGTCGAGGGCGGCCACGTGGGCTTCGCCGGCGTCCGACGTCCAGCGCACCCGGCGTGAGGCCATGCGTCCGCCCACTCCGCGCGACTTGTCGAACACCGTGACCCGGAAGCCCGCGCGCTGCAAGGCCGCGGCGCACGTGGCGCCGGACAGACCCGCGCCGACGATCGCGACGCTGGGCGCTTCGGGACGAGGGGCGGTCAATGCGTGAGGCATGGGATGTTTCGACTTCGATATGAGTCGCATAGTAGAGCGAATTCCATAGACAAAACCGTTATCGACTCTGGATATAGCCAAATAACCGTGTCATGATCGAGTCATTCACGAACCTCGCGTTCCTGCCTTTCTGCCGCGGAACTTCCTTGATGAACACCCTGATTCCCCATCGGCCCGCCGCGCCCACCTCTGGCGCCGTGCGCATGCGCAGCGGGACGGCAGCGCGACTTGCCGGCTTGCCCGTGACGACGCTGCGCGTGTGGGAGCGGCGCTATGGCGTCGTTGCTGCGCCGAAGCAAGGCAACGGGCAGCGGCTGTACAGCGAAGCCGACGTTCAGCGCTTGCGCTGGCTGCGGGTTTTGACGCAACACGGTCACGCCATCGGCACGATCGCCCAGCTCGACTTGGAAGCGCTTCGAGGCCTCGGCACGCTTCCCGAGGCTGAGGTGTCGCAGAGCCTCGCCGCGAGCCCGGTCAAGGCGTTGGTCGTGGGCCGCGGACTGGCGCGGCGGCTGCAGGCGGCCGCCGGCTGCGAGGTGGTGGGCGTTCATGACGATCTCTCGGCCGCGCGCGACGACGCCGCTGTGGCACCGGTCGACCTGCTCGTCGTGCAGCTCGGATCACTGCAACCCGATGCCTGCCAGCACGTGCTCGCGCTCGGCGCTCGGGTGCATGCGCGGCAGACCGCGGTGCTCTACGCCTTCGGCGCGGCCGCTGCGGCCGATGAGTTGCGAGCGGCCGGCGTGCAGGTGCTGCG
>JAHJOG010000205.1 GCA_018820395.1 Gammaproteobacteria bacterium | reverse complement strand
TGATCTCACGAAGGATTGACCATGTCTTCCATCGACTCTCCGCCGACCAGTTCCGCGCCGGGCGGCCCCGAAACCTCGGCACAGGCCATCTTCATCCAAACCCTGGTCGGCGCCGGCGTGGCCGTCACCGGGATCGCACTCGGCTACGGCGCCTTGGGCATTTCCAGCGAGGCCGGGTACGGCGGGGTCGGCCCCAACTTCCTGCCGTGGCTGTGTGCGATTGCGCTCACGGTGTGCGGCGTCTGGATGGTCTGGGAAGCGCGCACCGGCGGGTTTCGCGAACTGGAGACACCCAGCGGCGCTGCGCGCGGCTATTGGATCGGCTTCGTGTGGGTGTCGGCCGGCCTGCTGCTGAACGCCGCGCTCATCGTGAAGATCGGCTTCATCCTGAGTTGCGCCCTGTGCTATCTGCTGGCGGTGCAGGGGCTTCGACGCGCATCGGGGCAACCGCGTGTGGACGATCCGCGCACCTGGGCTGTGGACGCGATCACCGGCATCGTGATCTCCGCGCCGGTCTTCTGGATGTTCACTCAGTTCCTGGCCATCAATCTGCCGGGACTGACCAGCACGGGGTGGCTCTGACATGGAAATCTTCAATGCCTTGATGCAGGGCTTCGCCGCGGCCATCACGCCGGCCAACCTGCTGTGGTGCCTGGTGGGCTGCGCGCTCGGGACGGCGGTGGGCGTGCTCCCCGGAATCGGCCCGGCGGTCGCGGTGGCGATGTTGTTGCCGATCACCGGCAAGGTCGACATCACCGCTTCGATGATCTTCTTCTCGGGCATCTACTACGGCGCGATGTACGGCGGCTCGACCACGTCCATCCTGCTGAACACGCCGGGAGAAACCGCGAGCATGGTCACGGCGATGGAGGGCAACAAAATGGCGAAGAGCGGGCGCGCCGGCGCAGCGCTCGCCACCTCGGCCATCGGCTCGTTCGTGGCCGGCACCATTGCCACGGTCATCGTCACGCTGTTTGCGCCTTTCGTCGCTGAATTCGCCGTGAAGCTCGGACCGCCCGAGTATTTCCTTTTGATGCTGCTCGCCTTCACCACGGTGAGCGCGGTGCTCGGCAAGAGCACGCTGCGCGGCATGACGGCGCTCTTCATCGGGCTGGCGGCAGGCTGCATCGGGCTCGACCAGATCTCGGGGCAGGGCCGCTACACCGGCGGCGTTCCCGAACTGCTCGATGGCATCGAGATCGTGCTGGTTGCCGTGGGCCTGTTCGCGGTGGCCGAAGTGCTCTACGCCGTGCTGTACGAAGGACGGGTGGTCGAGGCGCAGAACAAGCTAAGCCGCGTGCACATGACGGCACGCGATTGGAAGCGGTCGGTGCCCGCTTGGTTGCGTGGCACGGCTGTGGGGGCGCCCTTCGGCTGCATTCCGGCTGGTGGCACCGAGATACCGACCTTTCTGAGCTATGCCATGGAAAAGAAGCTCGCCAAGGGCGAGGACGCGGCCGAGTTCGGCGGCGCGGGAGCCATCGAAGGCGTGGCCGGCCCCGAAGCCGCCAACAACGCGACGGTGACGGCGGCGCTCATTCCGCTGCTGACTCTGGGCATTCCGACCTCCAACACCACGGCCATTCTGCTCGGCGCGTTCCAGAACTACGGCATCCAGCCAGGACCGCAACTCTTCACCACCTCGGCGGCGCTGGTCTGGGCGTTGATCGCTTCGCTCTACATCGGCAACGTCATGCTGCTGGTGTTGAACCTCCCGATGGTCGGCCTGTGGGTCAAGCTGCTCAAGATCCCGAAGCCACAGCTCTTCGCCGGCATCCTGATCTTCGCGACGGTGGGTGCCTATGGCATGCGCCAGAGTGCGTTCGATCTGGTGCTGCTCTATGTCATCGGCGTGATCGGTGTGCTGATGCGTCGCTTCGACTTTCCGACCGCGCCGGTGGTGGTGGGCATGATCCTCGGACCATTGGCCGAAGCGCAATTGCGCAACGCCATGTCGATCGGCGAGGGCAGTGCCGCAGTGTTCTTCCAGCGCCCGATGTCGCTGGTGCTCATCGCCATCGTGCTCGCCGTGTTGATTCTTCCTCGCCTCGCGCGCTACCTGGGCGAACGGAAGCAGCGTATGGCGGCTGCTTAGCGGGCCGACGGCCAGGAAATCCGCCGGCACCCGCTCCTGCGGCCCGGCGATCCACCGTCAGCGAGGTGCCGTACCGTCGGTCGGCCGCACGATGGTCGCCCGACCGTCTCGCGAAGTGACGGGTTCGGCCTCGGCGGGACGGGGCAGCGAGCCCGCAGGGCTCATGACGATCGCGCGTCCATCGGGTGTCGCCACCGGCACGTCGCCCGGCGTGCCGTTCAGTCGATTGTCCAGTGCCACCCCGGCCCGCCGAACGCAGGCTTCGCGCGCGGGGTCGGGCAGGCCCGAGTTGTTGCAAGCCCTGACTTCGCTTTCGAAACGTTGGCGTGCTTCGAAAGCCGCAGGCGATGGCTGCGCCGTCGGCGATGGTTGCGCCGCCGCCGTGCCAGCCAGGGCGAGCACGGCCCACAGCAGCGGGGCCTGAACGAAAGATGGCTTCATGTGTGTCCTCGGGCTGGTCGGAGTGAACGCGAAGCGTTGCACGCGCTGCCCCGCGACCCTGTCCGAGCGCGCGGCAAAACGCGGTAGGCCGAAGGCGCGCCTCAGTTTCTCGGCCGATGGGGCGCGCTGTACCAGGCCCACAGACCGAAGAGCAAGACCAGGACGCCGCACGCCATCAGCCAGCGCGGCCAGGCGCTGCCGCGGCGAAGGACCTCGATGTCGCGGACGAACACCGTCTCGCAGGCCCCGTCTCCGGTGTCGTCTCGCGTCAACGAGGTCGAACGGCTGAAGGCCATGCCCGCGTTGTGTCGGTAAGTGACCAACTGGCCACGAAGCCGCACTTGGTCTCCGATGCGCAGGCGGCGAAGCTGGCGTGCGGTCAACGGATTTTCGGTGAGGATGTGATTGTTGGAAAAGGAGCGGACGTACGCCGACTGCGCAGCGTTCGAGTCCCGCGTGTTCCAGTAACAGACGAATTGCCCGCTCGAGAACGACATCTTCTGATAGGCACCGTCTCGCGCATTGGCGCCCCAGACCATGCAGATGTCGACCACGTTCAGATGGTCGTTGGACGCCGCATGGAACCAGTCCCACCAGGCGTCGGAATCGTGCCGGCTGACGACGATGCCCGAGATGTCGTAGTCGGCGGCGGGCTCGATCCTGTAGTCGATGCCTTCTGCGCGGACAGTGAATGCAGGCAGTTGCACCGCCGTCTGCAGCGGCTCTGCAAGCACCTGCGGCACCACCGCCGCGCGGCTCGGCAGGCCCTCGTCGGCATACCAGCCGGCACCGATCCCCGCGAGCCCGAGGACGAGTAGCACGCGCGCCAGCACTTCAGCTCTTTCCCCGCAGCCTGAGCGCCGTGCGCCGGAACCACTGTTCGATGTCGTCGATGTAGGTGAACACCGCAGGCACGACCAGCAGGCTCAGCACGGTCGAGGTGATGAGCCCGCCGATCACCGCCGTGGCCATCGGCGAGCGAAAGCTCGAATCCGCTGCGCTCAGGCCGAATGCGATAGGCGCCATGCCCGCGCCCATCGCCAGCGTGGTCATGATGATCGGGCGCGCGCGCTTGTGGCAGGCGTCGCGCAACGCGTCCCAGCGGCTCATGCCCTGGTCGCGGCGCGCGACGATCGCGTATTCCACCAGCAGGATCGAGTTCTTGGTGGCCACGCCCATCAGCATGATGAAGCCGATCAGCGATGGCATCGACAACGCCTTCTGCCCGATCAGCAGGCCGACGAAGGCGCCGCCCAGCGCGAGCGGCAGCGCGCACAGGATCGTCACCGGATGCAGGAAATCCTTGAAGAGCAGCACCAGCACGATGTAGATGCACAGCACGCCGGTGAGCATCGCCAGTCCGAAGCTCGCGAATAGCTCGCTCATCATCTCGGCGTCGCCCACCTCGGTCACGTGCACGCCCGGCGGCAGGCTGCGGATCGACGGCAGGTTCATGACGGCGGTCTTCGCGTCGCCGAGGCCGAGGCCGGACAACTCGATCTCGAAGTTGACGTTGCGCGCGCGGTCGTAGCGATCGATGACCGCCGGGCCGCCTTCCATCGTGAAATCGGCGACCTGGTTCAGCATCACCGGGCCGCGCGCGCCGGGCACCGTGAGCCGCTCGAGCAATGCCAGGTTCTCGCGTGCCGAGTCGGCGAGCTTGACGACGATCGGCACCTGGCGTTGCGCCAGGTTGAGCTTGGCCAGCGCCTGGTCGTAGTCGCCCACGGTGGCGACGCGCAGCGTTTCGGCGATGGCCGAGCTCGTCACGCCGAGATCGGCCGCTCGGGCGAAGTTCGGGCGCACGGTGATCTCGGGGCGCACCAGGCTGGCCGTGGACGTGATGTTGCCGAGCCCGGCGACGGTTCGCAGGTCGCGCTCGACCCCGCGTGCCGCCTTCACGAGCATCGCCGGATCGTCGCCGGTCAGCGCCAGGATGTATTTCTCGCCGGAGCCGCCCAGGCCGACCGTGCTGCGCACGCCGGGCTGCGATTCGAGCGCGCGGCGAATGCTGTTTTCGATGCCCTGCTTGCGCGGTCGGTCGCCGCGCGCTGCGAGCTTGATGGTGAGCGTGGCCTTGCGCGTCTCGGGCACGCCGAAGCCGGCAAACGGGTCGCCGCCCGCGCTGCCGCCACCCACCGTGGTGTAGACGCTCTTCACGTGTTCGACGCCCATCACGCGCCGTCGCGCCTCCTCGGCCGCAGCCACGGTCTGTTCGAGCGTGGAGCCCGGGGCGAGCGAGAGGTACACCTGCGTCTGCGAGTTGTCGTCGGGCGGGATGAAACCGGTCTTGAGGAGCGGGATCATCGCCACCGAGCCGAAAAAGAAGAGCGTCGCCATGATCATCGTCGCGAGTCGGTGCCGCATGCACCATTCGGTCATGCGCATGTAGGTCGCGAGCCAGCGAGATTCCTTTTCCTCGCCGACCATCGGCTTCAGGATGTAGGCCGCCATCATGGGCGTGAGCATGCGGGCCACCACGAGCGAGGCGAACACCGCGAGCGACGCGGTCCAGCCGAACTGCTTGAAGAACTTGCCTGCGACGCCGCTCATGAACGCCGTCGGCAGGAACACGGCAATCAGCGCGAACGTGGTGGCGATCACCGCCAGGCCGATCTCGTCGGCGGCCTCCATGGCGGCGTCGTAGGGGCTCTTGCCCATCCGCAGGTGGCGCACGATGTTCTCGACTTCGACGATGGCATCGTCGACCAGGATGCCGATCACCAGCGACAGCGCCAGCAGCGTGACCACGTTCACGGAGAAGCCCAACAGGTGCATGCCGATGAAGGCGGGGATCACCGACATCGGCAGCGCCACCGCCGACACGAAGGTGGCGCGCCAGTCGCGCAGGAAGAGCCAGACCACCACCACGGCGAGGATGGCGCCTTCATACAGCAGGTGCAGCGAGCCTTCGTATTCCTCGGCCACCGGGTCGACGAAATTGAAGGCTTCGGTCAGCTGGATGTCCGGGCGCTGCGCGCGCAGTTCGGCCAGGGTCTTCTGGATCGCGGCGCCGACCTCGACTTCGCTCGCGCCGCGGCTGCGCGCCACCTCGAAGCCGACCACCGGCTTGCCGTCGAGCAGCGCCGCGGCACGGGGCTTGGCGATGGTGTCGCTTACTCGCGCGACTTCGTCGAGGCGAATGCTGCGCCCGTCGGAAAGCGGGATCCGCATCTCGGCGAGTTCGTCGGCCGAACGCACCGTGGCCAGGGTGCGCACCGGCTGCTCGCTGCCGCCGAGATCGGTGCGGCCGCCGGCGCTTTCGGTCTGCACCTGCCGCAGCTGGCGCGAGATGTCGGCCGCGGTCGCGCCGAGCGCCTGCAGGCGGCCCGGGTCGAGGTCGACGTGCACTTCGCGCGTCACGCCGCCCACGCGATTCACCGCGCCGACGCCGCTGATGGCGAGCAGCCTGCGCGTGACCGTGTCGTCGACGAACCAGCTGAGCGCCTCGGCGTCCATGCGTGGCGACGAAATGGTGAAGGCCAGCACCGGCTGGGCCGCGAAGTCGAGCTTGTTGATGACCGGGTCGCGCACGTCCGCGGGCAGGTCGGCCCGCACGCGCTGCACGGCCGAGCGGACGTCGTCGACCGCTTCCTGCACCGGCTTTTCGAGCCGGAACTCGACGATGAGCGTGGCCTGGCCGTCCTGCACCTTGGTCGTGATGTGCTTCAGGCCCTGCACGGTGGCGATCGAGTTCTCGAGCTTGCGCGCAACGTCGGTTTCGAGCTGCCCCGGCGAAGCCCCGGGGAGCGCTGCCGAGACGGTGACGGTCGGCAGGTCGATGTCCGGAAAGTTCTGGATCTTCATCGCGCGGAACGACAGGGCGCCCGCGAAGGTGAGCAACACGAACAGCATCACCGCCGGAATCGGGTTGCGGATCGACCAGGCCGAGACGTTCACGGCGTGCTCTTTCTCGCCGCCGGGGAAGCGGGTGCCGCGGGCGATGCGGGGGTCGCAGGCGCGGCCGAAGCAGGCGCCGCGCTGGCTTCGACCACCCGCACCAGGTCGCCGTCATTGAGGAAGCCGGCGCCGTCGACCACCACGCGGGCGTCGTCGGGCAGCCGAGTCTGGATCTCGATGCGGTCGCCCAGGCGGCGGCCAGTGTCCACCTTCAGTTGCGCCACCTTGTCGCCCGGCTGCAGGAGCAGCAGGTAGTTGAAGCCGTCGCGCGGGACCACCGAGGCCTGCGGAACGGTCGTGGCGCTGCTGTTGCCGAGCTGGAAGTCGCCCCGCGCGAACATGCCGGCCTTGAATCCGGTGTTCTGCAGCACGCCGGGAATGTCGACGTACACCAGTGCGGTGCGGGTCTGCGGATCGACCGTGGGAGCGATGCTGCGCACGGTGCCTTTGACCTGCGCGCCGCCGGCACTGGTGACCGTGGCCGGAAGGCCGACCGCGATCCGCCCCAGCTCGCTCGAAGTGACTTCGGCACGCCATTCGAGCCGGCCCTTGCGGATCAGCCTGAACAGCTCGGCCCCGGGACCGATCACGCCGCCCACCGTGGCCGTGCGCGCCGAGATGACGCCATCGTCCGGCGCCAGCACCTGCGTGTTGCGGCCGCGCACCTGCTGTGCTGCGAGCACGGCCTGCGCGGCTTCGACGCGGGCCTTGGCGGTTTCGGCGCTCGTCTGGTATTGGTTGATCTGCTGCTGGCTCAGGGCGCCGGTCTGCTGCAGTGTGCGGGCCCGCGCCGCGTTGCCAGCTGCGTCGGCAGCGGTCGCCTTGGCTTCGGCCAGCGATGCCCGAGCCTGCGCGACGTCGGCCTGAACGCTGTCTGCCGCGAAGGTGGCGAGGACCTGGCCCTTCTTGACCACGTCGCCGACGTTCACGCGCACTTCCGCGAGCCGCAGCCCGTTGGATTCCGAGCCGACACTGGCTTCCTGCCATGCGGCGACGTTGCCGTTCGCCGAGAGCGTGACCGGCCATTCGCTCGCCTGGGGTCTGGCGACCGTGACGGTCAGAGCCGGCTTGGACGCGCCGCCCTGGGCGGCCGGGTCCGATGGCCGCTCGGAGTCCTTGCCCCGCGAAAACCAGAAGACGGCCGCGGCCACGAGCACCAGTGCGGCCAACACGGCGATGAGAAGGTGTGAGCGTTTCATTCTTTGTCGGGGGGCGTCGTCGCCAACGAGGTGGTTTGCGTGCCGTCGGGCGCCGGGCGCGCCCAGCCGCCACCCATCGATCGATACAGCGACACCCAGGCCTCGGCACTTTCGCGCTGCAGCGTGACGCGCGCCGTCTGCGCCGTGAAGAGCGTTCGCCGCGCGTCCTCGAGTTCGAACTGGCTGGCCAGGCCGCTCTGGTAGCGCGCCTGGGTGGCATCGAAGGAGGCCTGGTAGTTTTTCACTGCGTCGTCGGCGTCGGCGGCCCGCGCGGTCGTGTCCTGGAGCTTGATCAGCGCCTCTTCGACTTCGCGCACGGCTTGTCGCACGCTCGACCGGTAGAGCGCCACGGCTTCGTCGTAGCGCGAGCGGGCGGCGTCGGCGTTGGCGGCCAGCGTGCCGCCATCGAAGATCGGCACGGTCAGGGCCAGCGGGCCGATGCTCCAGGTGTTCAGAGACTCGCTGAAGCCGGCCGCGCTCAATTTGAGGCGCCCGATCGAACCCTGCAGCGAGAGTCGCGGAAAGCGTTGCGCCAGTGCGGCGCCTGCTTCGGCGCTGGCGGCGGCGACGTTCTGTTCGGCCGCATACACGTCGGGACGCTGCGCCAGCGCGCTGGCCGGCACGCGGGTCACGCCGTCGACCTTGGGAATGACCGCGTCGGTCGCAGCGGCGGCCAGCCGTCGATCGACAGCGTCGGCGTCGAGGCCGGTCAGCGCGACCAGGGCCTGCCGTTGCAGCGCGCATTGCGAACGCTGTTGGGTGAGCCGGGCGGACGCGTCGGCGGCGCCCGCGCGGGCGAGCGCCGCGTCCGCCGGGGCGGTGAAACCGGCGTCTGCCGACAGCCTGCTCAAGCGCGCCGTCTCGGCACGCGAACGCGCATCGGAGTCGGCCACGGCCAGCTGGCGCTGGCAGGCACGTTCGCCGAGATACGTGGTCGCCGTCTCCGCTGCGACCGAGACGCGCGCCTGATGCCATCGGGCATCGGCCGCAGAAAGGCGTGCCTGCGTGGCGTCCCGGTTGGCACGCAGCCGGCCGAAGAGATCGATCTCCCAGCTCGACTGCAGGCCGGCCTGGTAGGTCGTGATCGGAATGCTGGTGCCGATCGAACCCGCAGCAGCGCTGGTGGCGGAGGTGCCGGCCGCAGCCGTGCTGCCCGCGGTGCCTGTTCCCGGCGCAGCGGTCGCACCAGCGCCCGTGGCGCCCGGAGCGCCCGTGGAACCGGTCAGGCCGGCGCTTCGGCTGGCCGACAGCGAGCCGTCGAGGTTCGGCAGCAACGCCGCGCCAGCCGCGACGCGCGACGAGCGTGCTTCCGAGATCCGCGCGGCCGCGCTGGCCAGGTCGGGGCTGGCCGCTTCGGCCGCCTCGATCAGGCCGACCAGCACCGGGTCGCCGAGCTGGCTCCACCAGTCGGCAAGGGCAGGCATCGATCCGTCGTGCGGAACCGACCCCGCGCCGCCAGGCAGGGCGGTGTGCCAGCGGGCGGGTGCTGGCGAAGCCACCCGATCATCCGGACGCGGAAGCGCGCAGCCCGTGACCAGCAGCACGCCGACCAGCGGAAACACCGCGAATGCCGGGGCGATCCAGCGCCCCGGGTGCCAAGAATTCCTCATGGGGGGCGATGTTACGCAAACGCCAGTGGGCGACGGACAACGACCGCAATGCCCTGCATCGATCGGATGGCGCACCACTGCTGCTGGCGTACGCAACCCGGTCGTCGGCCCGGCAAGCCTTTCAGCGAAACAGCTTCTTGATCCAGGAACTGTTGTCCTGGCGCTCTTCGCTTTCCGCCGCAGCCGCCTCGCGCAGGCCATAGGCCTCCCGCTCGGATTCCAGCGCTTCGGTCAGGGCGGCCAGATTGCTGGGGTTGTATTCCCAGACCGCAGACACCATGAAGTGGCCGACTTCGAACGAGTCCGGCTTGGGCGCGATGACGATGTTCTTCGCGCCGATGCGGTAGAGCAGTTCGGACCGCGCGCCGGCCAGCTTCATGCCGTCGCCGTAGCTGTTGATCGCCCGGCTCAGGCTGAAGGTGACGATCTGCACATTGGAAAAAGTCTCGGCAATGAAGGCCACCATTTCGAGCAGTGCGAGCTTGCCGATCTCGCGCTTTCGGTGGCTGACGGTATGGACGGCACGGAAGTGCTCGATGTGGACCAGCGTGCCGCCGTCCGCGACCACCACCGGATCGAGCGTCCCGACCTGCACGTCGCCGTCGAACAGGTGCATGGGTTCGCCGAGGACGTAGGGCCCTGGACGGGGGCCCGTGATGCGAAGTTTCGCGAATGACATTGATCTCCCTGGCGCTTGAATTGTTCTTGGTTTCGAAGCAAGGCCTAAGTGGCTCGCACAGCTGCTGGAAGGCCGATTCTGCGACATCCGGCGCGCTTGTGGCTCAAAAAGCGTGGCGTTTTTGCATCGTTTCGAGGGGGGTTGCACAGAGTTTGGACTTGCTTCAATTCGCGGCTAGTGAAGTAATGCCGTGTCTCATGTCAGTCGACGCCCTACGGTGGGGGCCGGGCTGGTGGGCATTCCGACATTTAGAAAACGAGGACCACTCATGCAACTCTCCGAAATAAAGGAATATCAGCATCGTCTCGTACGCCTGCTGGAGCGTCAGGGCCTGGCCGTCAGTCTCGGCAACGACCTGACTGTGCTTCTGAAGACCTACGCCGCCGCAACCGGTACGGGCTATGTACAGCTTCCTTTCGTCGTCGACAACCCCAAGGATGCAAG
Source organism: Gammaproteobacteria bacterium (assembly GCA_018820395.1). Taxonomy (GTDB): domain Bacteria; phylum Pseudomonadota; class Gammaproteobacteria; order Burkholderiales; family Burkholderiaceae_C; genus Variovorax. The sequence goes on along the minus strand of JAHJOG010000205.1, from coordinate 6,434 downwards.
CCCACTCAACTTCTGGGTGAGCTTCGACGATGGCAATGCGCCCGTCGCGCTGACCGGCTACCGCACCTTGCGCAACTCGGGTCGGGCGCGGCACGTCGGAGAAGCGTATGCGCGGGGCGCCCTGTACGAAGCTCCCAAGACGCAGCCGGAAGCGTGGCGGTCTACCAGCGGCCCGTTGCTCGAGCCCTATTCGCATTACGGCTACATCGGCGCAGGCTGGGTTCATCCGCGCTTCCGGGGCCACAACCTGGCCGGCTTCATTGCCCGCATCGCCCAGGCCGAAGCGCTGGTTCGGACGGGCGGGGCTTTGTCGGTGTCGACGGCGATGACCGTTGAAGCCCTGTTCAGGTCGGGGATGAATGTCCGGGCCAGCGGGCTCCATCACCTGCACGTCGAACAAGTGCTCGACGGCTATTTCCGAGTCATCAACAGCAAGACACGACTCTTCCTGTCGTACAGCACGAATGCCGAATTGCAGCGCATGTATCAGCTCGAACTCGACATGCTCCGCAAGGGCGAGCCGATCCCCTGGCTGCAGAAACACGACAAATCCATGGCGTCGGAGATCCTCGGCGAGCCGAACCCCGTCGGCGCGTGGCCGATGGAGGAACTCACCGCTTGATGGCGGCATGGCCTCGGATTGCTCGCCGCCTGACCGCTGTCTGACTGCCACCTGATCGCCGCCTGACTGCCGCCGTCTGCGACGGCTGTCGGCGCCGCGCTACGATGGCCCTCATGCCCGTCGCGCCTCCTGTCACCGCAGCGCCGTCCCCCCTGCCGCTGGAAGCCGAAGGCATCCTGGCGCTGGCGGCGCGCTCGATGTTCCATCTGTTTTCGAGCATCAGCCAGGGAATGTTCCTGGTCGACCGGGGCGGCCGGATCGTCTGGGTCAACGAAGGGTACCGGCGCTTTTTGCCCGCGCTGGGCTTCTCGTCGATCGACCAGTTTCTGGGGCACAACGTGGAGGAGGTCATCCCCAACACGCTGATGCAGCGCGTGCTGGACACCGGCGAGCCGATCCTGATCGATCTGCTGACCAACAAGGCCGGCACCTTCGTGGTGAGCCGCATTCCGCTGCGCGAGGAGCGCGACGGCGCGTCGGGCGATGTGATCGGCGCCATCGGGATCGTGCTGTTCGACCACCCGGAAACCACGCTGCAACCGTTGATCAGCAAGTTCGCGCTGCTCCAGCGCGACCTCGACGATGCGCGGCGGGAGCTGGCGAGCCAGCGCAACAACCCGCTCTATCAGCAGGCCGCGCACGGGCAGCGGCGCTCCAAATACACCTTCGCCAGCTTTGTGGGCAGCAGCCCGGCGGCGGTCGAAGTCAAGCGCGACGCCCGGCGCGCGGCGCAGTCGGCGAGCCCGGTGCTGCTGCTGGGCGAAACCGGCACCGGAAAGGAGCTGCTCGCCCACGCCATTCACGCGGCATCGGCGCGATCGGCCAAGCCCTTCGTGAGCGTTAACATCGCCGCCGTGCCCGACACCTTGCTCGAGGCCGAGTTCTTCGGTGTCGCTCCCGGTGCCTTCACCGGCGCCGACCGGAAGGCCCGCGACGGCAAGTTCAAGCTGGCCGATGGCGGCACGCTGTTTCTGGACGAGATCGGCGACATGCCGCTCGCGCTCCAGGCGAAGCTCTTGCGTGCCCTGCAGGAGGGCGAGATCGAGCCTCTCGGGTCGAACCGGCTGGTGCCTTTCGACGCCCGGCTGATCGCCGCCACCTCGCGCGATCTGGCGGCGATGGTGCGCGAAGGGCGCTTCCGAGAGGACCTGTTCTATCGCCTCAACGTGCTGCCGGTGCGCGTTCCGCCGCTGCGTGAGCGGCGCGCAGACATCCCTGCGCTGGTCGAAGTGCTCGGTGAGGACATGGCGCTTCGCAACGGCGAGCCGCCGCCCGAGCTCCTGCCCGATGCCATGGCACTCCTTTCGGCACAGCCATGGCGCGGCAATATCCGCGAACTGCGCAACGTGCTGGAGCAGGTGGCGCTGCGTTGCGATTCGCAGCGCGTCGACGCACTGCAACTGGAGCGCATCCTGCTGGCGTCGGGGCTGGAAAAAGTGGCGCCCCCCGATCCCCTCGGCCCGGCGGCACGGTCGGCCGACGATGGGACCCCAGCGATGCTGAGGCCGTTGGCCGTGCAGATCGCCGAACTGGAAAGCCGGGCGATCGCGGCGGCCATGGCGTCGACCGGTGGAAACAAGCTTGCCGCGTCGCGCCTGCTCGGCATTTCCCGGGCGACGCTCTACGAACGTCTCGAAAACCCTGATCGACGAGCGAACAGCTGACTGAATTTCAGACGGTTCGAGTGTCTGAATACTGATCAGTATCGGCGTTGATGGCCAGAAAAGTCTTCTGAATCAACGTGGTGACTGCTGGCACGAACTGTGCAACATTTAGTCATCACCTCAGGAGACACCAATGCTACGTCGTCACATCGTCGCCATCGCCGCACTCGGCGGACTTGCCGCTTCGGCCTTCAGCCTGCCGGCGGCCGCCCAATCGGGCGAGATCCGCATCGCCCACGTCCACAGCATGACCGGCCCGCTCGAGGCCTACGGAAAGCAGACCCACACCGGGCTGATGATGGGCCTGGACTACGCCACGGGCGGAACCATGATGGTCAACGGCAAGAAGCTGGTCGTGATCGAGAAGGACGACCAGGGCAAGCCCGACCTCGGCAAGTCGCTGCTCGCGGCGGCTTATGCCGACGACAAGGCCGCGTTGGCCATCGGGCCGACGTCGTCGGGCGTCGCGCTGGCCATGCTGCCGGTGGCCGAGGAATACAAGAAGATCCTGCTGGTCGAACCGGCGGTGGCCGATTCGATCACCGGCGACAAGTGGAACAAGTACATCTTTCGCACGGGACGCAATTCGAGCCAGGACGCCATCAGCAATGCGGTGGCGCTCGACAAGGCCGGCGTCAACATCGCCACGCTGGCGCAGGACTATGCGTTCGGCCGCGACGGAGTGAAGGCGTTCAAGGACGCCGTCAAGAAGGCCAAGATCGTCCATGAGGAATACCTGCCGCAAAACACCACCGACTTCACCGCCGGCGCGCAGCGGCTGATCGACAAGCTCAAGGACCTGCCGGGACGCAAGGTGATCTGGATCGTGTGGGCCGGCGCCGGCAACCCGTTCAAGATCGCCGACCTCGATCTGAAACGCTATGGCATCGAAATCGCGACGGGCGGCAACATCCTTCCGGCGATGGCGAGCTACAAGCAGTTCCCGGGCATGGAAGGCGCCACCTACTATTACTTCGGCATCCCGAAGAACCCGGTCAACGAAGCCATGGTCGCCGCACACTACAAGCAGTTCAAGTCACCGCCCGATTTCTTCACGGCCGGCGGCTTCTCGGCGGCGATGGCCGTGGTCACGGCGCTCAAGAAGACCGGCGGCGACACCGGCACCAACAAGCTCATCGCCACCATGGAAGGCATGAGCTTCGACACGCCCAAGGGCACCATGACCTTCCGCAAGGAAGATCACCAGGCCATGCAGAGCATGTATCACTTCAAGATCAAGGATGACCCGGCTTTTGCCTGGGGCGTGCCCGAGCTGGTGCACGAAATCAAGGCGTCCGAGATGGACATCCCGATCAAGAACAAGCGCTGATCGCGCGTCGCTCACTTCACGTCAACGCACCGTCGCCGGTCGAAGCGACCGACGGCGCGGTGCCGCGCGCGAACTCACATGCTCGAAACCAAAGACCTGACCATCCGCTTCGGCGGCCATGTGGCGGTGAACGCCGTCAGCTGCCGCTTCGCGCCTGGCACCTTGACCGCCATCGTCGGGCCCAACGGCGCGGGCAAGACGACGTATTTCAATCTCATCTCCGGGCAGCTCAAGGCGTCGGCCGGCACGGTGTCGCTGGATGGTCGGCTGCTTTCAGGGCTGAGCGTGTCGGCGCGCACGCACGCCGGGTTGGGCCGGGCCTTTCAGTTGACCAATCTGTTTCCGCGGCTCACGGTCCATGAGAACGTGCGCCTGGCCGTGCAGGCCACGCATCGCGGCGAAAGGCAGGGTGGGCTCAACCTGTGGAGCATCTGGAGCGACCACCGCGCGTGGATCGAGCGCGCCGACCAATTGCTCGTCGACGTGGCCCTGCAATCCAAGGCCCAGGCCCTCGTCGCGAGCCTGCCGCACGGCGACCAGCGCAAGCTCGAGGTGGCCCTGCTGATGGCGCTGGAGCCCAAGGTCTTCATGTTCGACGAGCCGACCGCCGGCATGAACGCCGCCGAGGCGCCGGTGATCCTCGACCTCATCCGTGCGCTCAAGAAGGACAAATCCAAGACCATCCTGCTGGTGGAGCACAAGATGGACGTGGTGCGCGAACTCGCCGACCGCATCATCGTGCTGCACAACGGCGAACTGGTGGCGGACGGCGATCCGGCCGAAGTGATCGCCTCTCCGGTGGTGCAAGAGGCCTATCTCGGCGTCGCCCGGGCGTGAACGCAAGGAACGGCACCATGAGCGACAACCTCCTCGTTCTCGAAGGCGTGCACACGCACATCGCGGCTTATCACATCCTGCACGGGGTCGATCTGACGGTGCCGCGCGGGCAGCTCACCATGCTGCTCGGGCGCAACGGCGCGGGCAAGACGACCACGCTGCGGACCATCATGGGCCTGTGGCAGGCCTCCGAGGGGCGCGTGCGCTTCGGCGAAAACGACATCACGGCCTGGCGCACGCCGGACATCGCCGGGCTCGGCATCGCCTACGTGCCGGAGAACATGGGCATCTTCTCCGACCTGAGCGTCAAGGAAAACATGCTGCTCGCCGCGCGCGGTGCGAAGAATGCCGAGCGCATGGATGCCGGGCGGCTCGAGTGGATCTTCGGACTGTTTCCGGCCGTCAAGACGTTCTGGAACCACCCGGCCGGCAAGCTCTCGGGCGGCCAGAAGCAGATGCTCGCGGTGGCCCGTGCCATCGTCGAGCCGCGCCAACTGCTCATCGTCGACGAGCCGAGCAAGGGCCTGGCGCCCGCCATCATCAACAACATGATCGACGCCTTCAGCGAACTCAAGCGCAGCGGGGTCACGATCCTGCTGGTGGAACAGAACATCGCGTTCGCCCAGCGGCTGGGCGACACCGTGGCAGTGATGGACAACGGCCGCGTGATGCACAGCGGCACCATGGCCGATTTCGCGGCCGACGAGGCATTGCAGCAGTCGCTGCTGGGGCTGGCGCTATGAGCACGGATCTCGACTGGAAGCCCCTGCTGCTGGTGCCGGTGCTCGCATTGGTCGCGCTGCCGCTCACCGGCTCGTTTCCGACCTGGCTCACGCTCACGGTGGCGGGGCTCGCGATGGGCATGATCATCTTCATCATCGCGTCGGGCCTGACGCTGATCTTCGGCCTGATGGACGTGCTCAACTTCGGCCACGGCGTGTTCATCGCGCTCGGCGCCTTCGTCGCAAGCAGCGTGCTGGGCGGCATGAGCGATTGGACCGGGTCCGACCAGCTCTGGCGCAATCTGGTGGCCGTGTTTCCCGCCATGCTGATCGCGATGGCGGTGGCCGGTGCGGTGGGGCTGGCTTTCGAGCGCTTCATCGTCCGGCCGGTCTACGGGCAGCACCTGAAGCAGATCCTGATCACGGTGGGCGGGATGATCATCGGCGAAGAGCTGATCAAGGTGATCTGGGGGCCGGGCCAGATCCCGCTGCCGCTGCCGGAAGCGCTGCGCGGCTCGATCCTCGTTGCCGACGCGGCGATCAGCAAATACCGCATCCTGGCGGTGGGCGTGGGCATCGTCGTCTTCGGCGTGCTGGCCTGGACGCTGGCGCGAACCAAGATCGGGCTGCTGGTGCGCGCGGGCGTGCAGGACCGGGAAATGGTCGAGTCGCTGGGCTACCGCATCGGGCAGCTCTTCGTCGGCGTGTTCGTGGTCGGCAGCGCGTTGGCCGGGCTCGGTGGCGTGATGTGGGGACTCTTCCAGCAGAACCTCGTTCCGCAGATGGGCGCGCAGGTCAACGTGCTGATCTTCATCGTGATCATCATCGGTGGGCTGGGGTCGACCACGGGCGCGCTCATCGGCGCGCTGCTGGTCGGGCTCGTCACCAACTACACCGGCTTCCTGCTGCCGACGGCCACGCAGTTCGCGAGCATCGCGCTGATGGTGGGCGTGCTGCTCTGGCGGCCGCAGGGCGTCTACCCGGTGGCGGGCAGCCGCTGAGGACCGGCCATGCTGAAACGACTTTTTTCCGACGATTTCCCGCGCAGCCGCGTGCTGGCCGTGCTCCTCGTGGCGGCCCTCGTGGGCCTGGTGCTGGCGCCTTTTCTCTTCCCCGGCGTCAAGGCGCTCAACGTGGCGGCGAAGGTGCTGGTCTTCGTCGTGCTCGTGGCGAGCTTCGACCTGCTGCTGGGCTACACCGGCATCGTGAGCTTCGCGCAGACGATGTTCTTCGGCATCGGTGCCTATGGCATCGCGATC
>JAHJOG010000204.1 GCA_018820395.1 Gammaproteobacteria bacterium | reverse complement strand
TGCCGCCGAAGCCGACCAGCCCCAGGCAGGTGCCGGCGAATTCGCGTCCGTTGGACAAGGCCGCGCGTGGCCACTGGCCCGATGCGACGGCGCCCGTCGAAAAATAGGTGCCCCGCAAGAGAACCATCGCGGTGCCGATCACGTACTCGGCCACCGCCAGCGCATTGGCGCCGGTGGCCGGAATGACCTTCATGCCGCGTGCTTCGCAGGCGGGCACGTCGATGTTGTCGAGGCCGACTCCGAGACGGCCGATCACGCTGGCTTTGGCACATGCGGCAAGCAACTCGCCGCGCACCTGCGTGCGATTGCGCACGACGAGCGCGTCGGCGTCCGCAACCGCGGCGCGCAGGCGCTCGGGGTCGTCGACCAGCTTCGGCTCGTAGGTGACGTCGAAGGAACGACGCAGCGTCTCGACCGCTGCGTCGTCCATGAACTCGGAGATGACGATTTTCTTCATGGCGATCGAAAGTACGGCGCACCGGAGTGCGCCGTTGTGGGGGTCAGGCGCTCTCGAACAGGCGCGTCAGCACGAACTCGCGGTGGCCGAGCGCCTCGGCCGAGGTCAGACGGCCGTTGACGGTCTGCAGCATGTTCTCGAGGAGCAGGTCGCCCGCAGCGTCCATGGTCAGCTCGCGCTGCAGCAGGCCTGAGCAGTCGACGTCGATGTGCTCGCTCATGAGGCGCACCGTGCGCGGGTTGGCGCACAGCTTGATCACGGGAACGATCGGGTTGCCGATCACGTTGCCCTGGCCGGTGGGGAACAGATGCACCACGTAGCCGGCAGCCGCGCACAGCGTGACCATCTCGGCTGCGGCCGAACTCGACTGCATGAAATGCAGGCCCGGGCCGCTCGGCGTCTCGGCGTAGTCGAGCACGCCGTCGACCATGCACTTCCTGCCGATCTTCTGGATGTTGCCGAGCGCTTTTTCCTCGATGGTGGTGAGGCCGCCAGCGATGTTGCCCTTGGTCGGCTGCGAGTCCGACAGGTCGGTGGTCGCGTGGCGCTTGATCATGTCCTGGTAGCTGTCGAACATCTTCATGAAGTCGGTGCGGACCTTGTCGGTGCGGCAACGCTCGGCCACCAGGTGTTCGCCACCCGTCAGTTCGGAGGTTTCACCGAAGACCAGCGTGGTGCCGAGGTCGTACATCTTGTCGAAGGCATTGCCGACCGTCGGGTTGGCGCCGCAGCCGGACGTGGTGTCCGACTCGCCGCACTTGGTGGACACCCACAGGTCGGAGATCGGGCATTCGACGCGCCGCAGCATGCTGGCGTCCTGCATCATCTTCTTGGCGGCCTGGGACGCCCGCATGATCGTGTCGTGGTCACCATGGCCTTCGATGCCGAAGCCGACCACGGGCTTGCCGGTGGCGGCAATGCCGTCGACGACCTTCTTGGTCCAGCCGTCTTCGATGCCGATCACCACCACGGCCGCGACGTTGGGGTTGGAACCCGCGCCGATCAACGTGCGGAAGTGCAGTTCGAGGTCGGCGCCGAATTGCAGTCGACCATAGGGATGGGGGATCGCCATCGTGCCCTTGATGGCATGAGCGACCGACTCGGCCGCCGAGTTGGACAGGTCGTCCAGCGGCAGGATGATGACGTGGTTGCGCACGCCGACGCGGCCGTTTTCGCGGCGATAGCCGAGGAAAGTGGTGTTCTTGTCGATGATGGACATGGGGTGCCTCTGTGTGTTTCGGTGGCGGTGCGGACGGCGGCTTACCAGCGCTTGGTCTTGATGTTGTGCACGTGGGCGTGGTCGCCCACCTTGATCGACTCGACCACCTTGCCGATGTCGGTGCCGTACTTGATGACGGTGTCGCCGACCGCCATGGCCTTGACGGCCACCTTGTGGCCGATGGGAATGGCCGCTCCGGCCTTGATCTGGATGGTGCGGTCGTCGTCGAGGATCAGCGCGGTCATGTCCTGGCCGGCAGTGATGCCTTCGACCACGACAACCGCGACGCTGTCTTTTTCTTCGTGCAGTACGCAGTGGATCATTGAAATGCTCCTTGGGATCGGGGTGTCTGTGGGGATTCTGGGGAACGAATGTGTCCCAGGGAGAAGTATATCATCTATATGACTTGATTCGCGAGGGTTTACCCGGAGCCCATCAGGAAATCAGGGAAAAGCGAGTCAGCCGAAGAGCTTGGGCAGCAACACGCCCGCCGGCAGGCGCACGTCGAGGCCGCGCTGGAACAGCAGTTGCAACAGCAGCACGCAGGCCAACGCGCCGACGGCGAAGACCACCACGCGCCCGGGGCGGAGCGGGTCGCGATTGGCCAGCAGCGTCAGCACGAAGAAGCCGACCCAGCTCGCCAGCGCGAAGCCGGCCGTGTCGAGCATGGCGACCCACAGCAGCAGCACCAGCACCAGCATGGCGCTGCGCATCGCGCCGCCGCGGTCGATCGACTCGGCGGGCGCCGCGCGGCCGCGCAGCGTGCGCCACAGCGACAGCAGGCTGCACAGCAGCAGCGCCGAGCCCACGGCGCGAGGAAAGATCGCCGCGAAGGGCGAGAACTCGCGCGACTGCCACAGCGCGGCAGCGGCGATCGCGGCGAGCACGGCGGCCATGACGGCCGCGGAACGGTCAACCCTGGGCGTCGGCTGCATCGCGCTTCCTTTGCATGCGGCGGGTGTAGATCGGATAGAGCAGCGTGAGCGCTGCGACGGCCATGATGGCGAGCGAGATCGGCCGCGCGAAGAACATGCCCAGCAGGTTGTCGTTGGCCGAGCCGATCATCCAGGCCTGCACGAAGCCTTGCTCCGCGAGCGGTCCGAGGATGAGCCCCAGCACCATCGGCGCGGCCGGATAACCGAAGCGACCGAGACCCCAGGCCAGCAGGCCCGTGGCCAGCATCACGTAGACGTCGTCGATGTCGCCATGGATCGCGTAGCTGCCCAGCACGGTCAAAAGTGCGATGCCCGGCACCAGGAAGGCCTTGGGCACGGCGATGATCGAGCTGTACGCATAGCGTCCGAGGATCAGCCCGATGGGCAGCATCAGGATGGTCGCGATGAGCAGCCCGAACATGAAGGTGTAGACGATGGTGCTCTGCTCGGTGAAGAGCGAAGGCCCGGTCTTCACGCCCTGCACCAGCAGCGCGCCGAGCACGATGGCATCGGCGGGTGTGCCCGGAATGCCGAGCACCAGCGTCGGAATGAAGCCGCCGCCGACGGTCGCGTTGTTCGACGATTCGCTGGCGATGATTCCCGAGGGGTTGCCGGTGCCGAAGCTCTTGGGCGACTTGGACGCACGCCGCGCCTCGGAATAGGCGATGAGCGCGGCGATCGATCCGCCCGCGCCGGGCAGCGCGCCGATGATCGTGCCGATGATCGAACTGCGCGTCAGGTTGACCTTGTCGCGGCGCAGGATGTCGACCGCCTCGCGCAGGCGGAAGCCCGCCACCTTGCCTTCGAGGTTCAGGTGCTCGCCGCGCGACGCGACCAGGTCGATCAGCACCGGCACGCAGAACATGCCGATCAGCGCCGGCACGATGCCCACGCCCGACAGCAGCATGGTCGAGCCGCCGGTATAGCGAATGTCGCCGCCCACCACGGCCGAGCCGATGAGCGCGATCGTCAGGCCGACGCATGCCGCGACCAGGCCCTTGACCGTGTCGCCTTCGGACAGCGCCGCGATCAGCGTGAGACCGAGGATGGCGAGCCAGAAGTATTCGATGGGTCCGAAGGCCAGCGCGAACTCGGCCAGCGGCGGCGCCAGCAGCAGCAGCGCCAGCGCACCCACCAGGCCGCCGGCCACCGAGGCCATGCAGCTGAGCGTGATGGCCAGGTCGCCGTCGCCGCGCTTGGCCATGGGGTAGCCGTCGAAGGTGGTGGCGATGGCCGACGGCGTGCCGGGCGTGTTGAGCAGCACGGCCGAATACGCCCCGCCGTAGATCGCGCCGGTGTAGATCGCACCGAGCAGGATCAGCGCGGGCGCCGATTCCATCGTGAAGGTGAATGGCACCAGCACTGCGACCGCCATGGTGGCGGTCAGGCCGGGCAAGGCGCCGACCACCGTGCCGGCCACCACGCCGACGATCGCCAGCAGGAGGTTGAGCGGGTGCAGCGCCGCAAGCAGCGTGTCGAGAAGCATGCAGCAGTTCCGGGAACGCGGGGGACAGGCGGGTCGGCTACTTCAGCAGACCGACTTCACGCGCGGCGGCTTCGTATTCCTTGCCCTGCTTGGCCATGAAGGCGGGCATCTGCGCGTAGTCGATGTCGGTCACGACGTAGCCGGCTTCGACCATGCGCTTGCGATAGGCCGGGTCCTTGTTGACCTTGGCGAACAGGTCGGAGAGTTCCTTGCGCTTGGCTTCGGGTGTGGCTGCAGGCACCGCCACACCGCGGAAGACGCCGGACACCATGTCGATGCCCAGTTCCTTGAAGGTGGGCACGTCGGGATGCGTCTCGAGCCGCTTGTCCAACGCGACGGCGAGCATGCGCACCTTGTCGCCCTGCTGGATCGCGGCGGTGGTGAAAGTCATCGCCGCATTCACCTGCTTGCCGAGCATGGCCACGACCGCGGGCGTGGTACCCGCGAACGGCACGTAGGTGGTCTTGATGCCGGCCGCCTTGTCGAAAGTGGTGGCGCTCAGGTGCGGCCCGGTGTTGGTGCCGCTGCCAGACATCGTGACCGACCCGGGCTTGGCCTTGGCAGCCGCGATCAGGTCCTTGAGCGTCTTGTAGGGACTATCCGCCGGCACCACGATGGCGTCGGGCGTGAGCTGGAAGACATACACGTTGACGATCTCGGAGGTCTTGTAGCCCACGTTCTGCGCCATCGGCTGCAGGAAGATGTGCGGCAGATTGGTGCCGACCACCGTGCTGCCGTCGGGCGGCAGCTTGTTGATGGACGACCACGCGGTGGCGCCGCCTGCGCCTGTCTTGTACTGGACCACGACGTCCTTGCCGGAGACTGCCTTGATCACCGGCTCCTGGATGCGGGCCGTGACATCGGATTCGCCGCCTGCGGGAAACGCGATCACGTAGTTCAACGTGTCAGCCATGGCGGCGGAGGCCATCAAGAGGCCGGCGCATGCGGCCACGGCCGCCCGGGTGCCGAAGCGACGCGCGGAGCCGAGGGTGGCGATGGGGGCGAAGGCCGCGCGGGTACGGCGAAGCTCGATAGAGTTCATGGGTTGTCTCCTGGGATGGGGTGCACGGAATCCGGATGCATCGCATGCGCCGTTGCAGCGCCACGACCCAAGTCATCCAAATGATTTAGTTCCCCATCGTAGGCGCAGCCGAGGAAAAGCGGCACTGGGAACTACCCTGACGCAAAAGTCAGGTTCGCTCGCTGCGCATGCCGACCCCGCGCCCGACCGCGGGCGGCCGGCGGCCCTGCTTCATGCCCTGGCTCCCAGGGCGCGCGACGCTTCAGGCCGCCTGCACCAGCGGCACCACGCGCGATCCGCGATGCACCTCGGCTTCGCCGTGCCGCGCGAGCAACTGCATCAGGTGCTTGCGGATCAGCATGCCGGGCCGGTCGGATTCCATCGAATACTCGACGCCGCGCCGGCGCGTGTCGACCAGAGCGTCGGGGTCGGTCGATTCGAGGATGTCCTTGTCTTCCCGCGTGATCTCTTCGTCGAAGTCGATGAGCATCTGCGCGGCGCACTGTTCTTCGGTGTCGTTGCGGAACAGCCATTGGCACAGCTGCATGCGCCCGTCGTCGATCGGCGTGAAACAGTTGATGATGACGTGGCGGATGCCCGACGGGTACTCGATGTCGAGCCGCCGCGAGAACGGCAGAAAGTAGGCGTTGCGCATATGGCGCGTGGTGATCGGGTCCTTGACGCCGCTGATGGCGTGGAACTTCTCGGGGTTGACGGCTTCGATCACCGTCTCGGCGTAGAAGCCGTGCTCGTTCTCGACCAGCTCGTACTTGCTCGGCTTGGGGCTCGCCGCCACGCCGAAGGTCGCGCGGTGCACGAAACTGAAGTGCGAGTTGTCGAAGGAGTTTTCCAGAGCACGCATCGGGCTGGTCTGCCACTCCTCGTGAAACTGGAAGATCGTGCGCCAGCCCTTGGCCTCGAACTCCGGAATCTCCGGAATGTCGGCGATCGGCTCTTCGAGCGCCACCCACGCATAGCCGTACCTCGACGTGCATCGGTAGGCTGTGGTCTTGTATTCGGGCGAGATGGGGCGGCCCGGCTCGTACTGGGGAATGCGCACCACCTGTCCGCTGCGGTCGTAGGTCCAGCCGTGGTAGCCGCACTGGATCGCGCCCTGGGTGCAGGCCTTGCCCGTGTCGTCGACGCACCAGCCCTTGGACAGGCGCGCCGTCCGGTGGCAGCACCGGTCGCGCAGCGCCGCGGGCTGGCCATCGGCATCGAGGAAGAGGACGATCCGTTCACTAAGCAAGGTGAATGGCTTGGGGCCGTGCTGCAGTTGGGTGAGCGGCATGACGGCATGCCAGAACTTGCGGAAAACGGGTTGCTGCGTGACGAGCATGAGAAGACTCCTTGTGCTTGCTTTTCGGTTGCGTGTGAATACGAACTTGAAAAGAGCAATTTCCTGCCTGGGCTGCCGACGCCGGATCGGTCGGAAGAGCCAGGCTGAACGCTTCTACTCTGGGCCGGATCTTAAGCAAGTTGCAGGCCGGAAGCATTCGGTGCCCTTTGCACCCTTTTCGTGCCCGCGTCCTCCGCACGTACCATGAGGCCATGAGAGCCCATCCGCTACCCACAGAAACCGCGCTCGACGAGCGCGACGGCCGCTATTTGCGAAAGGCCATCGCCTGGTCGCATGCCGCACGCCGACGCGGCAACCGGCCCTTCGGCGCCGTCGTCGTTTCGGCCGACGGCGAGATCCTGGCCGAGGCCTATTGCGACAGCAGCGAAACCGGCGACTGCACCGGCCACGCCGAAACCAATGCAGTGCGCAAGCTCGCCGGCCGCGGCCTCTCGCGCGACGAACTGGCGCGCGCCACGATGTATTCGTCCGCCGAGCCCTGCGTCATGTGCGCCGGCGCGATCTTCTGGTCGGCCATCGGCCGCGTGGTGTTCGGCATCGACGCCGAGCGGCTGCGGGTCTTTCGTGGCGAGCGCACCGACCAGCGCGATGCAGCGCTGTCGTGTCGCGACGTGTTCGCGGCATCGGCGCATCCGATCGAATGCATCGGCCCCGCGCTCATCGAAGACGCGGGCGCGGCTCACGTGGATGCCTGGGCCGCCTAGCCGCCCGAGATGTATTGCTCCAGCTGCGCGATGATGAACTGCTGCTCGGAGATGATGCCCTTCACCAGGTCTCCGATGGAGATCAGTCCGATCACCTTCCCGTCGTCCATCACCGGCAGGTGACGAATGCGGTTCTCGGTCATGAGCGCCATGCATTCCTCGGTGGTGTGGTGCGGTTGCACGAAGAACACCGTGCTGCTCATGATGTCGCGCAGCAGCGTGTCTTTGGACGAACGCGCCATCAGCACGATCTTGCGGGCGTAGTCGCGCTCGCTGAGCATGCCGACCACGCGCCCTTCCTCCATGACCAGCAAGGCGCCGATGTTCTTCTGGGCCATGAGCTGCACGGCCTCGAACACGGTGGCCGAGGGTGCGATGGCATGCACTGCCATGTCTCCCTTGGCTTTCAGAATGTCTGCCACTGTCGTCATCGATCACTACCTCCATGCGCTGAGCGCCTGCACCGATTCTGAGCGAAGAATGACCCGCATGCCAGCGTGCCTACACTCGGCGACATGCCCTGGCACGCCCGACTCGATCTCGACTACGCATTCGAAAACCAGCGCAGCGTCGCGCGCTTCCGGCACGAAGGTCCGCTGCGGGTGCTGCAGAGCCTCTATCCAGAGGGCGACCGCGTCTGCCACAACATCCTGGTCCACCCGCCGGGTGGCCTGGTCGGCGGCGACACGCTCGACATCGCGGTGCGCGTCGCCGCCGGCAGCCACGGCCTGATCACCACGCCCGGCGCGTCGCGCTTCTACCGCAGTGACGGCGAACTCGCCCGCCAGCGCACCGAAATCACCCTCGAGCCCGACGCGCGCATCGAATGGCTGCCGCTCGAAGCCATCTGCTTCAGCGGCTGCCGTGCCGAAAACCGGCTCGGGCTGCACCTCGCGCCAGGCGCCGAGATGATCGGATGGGACGTGACAGCCCTCGGACTGCCCAGCGCCGACAAGCCCTTCGAAGCCGGCACCCTGCTGCAGCACATCGAGATGCCCGGCGTGTGGCTGGAGCGCGGGCGCATCGACGCCGCCGACCGGCGCCTGCTGCAAAGCCCGCTCGGCCTGGCGGGCCATCGCTGCATGGCGTCGATCTTCTTCGCCGCGGGCGCGCCGATCGGTCGGGCGCGACGCGACGCGGCGCTCGACGCCGCGCGTTCGCTCGTCGACGCCCACGCCCTTTGCGACAGCGCCGGCGTCACCAGCCCGCAGGCCGAGGTGATCGTGCTGCGCGCGCTGGCTCCGCTGGTGGAGCCCGCCATGAACCTGCTGCGCACCGTCTGGCGCGCCTGGCGGGCAGAGCTCTGGAAGATGGGCGGCGCAACACCGCGGATCTGGTCGATGTAGCGGTTCGGCCCGATTGCCGTCGCAAGTGCAGCCGTCATACTGTTGGACCGTCCGATACGCGGGACGCCAATCCAAAGGAGAGAACAACATGATCAAAGTCAGCGTCATGTACGCCAACCAGCCCGATGCGCGCTTCGACCACGCGTACTACCGCGACAAGCACATGCCGCTGCTCAAGCAACGCATGGGCGACGCCTGCCTGTACTACACGGTCGACAAGGGCATCGCCGGCGGCCGGCCCGGCGAGGCACCCCCCTTCGTCGGCATGTGTCACATCTTCTGCGAGTCGGCCGAAGCCTTCCAGGCCGCCTTCGGCCCGCACGCCAAGGAGATCCTGGGCGACATCGCCAACTACACCGACCTGAAGCCCACGATGCAGATCAGCGAGGTGGTCGTCGAGCATTCCTGAAATTCGGCGAGCCGACGCTGACGACCGAACTTGCGGCATTCGTGAAGACTTGCACGCCGACACGGCAAAACAGGGGCAGGTGTTGCTTGACGGCACCGACCCGTTCGGCCGCACAGGCCTAGGATGGTTCCTCTCTTTTTCTGACGAGGAGTTTCCATGGCAAAGCTTCATGTTAGGCAGCAACCGCAAGACCCGATCGCAGCCAGGCTGGGTGAGTACGTGGCGCGGGCCGGCGTCCTGGTGATTGCCCTCATCGCCGCCGCGTCGTTCCTGAGGACGTGACTTCGCGGTCGGCGGCATGCCGACCGATGCCTCGCGGCTCGACGACTACCGGCGGCACGAGCCGC
>JAHJOG010000203.1 GCA_018820395.1 Gammaproteobacteria bacterium | reverse complement strand
GCCGGGCTCAGACCCCTCGTCCGGCGGCGGTACCCTCGTCCCGTTTCACCGATCGAATGGCGGTGAGATCGACGGGCGCAGCCTCCTGCGACTGGACGAGCCCGCGCAGTTCGGCAACGTCGGTGATGACCAGGGCCTGCCCATCCTTGCGGATCAATCCGTCACGAATCAGCTTGTTCAGTTCACGCGTCACCTGTTCGCGCCCGGTGCTGATCAGGCTGGCGACGATCTCGTGCGACGGGAACTGCTTGAGCCGTACCGCTGTCTCGCCCGGCTTGCGGGCCGACTCGGCCCGCCTGAGCAGTTCGAAGCGCAAGCGGCTCTGGACGTCCTGCGTGCTGAGTTCGATCAGCCGTGCAGACGCCTGCCGCACCAGCGCGGACAGATGGACCATGACAGCGCGGGCGACCACGGGCTCGGCACGGAGCAAGGTGTCGAACTCCTCGTTGCTCAGTGTGGCCAGGACGCAGGGCTCGGTCGACACGACATCGGCCGAGCGCGGCTCGCCGTCGAGAGCGGCCAGGACGCCGACGCAATCACCCGCACCGACATCCCGAAAACTCACTTGTCGCCCGCTGTCCGAGTAGGAGGTCACGCGGGCGGCGCCCGACACGATGAAGAGCACTTCGCGCCGCGGGTCCGAACGGTGCATGAGGAACCGGCGGGCAGGCAGCACGCGCCATTGGCAGCGCCGCGACACCGATTCCAGCTTCGCGTCGGGAAGCTCGGCCAACAGGAAGACCTGCCGCAAGGCGACGAAGGAGCGCGCGGATGGATCCATGATGGAGCAAAGCCGTTGCGGTCTGCCTGAATGCGCCCAGGGCGCGAGATGCCGTAGGACCGATTGTGGGTATGCGGCGCTTGCGGTCAAGCGCGCCGTCACGGGAACGGCCGGCGAACGCATCAGGGGCCGAATCAACGGCGATTTCGGCCTCGGACCACAGCGTGGCTCAGCCTGGCCTCAGCGCTCCCCCGCCCCAAGCCGCCGAGCCAACTGCTCGACATGGGGCAGCATCGGCACGTCGCCCAGCGTGATGAAGTGGGTCCACGTCGACGGGAAGCGGCCATCGAGCTTGACTTCGCTGACGCGGTCCGCGGCCAGGCGGTAGGCGCTGTCGGGCACGAGCGCAATCATGCGGGTGGCCGCGACCATTGCCAGGCAGATGTGCGGGGACTCGGTTTCGACTTGCGGCTCGGGGGGGTGCAGTCCAGCCTGCAGGAACAGGCGTTCGAGGCCTTGTCGATTGGCGCTGCGGCCAGCCATGAGCACCCAGGGGTGCTGCAGCAGATCTTCCAGCGAGACCTTGCGCTTGCGAGCGAGCGGGTTGGCCTTGGCGGCCACGACGCGCAGGTGCTCTTCCCAGAGCTTGACGACGCGCAGGCGGTCGCCCGCGGGCGTTGCGGGGCGGCTCGTGTCCAGGCTGCTGATCACGGCATCGACTTCGCCTGCGTGAAGCATCGAAAGCAGTTCGCCGACCGTGCCGACGCGCAGGATCACTTGCGGCAGCACGCCGTCGGCTTCCAGCTCTGCGATGACGCGGCAGAGCCGGTCGGTGCCGACCAGTGGCAGCACGCCGATGCGCACGATCACCCGCGGCGTGCGGTTGCGCAAGGCGGTCTCGGCGGCATCGAGCGCGCCCAGAGCGATTCGCAGGCGATCGAGGGCGATCGTGCCGGCCTCGTTCAGGCGAGTGCCGCGCGACGACCGCTCGAGCAGGAGGCAGCCCAGGGCTTCTTCCAATTCGCGCAGCATGTTGGTGGCCCGTGGCTGGCTCACGTGAAGACTCGCTGCGGCGGCGCTGAGCGAGCCCGTCTTGTCGATGCGGTCGAGCAACTGCAGGTGGCGCACCCGGAGGCGCGCGATGCGAAAGCCGTGCGAGGACGGTGCGGATTCTTCGGCCGTGGCCGGGGCCGTGGCAGGGGGCTTGGGCTTGGGCTTGGGTTGGGCCATATCCATTCCGAATGACTCATTGCCGATTCGATATTTCCAGATTATCGCGGTCGTTACTACGATGACGCCACGATCTTTGCCGAGGACTTCATGCCGTCGAACCACCAGCCTTCCACGTTGCCGCTGCATGGCATCGTGGTGCTCGATTTCTCCCACGTCATCGCCGGGCCTTTTGCCACCTACTACCTGGCGACCCTGGGCGCGCGCGTGATCAAGGTGGAGAACCCGCACCGCGGCGACTCGCTGCGCGGCAGCGCGCACGGCTTCGAGGCCTTCAATCACGGCAAGGAGGTGGTGCAGATCGACATGCAGCAGGAAAGCGGCCGCGCGCGGGCCTGGGAACTGTTCGAGCTGGCCGATGTGATGGTCGACAACATGCGGCCGGGCGTGCTGGAGCGCTTCGGCTTCGGCGAAGCGCAAGTGCGTGAACGCAAGCCTCAGCTCATTCACTGCGCGATCAGCGGCTACGGGCGCGCCGGCGTGTGGGCGGACCGGTCGGCCTACGACCATGTCATCCAGGCCGCGTCCGGCATGAGCCTGATGGCGGGGCACGAGGGCGACGATCCGATCAAGGTCGGATTTCCGGTGGTCGACAGCGCCACCGGCATCCTGGCCGCGATGGGCATCGTCGCGGCCATTCGCCGCCGCGACCTGACCGGAGAAGGGGAGAGCCTCGACGTCTCGATGCTCGGTGCGGCGCTGCAACTCATGTACCCGCAGACCGTCGACGCGATGGCCACCGGCAAGCCGCCCACGCGGGTCGGCAACGTCGGCTATTCGGGCAGTCCCGGCGCGGACACCTTCTTCTGCAGCGATGGCCGCATCGCACTCGGCGCCAACACGCCGCAGCAGATGGCCAAGCTCGGCGACGCGCTCGGCATCCGGCCGCAGGTCGAGGCCCTGATGGGGCCCCAAGCCCGCGGCTTCGCCACCGCGGTCCGGCCGGCCGAGCTGCGCGCCTTGCTGCAGGAAAGCATTGCGCCGCATGCCGCGGCCGCGCTCGAGGATCGGCTCAACGCCGCAGGCGTGCCGGCTGCGCGGGTGCGCGATCTCGGCCAGTGCGTCGCGGAGGCCATGGCCCACGGACTGATCGAGGCGTGGACGCTGCCTGGCCAAAGCCCGGTGAGCGTGCCGGGTCTGGGCTTTCGTTCGCGCGGCCTGTATGGCGGCCGCTCCAATCCGCATGGCGACAAGGAAAGTCGAACGAGTCGATTCACGTGAGCTGAAATCCCGCTGTTCATCTAAGCGGGACAGCAATGACAACAACCAAGGACAAGACAATGAACGCGATGCTCAAATCCCTCTCCTGCTTCATGCTGTGGGCCGCGGCGGCCTGGCCCATCGCGCCGGCCCATGCGCAATCCCCCGCCCCGGCCAAGGCGCCGGTCCGCTTCATCATTCCTCTGCCGCCCGGCAGCGCGCAGGATGCGATCGCGCGGCGACTGGCCGAGCGCATGAGCACCGTCTGGTCGCAGCCGGCCTTCGTCGACAACAAGCCCGGCGCCTCCGGAATCCTTGCCACCGATGCCGTCGTCAAGTCGCCGGGCGATGGCAGCGTGCTGTCGTTCACGATGGCCTCGACCATCACCATCGCGCCGCACACCTTCCGCAAGCTTCCCTACGATCCGCTGCGCGATCTCAAGCCCGTGATCCAGGTCGGCACCACGCCGCTGGTGCTGGTGGTCAATGCGTCCAACCCGGCGCGCACGCTCAAGGAATTTCTGGACAACGCCCGCAAGCAGCCCGGCAAGGTGAGTTTCGGCTCGTTCGGCAACGGGACTTCGGCCCATCTGCTGGGCGAAGAGCTCAACCTGAAAGCGAACACGAAACTCCTCCACGTTCCCTACAAGACCGTGGCGACCACCGACCTGCTGGGCGGCACGCTGGATTCGATCATTTCCGACTTCGGCAGCATTCGCGACTTCCTTCGTCCGCCCGCCAAGCTGCGCGCGCTGGCGCTCACCGGCGACCATCGCAGTCCGGACTATCCCGATGTCCCGACCTTCGGCGAGCAGGGCTACCCGTCGTTCGACCCCATGGTCGGGTGGGTCGGGGTGTTCGCGCCGGCAACGCTGCCGGATGCGCAGGTCGAGCGGCTCGCCAAGGAGTTCTCGCCCGTCGTGCAGGGTGCCGAAGTGCAAGAGCAGCTGCGCTCCTTCGGCTACGAATCGAGCGGCCTGACCGGCAACGCACTGCGCCAGTACGTGAAGGACGATTACGCCCGCTGGGGCGCCATCGCCAAGGCCATCGGGCTGGAGCTCAACTGACCGGGCGCGGCGTGGAAAGCACCTCCGGCCCCATCCTCTTCGACGCGCCCGCGCGACCGGACTGGCTCGCGCTGCACGACGAGCCGACTCTGATGCCCGAGCTGCCGATCGTCGATGCCCACCACCACCTGTGGGTCCGCCCGCACGAGCGCTACTTGCTGGAGGAATTCCAGCGCGACCTGGCCGAAGGCCACCGCATCGTGGCCACGGTGCACGTGCAATGCGGCAGCCACTATCGGCGCGAAGCGGCGGCGCACATGGCGCCCGTCGGCGAAACCGAATTCGCCAGCGAGACGGCGCGACGTGCGCTACAGCACGGCGGTACCGCGCAGGTCTGCGCGGGCATCGTGGGCTATGCGGACCTCCGCGACGAAGCCGTCGAAGAAGTGCTGCTGGCTCACCTCGCCGCGGACCCGTTGCGCTTCAAGGGCATCCGGCAAGCCACGGCATGGGACGACGATGCCCGCCTCGTCAACCCGTTGATGAAGACCGCCAAGGGGCTCTACCTGGATGCGGATTTCCGTCGGGGATTCGCGAGGCTCGCCGGCCTGGGACTCAGCTTCGATGCATGGGCGCTCCATCCGCAGTTGCCGGAGGTCGTGGCGCTTGCGCGCGCTTTTCCCGTAACGGTGATCGTCGTCGACCACATCGGTGCGCCGGTGGGCGAGGGTCGCTACGCCGGCCGCCGCGCCGAGGTGCGTGAGTCATGGATGCAGGGCATCCGGGCGTTGGCCGACTGCCCCAACGTCGTCATGAAGCTCGGCGGGCTCGGTCTGCCGATTCTCGGCTTTGGTTTGGCGCGCGGCGCGATGCCCCTGGATTCCGAAGCGCTCGCGCGCGTGATGCGTCCCTGGATCGAGCCTTGCGTCGAGCACTTCGGTGCCGAGCGCTGCATGTTCGAGAGCAATTTCCCGGTGGACCGGCATGCCTATCGCTACAAGGTGGGCTGGAACGCGTTCAAGCGCATCGCCGAGGGCTGGAGTCCGGCGGAACAGGCACTGCTCTTCCACGACACCGCGGCGCGCGTCTACCGTCTCGGCCGGGTCGCGGCTTGACCGCGGCCTCGCGTCAGGCGAGGTCCGACGCGGCAGGAAAGTCCCACGTGCCGGAGGTGATCCCGTGCGCAGCCCGCACCGCACGCACCGTCGCGATCGCCACCGCCTCGGCCGCCATCGTGCCCAGGACGGTCATTCCGGGCGCCTGGCCTTCGAGCGGAACGCGGCCGGTGGCGAGGGCGAAGATGGCGTCGCCGTCGCTCATGGTGTGGACCGGGTTGATGGCGCGCGCCAGACCGTCGTGCGCCACGGTGGCGAGCCGGTTGGCCTGAACCTTGGTGAGGGCGGCGTCGGTCGCGACCACGGCGAGCGTGGTGTGGGTGCCGGCGAGCAGCGGTGTGGGGACGTCGCCTGCGAGCAGCGCGCGGCGCGTGTCGAGCAGCGTGCGGCCGTCTTCGCTGCGCGCGCCGGCGACGATGCGCCCGGTGGCGGGGTCGATGACGTCGCCCAGCGCATTGCAGGCGACCAGCGCACCGACCGTCACGCCGTTGACGCGGACCGACGCGCTGCCGATGCCGCCCTTCATGGCGCGATGCAGCCCGAAGAGCTTGCCCACGAGGGCGCCGCTGCCGGCGCCGACATTGCCTTCGGCAGGCGGCGCGCTCGACGCGGCTTCGCAGGCGGCATAGCCGGCGGCGGCGTCGGGCCGGATGCGGGCGTCGCCGAGCGGCAGGTCGAACAGGATCGCGGAAGGCACGATGGGCAGGATGCCGAAGCGCACGTCCATGCCGATGCCGCGCTCTTCCATCCATCGCATGGCGCCATCGGCGGCGGCCAGTCCCCAGCCGCTCCCTCCGGCGAGCATGACGGCATGCACCTGCTGCACCAGGTTGCCGGGCGCGAGCAGCTCTGTTTCTCGCGTGCCCGGCGCTGCGCCGCGCACGTCGACCCCGGCCACGGCGCCTTCGCGCGCCATGACGACCGTGCAACCGGTGGGCCGGCGCGGGTCGCTGAAGTGGCCGACCTCGATGCCTGCGACGTCGGTGATGGCGCCTGCGGGGCAGGGGGTCGGTGTCGGGGCCGAAGACATGGCGCGGCCCTAGTTCTGCGGAGCGGGCAGGGCCATGCGGCGCTCGCGCAGCACCTCGCGCAGCGTGTCGGGCTGGTCGGTGATGAGGCCGTCCGCGCCCCAGTCGATCAGCCGCGCCATGTCGGCGGACTGGTTGACGGTCCAGGGCAGCACGGTGAAATCGAGCGCATGCGCCTGCGCGATCTGCGCCTGCGTGAGGTCGTTGAAGGCCGGCGTCCAGATCACCGGCCCCTGGCCACCCGCCGAAGCCGCCTTGATGAGGTTGGGCGCCGAGCCGAAGTCCGACAGGCGCAGGCCCGTGGTCCAGCGCGGGTCTTTCAACGTCCTCGCGCTGGTGAGATAGGCGCGCGGCAGTGTCGGCGCCAGTTGCCCGACGAGCGCGAGGGTGCGCCAGTCGAAGCTCTGCACGGTGACGCGCTTCGCCATGCCGGCGCGGTCGATCTCGGCGAGCAGCGCGCGCACCATGCGGTCGGGCGTGGCGGTTTCGTCAGGGCGCGTGGGATCGATCTTGGTTTCGATGTTGAAGCGCACGCTGCCGGCGCCGCGCTTCTGCACGCGGTCGAAGAGCCCGGCCAGCGTCGGGATGCGTTCGCCGTCGCGTGCCACCTGCCGGGCAAAGGACTTGCCGTACGGCGTCGTGGGGTCGATGCGGCCGACGTCATAGGTCTGCAGTTGTGCGAGTGTGAGCGAGCGGATCGACGGGCCCTTGGCCTTGAGAAAGGCGCCGCTCGCGTCGCGCGTGTGGTCGGGGTTGAGGACCGTGTCGTGCGAGATCACGACGACGTCGTCGGCCGTCAGGCCGATGTCGAGTTCGAGCGTGGTCACGCCGAGGTCGATGGCCTGGTCGAACGCGGCGAGCGTGTTCTCGGGGGCCAGTGCACGGCCGCCGCGGTGGGCCTGCAGGTCGAAGGCGTGTGCCGTGCGCGGCGCGGGTGTCGCGCAGGCAGACAGCAGGCAAGCGGCCGCGAGGAGGAGTGGACAGAGAGCGAGCGCCCGGCGTCTTCGGACTGTGCCCGGGATCGGGCTGCGCTGATCAACGGGGCGGCCGGGGCCGTGGGTGTCGGTGTCTGGCTTCACGCGGGGCAGTTTACGTCCGCACCATGGGGCTCGTGTTTTCCGCTCACAATCATGGCTGACTTCGCCTCTGACTCCGCCTTCGATTCCCGCGCGCAATGAGCATCTTCGACAGCTTTCTTTCCACCACCGAATCGCAACAGGTCTTCGATGACCGGGCCTTCGTTGCCGCCATGCTCCGCTTCGAGTCCGCGCTGGCGCGCTCGCAGGCGGCGGCTGGCCTGATTCCCGATGCCGCCGCCTCGGCCATCGCCGAATGCTGCGCCGTCGACCGCTTCGACGTGCCGCAGATCGTCCGCGAAAGCGGGCGCGCGGGCAGCGTGGCCATTCCGCTCGTCAAGAGCCTGAAGCAGGCGGTCGAAGCCGCGCACCCCGAGGCCTTGCGCTACGTGCATCTCGGCAGCACCAGCCAGGACGTGATCGACAGCGCGATGGCCGTCGTGACGCGCGAGGTGGTCGATCTCATCGATGCCGACCTGGCCCGCGCCGCTCGCGCCTTGCTGCTGCATGCACGGCAGCATGCGGCCACGCCGGTGCTGGCGCGCACGCTGATGCAGCCGGCCTCGGTGACCAGCTTCGGGCTCAAGTGCGCCGGCTGGGCCGCGCCGCTGGTGCGGGCGCGCGCGCGGATGCGCGACGCAGCGCGCCATGCGCTGCGCGTGCAACTGGGCGGCGCCGTCGGCACGCTCGCTCAGATGCAAGGCCTGGGGCCGGACGTG
>JAHJOG010000202.1 GCA_018820395.1 Gammaproteobacteria bacterium | reverse complement strand
TGTCGAAGTAGGTGTCGACGGTGGTCACTCCGAGCTCGACCGAATCGAGGTTCTGGTAGGCGAGCTGCACGCCCGCGAGCACGCTCTGCAGCAGCTCCGTGCGCTGCACCGGCCGCCCGGTGCGCCCGTAGGCGAAGCCCTTGCGCCGGCTGTACGTCTCGGCGAGTTCGTCGCCGTCCTGCCAGCGGCTGTTGTCGACGAGGCTGTTGACGTTGCTCCCGTACGCGCCTTCGGCATTGCCGAAGACGCGCAGCGACGCGGTTTCCAGGTCGCCGCCGTGTTCGGCCTGGTAGGCCAGGGCGTGCTTGCGGATGAAGTTCTGCGATACCGGCTCGTCCGCGCTGGCCGCCAACAATGCGGCTTCGGCCAAGAGCTTGATCTGCAGCGGCAGCAGGTCGCGGAAGATGCCCGAGAGCGTGATCACCACGTCGACGCGCGGACGCCCCAGTGCTTCGAGGCTCACCAGTTCGGCGCCGGCCAGCCGACCGTAGCCGTCGAAGCGCGGCCGTGCGCCGATGAGTGCGAGCGCCTGCGCGATCGGTCCGCCTTCGCTCTTGAGGTTGTCGGTGCCCCAGAGCACCAGCGCGATGGATTCCGGAAACGCATGGCCGTCGGCCTGGTGGCGTTCGAGCAGGCGCTCGGCCTGGCGGGCGCCGTCCTTGACCGCATAGGCGCTCGGAATGCGGAAGGGGTCGAAGCCGTGCAGGTTGCGTCCGGTCGGCAGGATGGCCGGCGTGCGCAGCAGATCGCCGCCGGGCGCGGGCCGCAGGAATCGCCCGTCGAGTGCGTGCAGGATGCCTTGCAGCTCGTGGTCCTGCGCGAGCAAGGCATCCGTCTTCGCGAGTTCGTGCATCAGCGCGACCAGTTCGGCGTCGTTCCGATCGTCGGGCGAGCCGCAAGTCGACAGCGCCTCCTCGGGCGTCTTTCCATTGACGATCGCCGCCACCAGGGCGGGCGCCGGGCGCCGGCCGTGCGAGGCTTCGGCATGCGCGAGCAGCAGGTCGACCCGTTCGGGAGCGCTGGGCGCGTTGCCCACCACGTGCAGGCCGTAGGGGATCAGCGTGTATTCGAGTTCGAGCACCGCCTGCCCGAGCGACGCGATGCGGGCAGGACCGTCGGCCGCCCAGGCCGGCTGCGCCTCGGCGAGGTCGAGCGCTGCGGCCTCTGCCTGGATCATCGCTTCGAGTTCATCGCGCTCGGCGATGGCGTCGGGTTCGAGCCGGCGGTAGCGCTCGATGGCTTCCTTCAGATCGACCAGGCCCTTGTAGAGACCGGCCTGCGCGACCGGCGGCGTGAGGTAGCTGATCAGCGTGGCCGCTGCGCGCCGCTTCGCCACAGTGCCTTCGGACGGATTGTTCGACGCGTAGAGATAGAGGTTGGGCAGGTCGCCGATCAAGCGGTCCGGCCAGCATCGCGCGCTCATGCCGGCCTGCTTGCCCGGCATGAATTCGAGCGCGCCGTGCGTGCCGAAGTGCAGCACCGCGTGCGCGCCGAAGTCTTCGCGCAGCCAGCGGTAGAAGGCCGAGAAGGCATGCGTCGGCGCGAAGCCGTGTTCGAACAGCAAGCGCATCGGATCGCCTTCGTAGCCGAAGGCCGGCTGGATGCCGACGAAGAGATTGCCGAAGCGTTCGCCCAAAACGAAGAGGCTGCTGCCATCGCTTTGCTGGCGGCCGGGCGCCGGGCCCCATTGCGCTTCGATCTCGGCCAGGTGCTTCTCGCGCCGCACGTGATCGTCGGCCGAGATGCGCGCATGCACGTTCGCCATGGCACCGTGCAAGGCCGCGTTGCCGTGGATCACGCGTTCGCGCAGCGCGTCGGCATCGGCCGGCAGGTCGACCGAATAGCCGGCCTCGCGCATCGCCTTCATGGTGTTGAAGAGCGACTCGAACACGGCGAGGAAGGCCGCGGTGCCGGTGTTGCCGGCGTTCGGTGGAAAGTTGAAGACGACGGCCGCGATCTTCCGCTCGGCGCGCTCGGAGCGGCGCAGGTCCACCAGGCGGCCGACGCGCGCGGCGAGCATGTCGGCGCGCTCGATGCAGGTGTGCATGTCGTGCGAGCCGGCGCTGTGCTGGAAGGTGCAGGCATGCGAGCAGCCGGTGCAGGCGATCTCGCCGGAATTGCCGCGCCCGCCGAAGACCATGGGGCCGGTGGCGCCGTCGAGTTCGGGAATGGCGACCATCATCGTGGCCTCGACCGGCAGCAGGCCGCGCTGCGAGCCGCCCCACTGGTCGAGCGTCTGGAACTCGACCGGCGTGACCGAGATGTAGGGCACGTCGAGCCGGGCCAGCATGTCTTCGGCCGCCTTCGAGTCGTTGTAGGCGGGGCCGCCGACGAGCGAGAAGCCGGTGAGCGAGACCAGCGCGTCGATGGTGCTGCGCCCGTCGCGCAGGAAGAAGGCCTCGATGGCGGGGCGCGCGTCGAGGCCGGTGGCGAAGGCCGGCACCACGCGCAGGCCGCGTGCCTCGATGGCGGTGATCACGCCGTCGTAATGGTCGGTGTTGCCGGCCAGCAGGTAGGAACGCATCAGCAGCAGCCCGACCGTGCCGCGCTGACCGCTCAGCGCCACGCGCGGGAGCGCAGCGACGTCGTCGGCCATGCGGCGCCGGATGCGCGGGTGGTAAACGCCGACCTCCGGATAGACCACCGGCTCCGGCGGCGCAGCCCGGCCCCGCAGGGCGCGGCGCGGGCCGTCGGCGTAGCGATCGACCAGGAACGAAACCAGGTGGGCGATGTTCTCTTCGGAGCCCGCGAGCCAGTACTGCAGCGCGAGGAAATAGGCCCGCAGGTCCTGCGCGGTCCCCGGGATGAAGCGCAGGATCTTGGGCAGGCGCCGCAGCGTGCGCATCTGCCGGGCGCCCGCCGTGGTGCGGCTGGCCGGGTCGGCGTCGGCGGCGGGCTTGCCGCGCAGCCGCTGCAGAAGCGCCATCGGCCCGCTGGGCGTGGCAGACATGTCGAAGCGGCCCATGCGCGTCAGCCGCGTCACTTCGCCGGCGGACATGGCGCACACCATCGCGTCGCAGTGGTCGCGGCGCGCCGCCAGGGCCGGCAGCACGGGCAGGAAGTGGTCTTCCATGAACAGCATGGTGGCGATGACGATGTCGCCCCGGGCGATGTCGGCCTGGCAGCGCGCGAGCGCCGCGGGGTCGTCGCCCCATTCGGCAGCGGCGTGCATGTGCAGCTCGAGGCCGGGCATCTTCCGGGCCAGGGTGCGCTGGGCGCGCGCCGCGGCGTCGCTCAGGTGGCCGTCCATGGTGACGAAGACCACGCGCACGCCGGGCGTGTGCGGCTCACTGGCTGAAGTGTGCTTTGGCGTCATAGAGAGTCTCGAGGGTGATCACCGACACGCCGCGCTGCAGCGCGAAGCGCTCTGTGTTGCGGCGGGCCTTGCCGCGCACGAAGAACGGGATCTTGTGCAGCTCCTTTTCGGCTTCCGATGCCCATGAAGCCGGTTTGACCGGGCCGCTTGCATCGGACCTGTCGCCGCCGGCCTCGACGACCGCTGCGACGGGCTGGGCTGGTTGTGCACGGGCGCCGCCCAGATGGGAGGGGGCGGCGTCTTCATGAAACTCGAAGTCGCCGCGGAACATGCCGATCAGGTGTTCCTCCAGCCCCATCATCAGCGGATGCACCCAGGTGTCGAACAGCACGTTGGCGCCTTCGAAGCCCATCTGTGGTGAATAGCGCGCCGGGTAGTCCTGCACATGCACCGGCGCCGAGATGACCGCGCACGGGATGCCGAGCCGCTTGGCGATGTGGCGTTCCATCTGCGTGCCGAGCACGAGTTCGGGCTGTGCTTCGGCGATGCGGGCCTCGATCTCGAGATAGTCGTCGCTGATAAGGGGCTCGACGCCATAGAGTGCCGCGGCCTCGCGCAGATCGCGTGCGAATTCGCGGCTGTACGTGCCCAGCCCGACCACGGTGAAGCCCAGCTCGCGCGACGCCACTCGCGCAGCGGCCACGGCATGCGTCGCGTCGCCGAAGATGAAGACGCGCTTGCCCGTGAGGTAGGTCGCATCGACCGAGCGCGAATACCAGAGCGAGCGCGATGTCGCGTCGGCGGCCAGCGCCGAGGCATCGTCGATGCCGGCGAGCGCGGCGACTTCGGCCACGAATTCGCGGGTGGCGCCGGCGCCGATGGGGATGGTCTTCGTCGACGGCTGGCCGAACTGGCGCTGCAGCCATGCCGCCGCGATGGAGGCGATCTCTGGATAGAGCACCACGTTGAAGTCGGCCTCGCCGAGGCGGGACAGATCGTCCGGCGTGGCGCCGAGCGGTGCGACCACGCGCACCTCGATGCCCAGGCTTTCCAGGAGTCGGGTGATTTCCGCCACGTCGTCGCGATGGCGGAACCCGAGCGCAGTCGGGCCGAGGATGTTGCAGCTGGGCCGCTGCCCGGCAGGGCGCACCGGGCGCGGCGTTCCGGGCGGCGGCGCCGACGCGCCCGCCATCCTGCGGACCAGCTGGTAGAAGGTTTCGGCAGCGCCCCAGTTTTCCTTGCGCTGGTAGGACGGGAGTTCGAGCGCGACAACCGGAATCGGCAGGTCGAGCGCAAGGGCCAGGCCGCCCGGATCGTCCTGGATCAGCTCTGCCGTGCACGACGCGCCGACCAGCATGGCCTGGGGACGGAAGCGCTCGAAGGCCTCGCGCGCCGCGCTCTGGAACAGCTCGGCCGTGTCGCCGCCCAGATCGCGCGCCTGGAAGGTGGTGTAGGTGACCGGCGGGCGCCGGGGCAGGCGCTCGATCATGGTGAAGAGCAGGTCCGCGTAGGTGTCGCCCTGCGGCGCGTGCAGCACGTAGTGCACGTCCTTCATCGCCGTGGCGATCCGCATCGCGCCGACGTGCGGGGGGCCTTCGTAGGTCCAGAGGGTGAGTTGCATGATGGACCCGGGCTTTTCTCAGGCGGCGAGCCGCAGGCGGCGCACCAAAGGTCGACTGAACAGTTCGGCCAGGTCGCCCGCCTGCTCGTAGCCCTGGATGGGCGTGAAGACGAGCTCGATCGACCACTTGGTGCTCAGGCCTTCCGACTCCAGTGGATTCGCCAGGCCCAGGCCGCAGACGACCAGGTCGGGTTGCAGCGTGCGGCACCGGTCGAGCTGGCGCTCGACGTGTTGTCCTTCGGACAAGGCCGTGCCTTCGGGCAGCAAGGCCAGCTCCTGGGCCATGTGCGCCCGGTGCAGATAGGGCGTTCCGACTTCGAGCAAACGCATGCCCAGCTCGCGCGCCAGGAAACGCGCGATCGGCAGTTCGAGCTGAGAGTCGGGAAAGAAGAAGATGCTCTTGCCCTGCAACTGCGCGCGATGCCGGGTGACGGCCTGGGTCGCGCGCTCGCTCGCGGTGCGGGTCGCCGCGGTGAAGCGTTCGGGCTTCACGCCGAAGGCATCGGCTGCCGACTGCAGCCACCGCGTCGTGCCTTCGACGCCGAGCGGGAAGGGCGCATCGAGACGCGTCGCGCCGCGCGCTTCGAGCGCCTTCGCCGTGTCGGCCAAAAAGGGCTGGGCGAGCAGATAACGCGTGGCGGGTCCGACCCGCGGCATGTCGGCCGCGCGGCGCGGGGGCAGGAAGGCGACCGGCCCGATGCCGAGTTCGCCGAACAGGCGGGTGAACTGGTCTTCGACCACGTCGGCCAGCGCGCCCACCACGAGCAGCGAGGCCGGCGCGCCCGCAGGTTCCGGCGGCAGCGTGGGCACCAGCGCGGCGAGGCAGGCGTCTTCGCCCTGTGTGAAGGTGGTCTCAATGCCGCTGCCGGAGTAGCTGAGCACGCGCACCTGTGGCGAATGCCGCTGCGACAGCCGACCGGCGGCGCGCGACAGGTCCAGCTTGATCACTTCGGACGGGCAGGAGCCGACCAGGAACAGCAGCCGGATTTCGGGCCGGCGCGCCAGCAGCCGCTCCACGACGCGATCGAGTTCGTCGTTCGCATCGGCGAGGCCCGACAGGTCGCGGTCGTCGATGATCGCCGTCGCGAAGCGCGGCTCGGCGAAGATCATCACGCCGGCCGCCGACTGCATCAGGTGGGCACAGGTGCGCGAGCCCACCACGAGGAAGAAGGCGTCCTGGATCTTGCGGTGCAGCCACATGATGCCGGTGAGGCCGCAGAAGACCTCGCGCTGGCCGCGCTCCCGCAGCACGGGTGCGTCGGTGCAGCCGGCGCTCGGGGCGGGGCGGCGCACGAGGACCGAGGCGACGGGTGCGTTCATGCGGCGGCTCCCGGGCTTGCAGCGAGGCGCGCGTCGCTCTCCTGCTGCAGCCGCGCGGCGCGCAGCTTGAGCACGAACTGCGTCGCGTTGATCACATAGGTCGCGTAGGCGGCGAGGGCCAGGTACATGAGCGGCCGCCCGTCGAGCAGCCCGAACCAGAGGGCCACGAGGTAGGCGGTGTGCAGCGCCAGCACCAGCATGCTGAAGACGTCTTCCCAATAGAAGGCCGGCGCGAAGAGATAGCGGCCGAAGACCACCTTCTCCCAGATGCAGCCGGTCACCATGATCGCGTAGAGCGCGACGGTCTTGACCACGACCGAGACCGTCGCGGCGAAGTGGCCCTCGCCCGTGGCGAGATAGCGAAGCACCAGCACCAGGCTGGCCGCGAAGATCAGGAACTGCACCGGAGCCAGCAGGCCCTGAACCAGCGTCCAGCCGGTGGCGTCGCGCCGCTTGCGCTCTTCGGGGGTGTAGAGCGGCAGCGCCGGAGCGCGGCGGGCGAGACGCCTTTCGTCGGACCGGCTGAGGGGTGGGCTGCGCATGACGTCAATCTAGACGGCGGCCGGCAAAGTGTCAATCAAATTAGACGTAAATTAAAATTGACAGTCGGGTTTCGGAAGTGGATCATTCCGCCGACCATGTATGCCGAGAGAGATGTCATCCATGCAACATCCCGACGATCCGCATGCCGGCGCGCGGGCCGGCGAACCGCTTCCGGAGGAGGCGCCGAAGAGCAATGTCTGGCCGCTCCTCGGCGGCAAGGACAGCGCCGGCCGCCGCCAGCCCCTGGATCTCGGCGAAGCCGAACAATGGGTCGACATCGCGCATCAGGTGAGTCATGATTCGTCGCCGCGTTCGTTGCGCGGCACTCCGGAGCAGCCGTCTAAAAACAGGGCACTCGCGAAGGGCGAGAGAGCCAGCCCCATGAGGAGACACAACATGCCCCAACCGGCACGCGAGGTGGTGGATTCCAACGATTCAGGGGGGCAGAGCACGCCTTCGCCGTGGCCGGCGGAGAGGCCGACGCCGCTGCGCCCGCCAGGATGGGCCGTCGAAGACCGCCGCGCCGCTGCAGACCGCCAGTTCCGCCTCACGCGCACGCTCGAAGTCGACATCATTCCGCGCCTCGTCGACGTGCATCGCGCACTGCCCACCGAGTCTCCCGCGCCGCCCAGCGGCCGCGGATCGCCCACGGCGCAGGACGTCGAAGACTTCGTCCAACTGGTTCTGGCGCGCGAACACGTTCCTTCGCAGGCCTTCGTCGAAGTGCTGCACCAGCGCGGCATGTCGGTCGAGACGGTCTACCTCGACCTGCTGGCGCCGGCCGCGCGCCACCTCAACTACCTCTGGACGCAAGACCTGTGCGATTTCACGCAGGTCACGCTCGGCCTGGCGCGCCTGCAGCGGCTCTTGCACGAACTGAGCCCGGCCATGGGCACCGAAGGCGAAGCGCGCAGCAACGCGCGCCGCGTGCTGCTCATGCCTGCGTGCGGCGAGCAGCAGACCTTCGGCCTGTCGATGGTGGCCGAGTTCTTTCACCATGCCGGCTGGGAAGTCGACTGCGGCAGCGGGGTGCTCGAATGCACGGCGGTCGATTCGGTCAAGGGAGGCTGGTTCGACGTGCTCGGGCTGTCCGTCGGCATCTCGACGCGGCTGGACAAGCTGCGCGCATGCATCGTGGACGTGCGGGCCGAGTCGCGCAACAAGGACATCCTGGTGCTCGTGGGTGGCCCGATCTTTGCTGGGCATCCGGACCGTGTAAAGTTCGTCGGCGCGGATGCCGCTGGCCTCGATGGCAAGCTGGCCCCTTCCCAGGCCGAGCGCCTGATCGCCTACAAGCATCCCCCGCGCTGAGACCGAACCGCCCAGACCAGAAAGCCGTCATTGATCCCAACCGCGAGACCCGCCCGGCTGCCATGAAGAGTTTTGCGGCTCCCGCCAAGCACCTCCACGAGCTGGAAGCCGGCACGGTCGGCCGTCTGCTGGCTGCGGCCGCCGATCTGGTGCTGGTGCTCGATGCCGACGGCGTGGTGCGCGACGTGGCGCTCGGCAGCAACACCCTGGACGACTTCGGCTGCGAACGCTGGATCGGCAAGCCCTGGCTGCAACTGCTCCCCAAGGACGCGCAGCCCAAGGCCGAAGCTCTCCTGCGCGATGCGGCAGCGGGCTCTCCGCTCCAGTGGCGACAGCTCACGCACCATGCCGATGCCGGCGACCTGCCGCTGTCGTGCGCCGTCGCGCCGTTGCGGGCCGCGGCACGCTACCGCACGGTCGGGCGCACCGTGGTGTTCGCGCGCGACCTGCGGGGCATGACCGCGCTGCAGCAAAGCGTGGTCGACGCGCAGCAGGAGGCGCTGCACGACCACTGGAAATTGCGCGATGCGCAGTCGCGCTATCAGCAGCTCTTCCAGACGGTGTCCGACGCGGTGCTGATCGTGGACGCCGCGAGCCAGAAGATCATCGAGGCCAATCCCGCGGCCGTCGCGCTGTTCGGCGACAGCGTGCGCAAGCTCGTCGGAGCCGTCTTCCCGACCGGACTCGAGGCGCGCAGCCTGGGCGCCGTGCAGACGCTGATGGCCTCGCTGCGCGCGGCGGGTCGTGCCGACGAAACGCGCGCCCACGTCGCCGAAGGGGGTGGCGAGGTCGCCGTTTCGGGCACCGTGTTCCGGCAGGAAAACGGCGTGCTCTGGATCATCCGTTTCTCGCGCGTGCAGGCGGCAGTGGCTGCGCCCGACCGATCCAAGACGGCGGCCGTCATGCTCAAGCTGATCCAGGGCGCGCCCGACTGCGTGGTGGTGACCGACGTCAACGGCCAGATCATTTCGGCCAACGATGCCTTCATCGAACTCGTGCAACTGGCCAACGAGGAACAGGTGCGCGGCGAGTCGCTCGGACGCTGGATCGGTCGCACCGGAGTCGAGCTGAGCGTGCTCATTTCCACCTTGCGCCAGCGCGGTTCGCTGCGCCTGTTTCCGACCAGCCTGCGTTGTGAGCACGGTCTCGTGACCGACGTCGAAATTTCTGCGGCGCTCGCGCGCGACGGCGACGAGGCGTACCTCGGCTTCACCATCCGGGACGTGAGCCGGCGCCAGGGCAGCGACACCCGCGCCGCCAAGGAACTGCCGCGCTCGGCCGGCCAACTTTCCGAACTCGTCGGACGTGTGCCCATGAAGGACATCGTGGGCGAGACCACCGACCTGATCGAACAGCTCTGCATCGAGGCCGCGCTCGACCTCACGCGCGACAACCGCGCGGCAGCGGCCGAAATGCTCGGCGTCTCGCGCCAGAGCCTCTACGTCAAGCTGCGGCGCTACGGCCTTGGCGAACTCGCGACCGAGAGCGTCAAGGAATAGCGCCGCGCTTTCGATGCGCGGCGTGTGGGCTGATTGACGGCCCATGATGTAAATCCAGGTTGACATTCCGAACTCCCGGGCCGCACACTTCCGGCATGGCATTGCCGGCTTTTTCCGCAGTCGCTGAGCTCCTGAAACCGATCACCTGGTTTCCGCCGATGTGGGCTTTCGCCTGCGGCGTCGCGGCTTCCGGGGTGCCGCTGCACGGGCAGTGGCCGCTGGCGCTCATGGGCATCGTCCTGGCCGGCCCTCTGGTGTGCGCGAGCAGCCAGGCCGTCAACGACTGGTTCGATCGCCATGTCGATGCCATCAACGAGCCGCAACGTCCGATTCCTTCAGGCCGCATGCCGGGGCGCTGGGGGTTGCGGGTGGCCATCATCTGGACGCTGCTGTCGCTGGTCTGGGCCGGCTTCCTCGGGCCGTGGGCCTTCGGTGCCGCCGTGGCCGGTCTGCTGCTCGCCTGGGCCTACAGTGCGCCGCCGACGCGCCTGAAGCAGAACGGCTGGTGGGGCAATGCGGCTTGCGGCATCTGCTATGAAGGCCTCGCCTGGGTCACCGGCGCGGCCGTGATGGCCGGCGGAGAGATGCCCGGTGGCAGATCGCTGCTCTTGGCCTTGCTCTACAGCATCGGGGCGCACGGGATCATGACGCTCAACGATTTCAAGGCCGTCGAAGGCGATCGCCAGATGGGCGTTCGCTCGCTGCCGGTGCAGCTCGGCGTGCAGCGCGCAGCGCGCGTGGCCTGCTGGTTCATGGTGTTGCCGCAGGTCGTCGTGGTGGCGCTGCTTCTGTCGTGGGATCGGCCGGTGCATGCACTGGCACTGGTCGCGCTCATCGCGCTGCAGGGGGTCTTGATGAAGCGCTTTCTGGCCAGCGTGAGCGAGCGTGCCGTTTGGTACAGCGGCTTCGGCGTGCCGGTGTTCGTCGCCGGCATGATGGTCAGCGCCTTTGCGCTGCGCAATGCGGGGGGCCCATGAGCGCCACAGAGTCGTCCTGCTCTTCCGATGCCTCCTGCGAGGTGTTCGACGTGGTCGTGGTGGGTGGCGGACCCGCCGGGGCCACGGCTGCGCACGACCTGGCTTTGCTCGGCCGTTCGGTGCTGCTGCTCGACCGCGCGGGGCGCATCAAGCCGTGCGGCGGCGCCATTCCGCCGAGGCTCATCCAGGACTTCGAGATCCCCGACGAACTGCTGGTTGCGCGCGCCCGGTCTGCACGGATGGTGGCGCCGAGCGACAAGCATGTCGACATCCCGATCGACGACGGCTTCGTCGGCATGGTGGATCGCGAGGCCTTCGACGAGTGGTTGCGCGAGCGTGCCCGCCAGGCGGGCGCCGAACGCCGCACCGGCAGCTTCGAGCGCCTGTCGCGCGATGCGGACGGCATGGCGATCGTTCACTACGTGCCCGGGGCGCGCGCTCGGCGCGAGGCGGGGGCGCAGGCCTGCGTGCGGGCGCGCAGCGTGATCGGCGCCGACGGCGCGCGCTCGCGCGTCGCTTCGCAGGCAATGCCGTCCGCGCCCGACACCGACTATGTCTTTGCGTACCACGAGATCGTCCGCGTGCCGGCGAACAAGCCGCACGACTACGACGGTTCGCGCTGCGATGTCTATTACCGGGGCACGCTCTCACCCGATTTCTACGGATGGGTGTTCCCGCACGG
Organism: Gammaproteobacteria bacterium; assembly: GCA_018820395.1. GTDB lineage: Bacteria > Pseudomonadota > Gammaproteobacteria > Burkholderiales > Burkholderiaceae_C > Variovorax. The sequence continues at coordinate 24,084 of JAHJOG010000202.1, read as the reverse complement.
CGACACGCTGAGCATCGGAAGCGGCACGGCCGACAAGGGCTTCTCGCTGCGCGGCGCGGTGACCGACCTGCGCAGCGCGGCCGGGCTCGCGGGCGCCCAGACGCTGCGCCGAGAAGGCGCGCCGCTGCCGATGAAGCCGCTGCGCCGCTGGGACAACGGCCGCGACGTGGTGCTGGCGGGCGACGCGGCCGGTGTCGTCGCACCGGCCTCGGGCGAAGGCATCTACTACGCGATGGCCGGCGGACGCATGGCTGCCGAGGGCGTGGATGGCCTGCTGCGCACGGGCGACGCGCGCCATCTTGCCCGCGTGCGCAAGCGCTTCATGCGCGCGCACGGCACGGTCTTTCGGGTGCTGGGCATCATGCAGTGGTTCTGGTATTCGAGCGATCGCCGGCGCGAGCGCTTCGTCAAGATCTGCGAAGACCGCGACGTGCAGCAGCTCACCTTCGAGTCGTACATGAACAAGGAACTGAAGCGCAAGAAGCCCATGGCGCATGTGCGCATCTTCTTCAAGGACATGGCGCATCTGCTCGGCATGGCGCGCGTATGACGTCGGCCAGGCCGGCCACACGCCGGCGCCTGTGGCGCCCCGTGTTCACGGCGGCCGCGGCGGCTTGCCTGGTCGCACTGCTCGGCGGACTCATGACCGACCTCGGCCCCTGGTATCGGGGCCTCGTGCAACCCGCATGGAAGCCGCCGGACTGGCTCTTCGGCCCGGTCTGGACCGTGATCTACGCGCTGGCTGCCGCAGCCGCCGTGGTGGCGTGGCGCCGTGCACCGGACCGCGCTTCGCGCGAAACGCTGCTCGTGCTCTTCTCGCTCAATGCCTTTCTCAACGTGCTGTGGAGCTTGCTCTATTTCAGGCTGCATCGGCCGGACTGGGCATTGATCGAGGTTGTCTTTCTCTGGCTGTCGATCGTGGCGCTGATCGTCCGTTTGCGCGGCCATGCGCGATCGACCCCATGGCTGCTGTTGCCGTATCTGGCCTGGGTGAGCTTCGCTGCGGTGCTCAACCTGGCGACGGTGCGGCTCAACGGGCCTTTCGGCTAGCCGTGCCATGACAACGGACGGACTCGCGCCTGCGTGGCTCTCTGCATGGTTCGCGAGCGGCCATGCCATCGACTTGCTGATCGCGATCACGGCCGTCGAAGGCCTGCTGCTCGCGCTGCATCACCGCCGCACCGGTCTCGGGGTGCGGCCGCGCGACTTCGCGGCCAATCTGGTGTCGGGCTTGTGCCTGATGGCGGCGCTGCGATGCGCGATTGCGGACAGCGGTGCCTTGTGGATCGCGGCATGGCTCGCTGCCGCCGGACTGGCACACGCCAGCGATCTCATCGCGCGCTGGCGCCATTGATGGTCCTGGCGGGCCGGAGTCGGTGCCGTCAATGCGGCCCGGAGATCGGCTTGGTCGCGCGGCGCACGACTTCGGCGCATGTGAGCCACGGCGCCGACTGAAGCTGCCGCCCGGGTTCGCCCGGCAGGGGATGCTCGGGGCCGCCCAGATGCGGAATCAGCAACGAGGCCCCTGCGAAGTCGTGGTGCTCGGTCCAGAAGTTGGGCGTGACCACGGTCCACAGGCCGGCTGCAATCGCCGCGCGCAGGCCGGCGGGCGAATCCTCGAAGGCCACCGCGTTGTCGGCCGGAATGCCGAGGCCCTGCAAGGCCAGCAGATACACGTCGGGAAAGGGCTTCTTGCGGCGCGCCTGATCGCCGCACGCGATGACGGTGAACATGTCGAGTCCGCGCGGGCCGAGCGTCGACTGCAGCAGGGCATCGATGTTGGACGCCGTGGTGGTGCTGGCAATGGCCAGCTTGATGCCGTCGTCGAGCGCTTCCTGCAGCAGGCGCGCCACGCCCGAGCGCAGCGGAATGGCGCCATCGGCCACCACCGACCCGTAGAAGCGCGTCTTGTCGGCATGCAGCGCAGGTACCAGGCCCCGCAGCCGCGCTCGCTCGCTCTCCTTCAGCGGAAGGCTGTCGATGTAGGCCCGGATGCGCTCCTTGCCGCCCGTCACCCGCAGCAACTCGCGGTATTCGCCCGGATGCCAGTGCCAGTCCAGCCTGTGGTGCTCGAACGCGAGGTTGAAGGCGACGCGATGCGCATCCTCGGTGTCGGCGATGGTGCCGTCGACATCGAAGATGAAGGCATCGATGCTCATGTCGGACCCGTCAGGCTTTCTTGACCCAGGCGCTGCACCAGCCCTTGCTGGGCACGAGCTTGCCCGCGAAGAGCTGGCACGGTCCGGTGGCATCGCCGGCCTTGCCCTGGTAGAGCTGGCAGCCGCCGCACATCTGGCTGGCCTCGTGCTTGGGGTATTTGGCGGTGTCGGCCTTGGTCGTGTCGGTCTTGAACCCGAGTGCGACCGCTTGCGGGTCGGTTTCGCTCACGGCTCCGGCGGCCTGCGCCAAGACCTGCGATGCGCCAAGGGCGGCCGAGGCGCCCGCGATGCACATCATGAAAGTACGCCGACTCGGATGGGTCATGGTGAAGTTCCTTTGTGGGTTGAAATGTGATTCTTGAACTGTCATTAAAGTCTGACACATTTAGGTGTCCAAAAACCGGGCGACGTGCCATAGTGGAGTAATTGATTCAGGTTTGGAGTCGCCATGGTGTTTCCCTTTTCCGCCATCGTCGGGCAGGACGAAATGAAGCTTGCGATCCTGATCGCCGCCGTCGACCCGTCGATCGGCGGGGTGCTCGTGCTGGGTGATCGCGGGACCGGCAAATCGACCGCGGTCCGCGCATTGGCTGCGCTCCTGCCGCCGATGCGCGCCATCGCCGGCTGCCCTTATCACTGCGACCCGGCGCCCGGCGCGCCCGCTTGCGATGCCTGCAGGCTGCTGAAGGAAAAGGGCACACCGAAGACCGAGACGAGGCCGGTCGCCGTGGTCGACCTGCCTTTGGGCGCGACCGAAGACAGGGTGGTCGGCGCGCTCGACCTCGAACGTGCGCTCACGCAGGGCGTCAAGGCCTTCGACCCAGGCCTGCTCGCACGGGCGCACCGCGGCTTTCTCTATATCGATGAAGTGAACCTGCTCGAAGACCACCTCGTGGACCTGCTGATCGACGTCGCCGCCTCGGGCGAAAACCTGGTGGAGCGCGAAGGGTTGAGCGTCAGGCATCCGGCGCGCTTCGTGCTCGTGGGGAGCGGCAATCCGGAAGAGGGCGAGCTTCGCCCGCAATTGCTGGATCGCTTCGGGCTGTCGGTGGAAGTGACGACGCCGCGCGATCTGGCCGTTCGCATCGAAGTGGTGAAGCGGCGCGACGCGTACGACCGCGAGCCCACCGCGTTCGTCAAGCAGTGGGCTCGCGAGGAAGCTCGCGTGCGGCGCCGCATCGTCGAAGGCCGGGCGCGGCTGGCGTCGGTCGACACGCCCGACGCGGCGCTGGAAACCGCGGCGCGGCTGTGCATCAGCCTGGGCACGGATGGCTTGCGCGGCGAGCTCACGCTGGTGCGGGCGGCGCGTGCGCTCGCAGCGATGCAGGGCGACCCGGCCGTGACCGATGCGCACCTGCGCCGTGTGGCGCCGCCGGCCCTGCGCCACCGGCTGCGGCGCAATCCGCTCGACGACGCTGCATCGACCACGCGCGTGGATCGCGCCGTGCTGGAGACGCTGGGTGCCTGAAGCTGGCAGCGACGCGGCAACGGCTGCGTGCACGAGCGACGCCGAACTGGTCGCAGCGCTGCTCTGCGTCGACCCCGTCGGGCTCGGCGGTGTGGCCTTGCGCGCCGCGGCGGGGGAGGCGCGCGATGCGTGGCTCGCGCTCACCCGTTCGCTGATGCCCCACGGCACGCCCTGGCGGCGCGTCCCGTTGCATATCCAGGAAGACCGTTTGCTCGGAGGGCTCGATCTCGCGGCCACCTTGCAGGCCGGCCGCCCGGTGCTGCAGAGTGGCCTCTTGGCCGAATGCGATGGCGGGATCGCGGTGCTCTGCATGGCACAGCGCGTGGACGCGGGAGCCGCCGCGCGAATGGCCGCGGTGCTGGACACGCGGTCGGTACGCACCTTGCGTGACGGCATTTCGGCCGAGTCCGCCTGCAGGATCGCCGTGATCGCGCTCGACGAAGGCGCATCCGACGACGAAGCCGTGGCGACCGTGCTGCTCGATCGGCTGGCCTTCCGTCTCTCTGTGGCAGAGCGATCGCCACGGGGCGCGCGCACCGGAAATGCGATTGCAGCCTGGGCACAAGCCGATGTGGATGCCGCCCGCGCAATGCTCGCCGCGGTGAGCTGCGACGCTGCGGCGGTGCGAGCGCTGTGCGCGGCGTCTCTCGCGCTCGGCATCGACTCGCTGCGCGCGCCGCTTTTCGCCTTGCGTGCGGCGCACGCGTGTGCCGCGCTGCACGGCCGGTTCGAGGTGCAGGACGAAGACATCGCGGCGGCCGCTCGCCTGGTCCTGCTGCCGCGTGCGACGGCCGTGCTCGAAGAAGAAATGGAAGAAGTGGAAGAAGAGGAACCTGCAGCCGCGCCGGCCGAATCTCCGCCCGATCGGGCGACCAATCCTGCGGAGGCGGACGCAGCGCCCGGCGAGTCTCCGGCAAGCGATGCTGCGCTCGAAGACTCGGTGAGCGACTCGGCCGTCGCTGCGATTCCGCGCGGCCTGCTGGATGCCCTCAAGGCCGGGCAGGCGGCGCGGGGTGCGCTGCGGGCGGGAGGACGCGCCGGCGCCGTGCTGCCCGGCCGGCTACGGGGACGCCCGATCGGGGCCCATCGCGGCGCGCCGGTCGCCGGAGCGCGGCTGAATCTCATCGAGACGCTGAGAGCCGCCGCGCCCTGGCAGCCACTGCGTCGGCGCGAAGACGGTGGTGAATCGCGCGGCGCCCTCGTGCGCGTGCGACGCGAGGACTTTCGCGTCACCCGCTTCCAGACACGCAGCGAGACGACCACCGTGTTCGTCGTGGATGCGTCCGGCTCGACGGCGCTCCATCGCCTGGCCGAAGCCAAGGGCGCCATCGAATTGCTGCTGGCCGATTGCTACGCCCGGCGCGACAGCGTGGCGCTCATCGCATTCCGCGGCCGCGCGGCAGAGATGCTGCTGCCGCCCACGCGTTCGCTGGCTCGCGCCAAGCGCTGCCTGGCGGCGCTGCCCGGCGGAGGCGGCACGCCGCTGGCCGCCGCGATCGATGCGGCGTCGACCCTGGCGGGCGTCATTGCGCGGCGTGGTGCCATGCCTGTGACCGTGCTGCTGACGGACGGGCGTGCCAATGTCGGCCGCGATGGTGCGCCGGGTCGGGAACGCGCCGTGGGCGACGCGATGCAGTCGGCCTCGCGCTGGCGAGTCGGCGGCAACACGGCGCTGCTGCTCGACACGTCGACCACGCCGCAAGCGAGCGCGCGGGCTCTGGCCGACGCGATGGGCGCCGCCTACGTTCCGCTGCCGCACGCAGACGCGGCCCGCCTGTCGGGCATCGTGCGGGCCACCTCGCGAGCGAGCTCGCGGGTCGACGCTCGGCGCTGAAGGAGACCGCGTGGAGGAGCGCCTCGACTGGGACTTGGAAGGGCCGGCCTGGCCGCACCACGAACACAGCCGGTTCGTCGAAGCGGCCGGCGTGCGCTGGCATGTGCAGCGCCTGGGAAGCGGGCCGGCCCTGTTGCTCCTGCATGGAACCGGCGCCTCGGCGCATTCTTTTCGCGACCTGGTTTCGGAGCTGGCGACGGACTTCGATTGCGTGGCCATCGACCTCCCGGGGCACGCGTTCACGAGCCTTCCGTCGGCGCGCGCCCTGTCGCTTCGAAGCATCGCTTCGGGCGTGAGTGCGCTGATGAGCACGCTGCGCTTTTCGCCGCGAGTCGTCGTGGGCCATTCGGCTGGCGCTGCGATCGGCGCACAGATGTGCCTCGACGGCGGTGTCTCGCCGTCGCTGCTCTTCAGCATCAATGGCGCGCTCTTGCCGCTCGAAGGGTTGTCCGGCCTGCTGTTTCCGCCCATCGCCAAGGCGCTGGCCGCGACGCCGTTGCCGTCATGGCTCTTTGCCAGGGGCGTCGGTGACCGGCAGTCGGTGGAGCGCCTCATCCGGCGAACCGGATCGGAACTCGACGCGCAAGGCGTGGACCTCTACGCGAAGCTGGTACGCCATCCCGCCCATGCGCGTGCGGCACTCGCCATGATGGCCGGCTGGCGGCTCGGCCGCCTGGAGCGCCATCTGAAGGACCTGAAGCCGCATCTCTATCTGCTGGCCGCATCGAACGACCTTGCCGTGCCCGCCGAAGTCTCGCGGCGCGTGCGCGATGGCGTCGCCGGGGCCGAGATGTCGTGCATCGACGATGCGGGGCATCTGGTCCACGAGGAAAGGCCGGCGCAGGTGGCGGCGCTGATTCGTGCGAGCGCGGCGCGGGTCGGCATCGGACGACCGGGTGCGCGGCGGGAGGAGGGGGACGAGGAGACAATAGGGGCCCTTCCTCCCGCACGCAGCCCATGTACACGCCCGCCCAGTTCAACGGCAAGGACCCCGGCATCGCGATCGAGCTCATGCGAGCCCACCCGTTCGCGAGTCTGATATCCACCGACGACGACGGACTCCCTTTTGTTTCGCATCTGCCGCTCGTGGTCGATGCGCGCGGCGACGAGTCGATGGTGCTGCTCGGGCATTGCGCCAAGCCCAATCCGCAGTGGCGCCACCTGCAGTCGCGGCCCGAGGCGGTGGTGAGCTTCATGGGGCCGCATGCCTACATGTCGCCCTCGGTCTACCCCGATCTCGCGCGCGTACCCACCTGGAACTACCTGACGGTGCAATGCACTGTGCGCGCCCGGCTCGTCGACTCGGCCAGCGACAAGGACCGTTTGCTCAAGCGCCTGATCGCCGAGCATGAGCCCGCCTATGCCCAGCAATGGCGCGACCTGGGCGACGACTTTCAGCATCGGATGCTGCAAGGCATCGTCGGCTTCGAGCTCGCGGTGACCTCCTGGCAATGCAAGCTCAAGCTCAACCAGCATCGGCCCGAAGCGCATGCCGCGATGCATGCGCACTACAGCCAGGGAACGCCCGACGAGCGGCTGCTCGCGGGCTGGATGCAGCGCCTGGGCATGGTGGCGGGCGATGCGGCTTCGAACGGGGGCTGAGATGCTCAGGGCGCTCTGACCGATGGCAACGGACGCCGACTGGATGCAACTGGCGCTGGACGAGGCACGCCGTGCCGGCGAGGCGGGCGAGGTGCCGGTTGGCGCCGTACTGGTGAAGGACGGCGTGCTGGTGGCGACGGGCCGCAATTCGCCCGTCGCATCGAACGACCCGGGGGCCCACGCGGAAATGAACGCCTTGCGCGCGGGTGGTGCCGCGCTCGGCAACTATCGCCTGCAGGGCTGCGAGTTGTTCGTGACCTTGGAACCGTGTGCGATGTGCGCCGGGGCCATGCTGCATGCGCGCCTGTCGCGTGTCGTGTTCGGTGCGAAAGACCCGAAGACCGGCGCCGCAGGGTCGGTGGTCGATCTTTTCGCCGAGGCGCGGCTCAACCATCGCACGAGCGTGCAGGGCGGTGTGCTCGAAGCGCCATGCGCAGACATCCTGCAGCGCTTCTTTCGCGACCGCCGCGAGGCAGCGCGCGAGTCGTCGGAGCCGCTGGGCGACGATGCCCTGCGCACGCCGACCGAGCGCTTCGCAGCGCTGACGGACATGCCTTTCGCACCGCACTACGTCAGCGATCTGGCGGTGCAGCGCGGCTGGCGCATGCACTTCGTCGACGAAGGTCCACGCGATTCGGCGCTTGCATGCGTGTGCGTGCACGGCCCGGGCGAATGGAGCTATTTCTTTCGGCACCTGCTGGTCGCGCCGCCGGTGCGCGTGCTGGCGCCGGACCTGATCGGCTTCGGCAAGAGCGACAAGCCCAAGCGCGAACACGTCCATCGTCTGGAGTGGCATCGCGACGTACTGCTGCAATGGCTCGACCGCGTTCATCCGGGCCGGGCCGCGTTGATCCACAGCGCGGCCGCTCGGCCGCTCGCTGCCTTGCTCGCCGATGCGGGTCCATCGCGATTTGCATGCATCGTTCAGGCGCCCGATGGCGGCGAACCAGTCGCGCCGGCCTGGCGGGCCCCGTTCCCCGACCGCGGCTACGAAGCCGGCTTGCGCGCGCTGGGGCCGGTCGCTGCCAGCTCCTCGGGGCCGGATGCCCAACAGGCATCGCGGCTACTTCGCGAGGCAATGGGATACTCCGCCCCGTGAAGAAGCACATCTACATCTACTCTCCGTCGAGCGCGGTGCGCGACAAGGCCGCGTTCCGGCGCGGCGTGAAGCATCTGCGCTCGCTCGGTCATGAGGTCGAACTCGACCCGGCGGCGCTTGCCAGCCACCAGCGCTTTGCCGGCGACGACGCCACGCGCATCGACGCCATCGCGCGCGCAGCCGCGAGTCGGGCCGACGTGGCGCTGATCTCGCGCGGCGGCTACGGCCTGACGCGCATCCTCGATGCGATTCCGTTCAAGGCCGTGGCCAAGGCCATCGACCGCGGCACGCAGTTCGTCGGCTTGAGCGATTTCACCGCCTTGCAGAACGCCTTGCTTGCCCGCACCGGGTCCGTGACCTGGGCCGGCCCAGCGCTCGGCGAAGACTTCGGTGCCGAAGCCGGCGTGGACGAGATCACGCAGGCCTGTTTCGACGACCTGCTCGACGGCAGCGGCGAGGGCACCGGCTGGCGCATGCCGGCGCGCGATGCCCCGGCCATGACGCCACCGCCCAAGTCGATCGGTGGCGCGGTGCTCTGGGGAGGCAACCTGTGCGTTCTGACCAGCTTGCTCGGGACGCCGCACTTTCCGTCGATCGACAAGGGAGTTCTCTTCATCGAAGACGTGAACGAGCATCCCTATCGCATCGAGAGAATGCTCGACCAGTTGCGCAGCGCCGGTGTGCTCGCGCGCCAGAAGGCGGTCGTCTTCGGACAATTCACGGGGATCCGCAAGGTGCCTCACGACCGGGGCTTCGGGTTGCAGACCGTGATCGACCGCCTGCGCGACAAGCTCAAGGTGCCGGTGCTGTCGGGCCTGCCGTTCGGGCACGTGCCGACCAAGGTGATGCTGCCGGTCGGCGCGAAGGTGGACGTGGCCTTCGACGGACGCGACGTCTATGTGGTCTGGGGACACCGCCACGTTGGCGGCCACTGAGTGGGCTTCAGGCAAGCGCCGCGAAGCCGGGCTTCGATCAGGTGGTCACGCTGTTGTGCGGACGTGGGCCCATCGTTCCGGGAAGGCCGCCCTTGAAGAGGCGGTTGATGTGCGACATCTGCTTGCGGGCCACGACTTCACCATCGATGGCGCTGAGCGCTGCCAGAACGTCCTGCCGCAGGTACCACAGCGCTTCGAGGTCGCCGGCGAACCTGACGCGCTGGGCCACGCGTTGAATGGCGTGGCCGCCATGGACTTGCAGGAGGGTCAGCATTTCAGTGCGGATCTGCCCCATCCGTCGATCGGCGGAATGACGAAAGCCCAGGATCTGAAATGACATCAAACGACGAAAACTGCTGGAAGAGGCCATGGGACTGGGACGGTTCTGGAGCGGTGAAGGGTTCCCACGTTAAGCCTGCCCCCACGGCTTCACAAGGCAGGAGCCAAGATTTCATCTTCAAAAACAACAAACTTCACGCTTAATCTCAAGCGTTGTGCGAGGGATGGATACCTAAGTGCTACACAAATATGTGGATGGAACTCCGGCGCGCTGCGGGAAAATGAAAAAGGCAGCACCGGAGAAGAAGCAAGCAGGCCGCATTGCGACGCTTTGCCATAATCGAGCGGCAAATTTCACCGAAATATTCACGGAATGAGCGTCCATCCCACAGTCGTGTTTGCCGATCTGACCGGCAGCACCCGCGTCTTCGAGGCCATGGGCAATGCTCGCGCGACGGAGACGGTGACTCGTCTCATCCAATGGATCGGTGCAATTTGCGAGTCGCACGGTGGCCGTGTCGTCAAATCGCTGGGTGATGGCGTGTTTGCAATATTCTTGGACGGTCTGAGCGCCACCCACGCGACGCTCGAGCTCCAGCGCAATCACCAGAAGCGGCTGCAAAGCTGGCCGGCCCCGCTGCGGATGGAACTGCAGATCGGCGTCGCAAGCGGCGAGATCGTCGAAGTCGACGGCGACTGCTACGGCGACGCCGTCAACCTCGCCTCGCGCCTGAGCGACCTTGCCGGCCCCGGCCAGATCTGGGCGACCGAATCGGTGATCGACCAGCTGCACAGCGGCGAGGTGCGGCACCGCAACCTGGGGCCGATCAACATCCGCGGCCGGAACGAGTTGCCGGTGGTCTACCGCGTCGACTGGCAAGACGAGATCTCCGAGTTCCTCACCATGCCGGCGTCGCTGGTCCCGCCGGTGCGCGGATCCGACTCGTCGTTCGGCCAGATCGAACTCGCCTGGCTGGACGTGCGCTCGATCTTCCGCGCCAAGGACTTGCCCATTCATCTCGGGCGCGTGGACGAAGCGCAGTTCGTGGTGAACGACCCGCGGGTGTCGCGCCTTCATGCGCGCATCGAAGCCCGGCAGGGCAGTTGCGTGCTGGTGGACGTCAGCACGTATGGCACTTGGGTGCGCTTCCATGGCACGGCAGGTGCGAGCGGCGAGATCGCCTTGCGCCGCGAGGAATGCGTGCTGCATGGCAGCGGCGAGATCGGCCTCGGAGCTCCCCTGAGCGACTTCAGCGCGCCGACCATTTCCTTCAAGACCACGGGCGGGGCGGTGCCGGTGGATCGCGGCGAGCTGCGCGCATCCCGCTGAATCGCGCCAGCGTGCCGCGTCGATCCGCCGGCCCGTCTTTTCATCCCTGCACGAACGGCTCCCGTTCGCTGCGGTTTTCAGCAGCTGGCCCGGATGCTCCGGATCAACGGCCGGGCGTCGCCCGCCTCGGTGCGGACGATGGCGGTCGCCCGGCACGGCGTGCGAGATGCCGTGTAGCTGTAGGTGGCTTCGAACAGGTCAGCGCCGAGCTGGCGCACCGAGCCCAGCCGCAGCGGCTCATTCAAGGACCGATAGAACTGCGACATCTCGCGGGCGCTGAGCGGCCCGCTGCCGCGCTTCTCGGGAACGACGAGTCGCGCCGCCGCGGCCCCGTCGCCTTTGGACAGGGCTCGGTAGAAGCGCCTGACCTGGCTCAGCGCCGAACTTTCATCGGTCGCGTCGGCTGCCGCGACTGCGGGCGGCGGTGCGCCTTCTTCGGCTTTGGGTGTGTCGATGCCGGCAGCAGGCGCTTCAGCGCCGGTGGCCAGGTCTTGTTCGAGTTCCTGCGCAACGCCAATCCCGAGCCCGGCGCGCAGTTCGGTTTCGCGCAGGTTCTGCAGAGCCGCATTGGCCTGGGCCAGTGCCAGCTGGTTGCGGGAACTCGTCGGCCCGATGTTCGAGTGGGTTGCGTTCGATGGCTCAGGCGGTGCCGCGGACGGGCGCGCGCGCAAGGCGTCGAGACCGGCCGTCACCGCGATGGTCGATGCCGCGGCGATGAGCGCGAGCCACGCCCACCACACCGGCAGACCGCCGGAGCGCGAGCGGGGTTCGTCAGCGTCGGCCGCGTGCGAGCCGAACTGCGGCCGGGCCAACTTCAGCGGCCGCATCACCTCGAGCGTGGAGGTGCCTGTGGCGGCGAAGTCCGGCAACTGGCTCGCGCAACCGATGCAGAATTTGGCCCCTGTACGATTGGTTCGGTGGCATGAGGCGCAGACAACGGGGTTCGGCACGGTGGATCTTTGAGTTGGGTTTTGTATTGATGCTTTTTTATTACAACCAGGCTCCAAAGACTCTGTCAACCGCACTTCGCCCCGAACTTGTGAAGGGCAAGGCATGACGGACATCTGGCAACTTTCGGCATCGCGCGTGGCGACGCTGATCGCGCAGCGCAAGCTTTCTGCGGTCGAAGCCGCGCAGTCGGCGCTGGACCGGCTGGATGCCGTCAATCCACGGCTGAACGCGGTGGTGGATTGGCGGCCGCAGGACGTGCTTGCGCGCGCCGCCGCCATCGACCGGGCCATCGCGCGTGGCGAGAACCCCGGCCCGCTCGCGGGCGTTCCCGTGACCGTGAAGGTCAACATCGACCAGGCCGGGTTCGCCACCACCAACGGTCTCAAGCTGCAGAAGGACCTGATCGCCGCGACGAACAGTCCGGTGGTCGACAACCTCGAAAAGGCCGGTGCCGTGATCCTCGGGCGCACCAACACGCCGGCCTTCAGCTTTCGCTGGTTCACCAGCAACGGGCTGCACGGGCGCACGCGCAATCCGCGCAATCCGGCGCTCACGCCGGGTGGATCGTCGGGCGGGGCGGCATCGTCCGTGGCGGCGGGCGTGGGCCACATTGCGCACGGCACCGACATCGCGGGGTCCATCCGCTATCCGGCCTACGCCTGCGGCGTGCACGGACTGCGGCCCTCGCTCGGACGGATCGCCGCCTTCAACGCGTCGAGCCCCGAGCGGACCGTCGGCGGCCAGATCACCGCGATGTCGGGCCCGATCGCCCGCAACTTGCAGGACATCCGGCTGGCGCTGGCGGCAATGTCGGCCTCCGATGCGCGCGACCCGTGGTGGGTGCCGGCGCCGCTCGTCGGCCCCGAGGTTGCGCGGCGGGCGGCCTTGTGCCTGCGCCCTGACGGAATGGCCACCGCGCCGGACGTCGTGGCCACCCTGCAGGACGCCGCGAACCGCTTGCGCGATGCCGGCTGGGCGGTCGAGGAAATCGACAGCGTTCCGCCGTTGAAGGAAGCCGCCGCACTCCAGACCGGGCTCTGGATGGGCGATGGCTACGAGGCGATGGTGCAGACGGCGCAGCGCGAAGGCGACGCGGGTGCAATCGCCGCGCTGGCGGGCCAGGCGGCACTGCTGTCCACCTTCGGCGCCGACGGGCTGTCCAAGGCGCTGGTGCGGCGCGCGACCCTCACGAGGCTCTGGCAACAGTTCATGGAACGCCACCCCGTTCTGATGCTGCCGGCGAGTGCAGAACTTCCCTTCGAGGACGACCAGGACCTGAAAGGGCCGGAGGCCTACGCGCGGGTGTGGGAGGCGCAGATGACGATGATCGGCCTGCCGTTCACGGGCCTGCCTTGCCTGGTGGTGTCGACGACGATGTGCGGTGACCGGCCCTGCGGCGTGCAACTCGTGGCGGGACGATTCCGGGAGGATCTGTGCCTGGCGGCGGGCGAGGCGATCGAGGCGAGGGGCACGCCTGCCATGCCGGCGGCTGTCTGACGGACAAGAGGAAGACGGTGGATCCGAAGATGAAAAGGTTGTTCCTGGCGCTGGCCGTGTTGGCGTCGAACGCTTCGTGGGCGCAACCGTCCCGAGAACAATGGTTCACGCTCGCGGGCAATGTCGCCGGGGACGACAGCGACTACATCCAGATCGACCCGAGAAGCATCCGCGCTCGCGACGGTTTCCGGGACATCGACCTGCGCGTCAGCCGGAAGTCGGAGCGCGTCAGCATGGACGGTGTGAAGTTTCGCTCTTTCACTGGTTCTGCGGAAGTCGACTGCCCACGCAAGGCCGCGCGGTTCACGACGGCCACTTTCTTTGCCAAACCGCACTTTGCCGGGGACCCGGTGAAGGTGCTCGAATTCGGCCCAGACGTGGTGAGGCCTGTGGCCTTCAGGGGAATCGAGGGCGACTACGCCGGGCGTTTGATTGCCTCGGCCTGCGCGGTGGGGGCGGCGCGCAATCGTTGACACACGACGCACGGCACGACGGCGCTCCAATTCATCCATAAAATCTGTAAAATCCATAAAATCTGGATACGGATCGACCCATGCAAACCAAGGATGGCTTTTGATGCCCAATGCCGCGCCTTCATCGTCCGGTGCAATGGATCGCCTCAAGCGCGACCTCTCCTCCGTCTCGGCAACGCACCTGGCCGCCGGAATGCAGAACGTGACGCGCACCGTCCTGTCCGAAGGCGCGGTGGTGATCACCCGCCACGACAAGCCGGCCATGGTGCTGATGTCGGTCGAGCGCTACCTCAAGCTCGAGCAGGCGGCCGAGCCGCAGCTCGACGCACTCACGCGCAAATTCGAGGACCTGTTCGCGCGCATGCAGGGTGACGCGGCAGCGCAGGCCATGGCCGGCGCCTTCGCCATGACACCCCAGCAGCTCGGAGAGGCCGCCGCAGAAGCCGCCGATGCCTCCGGCCGTGCCCCCGCCAAGCCACCCGCCCGAACGGCCGCCGGCAAGACCACCGGCGCCTGATGCCGGCGAGCATCTTCGTGCTGGCCGGCGTGAACGGCGCCGGCAAGAGCAGCGTGGGCGGTGCGGCCCTGCTGCGCAACAACGCCGTCTATTTCAACCCCGATCTCGCCGCTCGCGAACTCATGGATGCCAACCCCGGCATCGCGCAGGAACAGGCCAACGCCCGAGCCTGGGAGCTGGGACGCAAGGGGCTGGAGCGCGCGCTGGCGGGGGGTCTGAATTTCGCCTTCGAGACGACACTGGGCGCGCGCACGATTCCGGCGATGCTCATCGCGGGCGCGCGGCACGGTGCGCAGGTGCACCTCTGGTACGCCGGGTTGTCGTCGCCCGAACTGCACATCCAGCGCGTGAAGGCGCGGGTGGCGTCCGGCGGACACGACATTCCCGAACGCAAGATCCGCGAGCGCTACACGGCCAGCCGCGCCAACCTGATCCAGCTGCTGCCGCATCTGGCGAGCCTGCGCGTCTACGACAACAGCGTCGAGGCCGACCCGAAAGCCGGTGGCCGGCCCGAGCCCGTGCTGTTGCTCCACATGGAAGCAGGGCGCGTGGTGTCGCACATCGCGCTCGCGCACGTGCCGCAATGGGCCAAGCCGATCCTGGCAGCGGCGCTGACCGAGCCGCAAGAAGAAGCCTAGAGCTGGACGCCCTTGGTCAACGCGCCGTCGACCACCAGATTGGTCCCGGTGATGAAGCTGGCCGCCGGGCTGGCGAGAAACGCGACGGCGTTGGCCATTTCTTGCGGCGTGCCCATGCGACCGGTCGGGTTCATCGCCAGCGCCTGCTTGAAGAGCTCCGGGTTGCCGGTCTCGATCTGCGTCCACACGCCGCCCGGAAAGTACGTGTTGCCGGGCGACACGCTGTTCGCACGGATGCGTTTGCCGGCGAGGTGATAGGCCATGCCCTGGGTGTAGTGGACGATGGCGGCCTTGAACGCGCCGTAAGGCCCGGAGGCGAAGTCGATCTCGCGGCCCGAAACGCTCGAAATGGTCACGATCGCCGCTGCGCGACTGGCCTCCAGAAAGGGCATGGCCGCGTCCACCAGCCGCACCGTGCCCATCATGTCGACCTCGAAACCGCGCTTCCAGCCGGCCTCGTCCTGGCTGATCGCCAATGCGCTGACGTTCGCCACCACGATGTCGATGCCGCCCAGCGCCGCGGCCGCTTCGGCCACCCAGGCCCTGAGCGCGTCGCCGTCGCCGACGTCGACGGACGTGCCGACCGCACGGTGACCGGCAGCCGTCCATTCCGACGCGGCCGCCGCCACCTCTTCCGCATTGCGCGCACAGAAAGCGACTTCGGCGCCTTCGGCCAGGAGGGTCTGCACGATCGCGCGCCCGATGCCCTTGGTGCCACCGGTGACCAGCGCCTTCCGTCCTTGAAGTCCGAGGTCCATGGTGTTCCTTCAGGTGAGGGCGAGGCAGCGACGCCCGCCGGTTGTCTCGTCCGTGCGCGGGTTCATCCGTGCACGCCGGTGTACTGACTCATGATCTGCAGGTCGCCCAGGTGCTCGCGCGGCACTTCGCCGCCGATCTGCCCGCGCTTGATCACCACCACGCGTTCCGACACCGCGGCGATGAATTCGAGGTTCTGCTCCACGAGCACGATCGCCAGCTTCATGCGCTCGCGCAGCAGCGCCAGCGTGTGCGCGATCTCCTCGATGATCGACGGCTGGATGCCTTCGGTCGGCTCGTCGAGCAGCAACAGGGTCGGCTTGCCGGCCAGCGCGCGCGCGAGCGCCAGCAGCTGCTGTTCGCCACCCGACAGCGAGCCGCCGGCGCGGTCGAGCAGCGACTTCAGGCGCGGAAAGTCCTCGAGCAGGGCGTCGATGCTGCGCAGGTCGCGCTCGCCGGTTTTCACGAGGCCCATGCGCAGGTTGTCCATGACGCTCAGCGCAGGAAAGATCTCCCGGCCCTGCGGCACGTAGGCCATGCCCAGCCGGGCTCGCGCGTGCGGCGCGTAGCGCGTGATGTCCTGGCCGTTCAGCCGCACCGTGCCGCCCGTGGCGCGCAGCGCGCCGATCAGCGTGCGCAGCAGCGTGGTCTTGCCCATGCCGTTGTGCCCGAGGATGCCAACCGACTCGCCTTCGCCGATGGCCAGCGAGATGCCGTGGAGGATGGGGATCGCGCCGTAGCCGGCGCTGAGCTTGGAGACTTCGAGCATCGTCGTGGCGCGGCTTCGGTGCCGCTTCAGTGCGGCTTCTTGCCGAGGTAGATCTGCTGGATCAGCGGGTCGCTCATGATGCGGTCGGGCGTTCCTTCCATGATCACAGCGCCCTGGTGCAGCACCGTCACCTTGCGGGCGATCATGCGGATGAAGTTCATGTCGTGTTCCACCACGACGACCGCGTGCTGCCGGTTGATCTCCAGGATGAGTTCGGCCGTGCGCGCCACTTCGGCGTCGCTCATGCCCGCTGCCGGTTCGTCGAGCAGGATCAGCGGCGGGTCGGATGCGATCACCACGCCGATTTCCACCCACTGCCGCATGCCGTGCGCGAGCAGGCCGGCGGCCACGTCGCGGTGCGCCGTCATGCCCACGCGCTCGAGCGTCTCGCGCGTGATGGCGTCGGCCCGCTGCCGGCTGTTGCGCCGCCGTGCCGACAGCCAGACGTTCTCCCACACGCTCAGCCCGTTGAACAGGCTGGGCACCTGCGTCTTGATGCCGATGCCGAGGCGGCCCGGTTCGTGCGGCTGCATGTTCGAGATGTCCTGCCCGCGAAAGAGGATCTGCCCGGAGGTCGGCTTGACCTGCCCCGTGAGGAGCTTGAAGAAGGTGCTCTTGCCCGCGCCGTTGGGGCCGATCACGCAGCGCAGCTCGGCCTCGGCGAGGCTGAAGTTGACGTCGCGCGTGGCATGGACGCCGCCGAAGCGCACGTTCAGGTCGCGGGTCTCGACGAGCGGCGTGACATCGCTCATGTCGCTTGCCCCTGCGGGCCGGGCTGACTGCGGGGCAGGGCGCCCGCGTGGTCCGCGGCCGGCTCGGTATGGGTGGCGTGCACGTCGGAGGCGGCGGCCGGAGACGCCGGGCGGCGCAATCTGCGCCAACCCGCTTCGAGCACCAGCCCGATGCTCGGCACGATGCCGCGCGGTACCAGCAGCACGAACACCACCAGGATCGCACCGAGCACCAGGTTGGCATTGATCGCCTGCTGCGTGCCGATCTGCGTGGTCAGCCACTGGATTGCGACGCAGCCGATCACCGGCCCGATCAGCGTACCGAGCCCACCCACGATCACCCAGATGATGATCTGCGCCGACTGTGCGAGGCCGAAGATGGTCGGGCTGGTGAAGGCGCCCCAGTTGGCGAACAGGCAGCCAGCCAAGCCCGCGATGGCGCCGCCGAGCGTGAACGCGAGCAGCTTGTAGGCGCGCGCGTCGTAGCCCAGCAGCAGCACGCGCTGTTCGTTCTCGCGCGCGGCCACGATGACGCGGCCGATCTTCGAGGCGATCAGAACGCGCAGGCCTGCATACACGGCGAGCAGACAGCCGAAGGTCAGATAGAACAGGTCCTTCTGGCTCAGCACCTCGTCCGGCTTGCCGGGCACGTTGAGCGTCGGGATGGCGGGAATGCCGTTGAAACCGCCCAGCGGCGCCTCGCCGATGCGCCATTCGGGGCCGGCGGTGGAGTTCACCAGGTTGAAGAGGATCAAGGTCACCGTGAGCGTGATCACGCCCATGTACACGTCCGACAGCCGGCCGTAGAAGATGACATAGCCGAGGATCGCGGCGAAGAGCGCCGGGACCACGATGGCCAGCAGGAAAGGGACGCTGCTGTCGCCGAGATTGATCACCGCCAGCGCGTACGTGTAGGCACCCAGGCCGAAGAACGCGGCCTGGCCGAAGCACAGGATGCCGCCGAAGCCCCAGATGAACGCCAGGCTGACGGCCAGGATGGCCATCACTGCATAGATGGTCACCTGGATCAGGTCGTAATCATCCAGCACGCCGGGGAGTCCGAGCATGAGCGCGATGCCCACGACGAGGCTCAGCACGCAGCTGGCCCAGGATTGGGTGAATGCCTTCACAGCGAGCCCTTGAAGAAGCGGCCGGTGATGCCCTGCGGCAGCAGCCGCAGCATGACGATCGCGGCCAGCAGCAGCGCGACCTCGCCGAGTACCGGAGTGGTGATGAAGGTGGCGAGCTGGTTGATGGCCCCGAAGAGCCCCGACGCGGCCAAGAGGCCCGCGAGGATGGCCGGCCCGCCGCCGATCACCGTGATGAACGCCTTGGCCACGAAGGCCGCACCCATCGTCGGCACCACGCCGGTGAGCGGCGCCAGAAGCCCACCCGCGAGACCGGACAACGCCGCGCCGACGGCGAAGGTGACCGAATACACCAGGCTAGGGCTGATGCCCAGTGCGTTGGCCATGTCGGGCTTCTGCATGGTGCCGCGCGCGATGAGGCCGAGCTGCGTGCGCGTCAGCACGAAACGGATGGCTACCGCCAGCGCGATCGCCACGCCGATGATCACGAGCGTGTAGCCGCTCACCGAATATGCGCCCACCGAGAAGCTGCCGAGCGGCGCCGAGACGCCGGCCGTGGTGTTGCCCGCGATCGAGGTGACGATGCCCACCAGCAGCAGCGACAGGCCCCAGGTCGCAAGCATGGTGTCGACCATGCGCCCGTAAAGGCGGCGGATCACCAGCCGCTCGAGCACCACGCCGATCAGGCCGACGAAGATCGGCGCGACCACGAAGATCGCCACCCACAGGTTGATGCCCTGGCGCGTCGACGCGATGACCGCGTAGGCGCCCAGCATCATGAATTCCCCATGGGCGAGGTTGATGACCTTCATCATCCCGAAGATCACCGCCAGCCCCGCCGACACGATGACCAGGCTCGCCACCGCGTACAGCACCTGGATAAAGACAACGACCGCAAGATCCACGAGCGACTCCCTCGTCACGCAACCCCGACCGACGATGAAACGATCAAGATGCCTTGATCACGTACTGCTGGTTGTCTCGCGGATTCTTCTTGAGATTGCACACGGCGCTGGTGTCCGTCGGCTCCTGCTGCTTGAAGGTCTCGACGATCTTCAGTTCCTTGTCCTTCACCTCAGCGATGCTCACGTTGAGCACGCAATGGTGCGTCGGCCCGTCGATGGTGACCTTGCCGCTCGGGCCTTCGATGCTCACGCCCGATTCGAGCGCGTCGATCATCTTGATGCGGTCCAGGCTGCCGGCCTTCTTCACGCCCTCGGCCCACAGCTTGAAGCCCTGATAGGTGCCCATCGCCAGTTCGGTGATGTTCGGATAGTCCTTGCCGAAGCGCTTGTAGAAGCGTTCCTTGAAGGCCTTGTTCTCCGGGGTGTCGAGGTTCTGGAAGTAGTTGTAGCTCACCAGGAAGCCGTTGGTCTCGGCAGGCGACAGCACGATGTGCTCGTTGCCGCCGGCGAAGGTGGTCGAGGCCAGCGGGATCTTCTGCGTCAGCCCCGCCGCGGCCCACTGCCGGTAGAAGGAGATGTGCGCACCGCCCACCAGCGCCGAGACGATCATGTCCGGCTTGGCCGCCTCGATCTTCGAGATGGTCGGCCCGAAGTTGGTCACGTCCAGCGGGAAGAAGTCGATCGACGCCACCGAGCCGCCGTTGTCCTGCACGAACTTCTTCACCCACTGCGAGGTGATCTGCCCGTAGTTGTAGTCGGCCGCGATCACGTAGACCTTCTTGCCCCACTTCTTCATCGCGTAGGGGATCAGCTTGCCCACCGTCTGTGCCGGCGTGACGCCGGTGCAGAAGGTGTTGCGGTCGCACACGCCGCCTTCGTATTGCGTGTTGTAGAAGTAGAGCGTCTTGCCGCGGTCGAGCACCGGCCGGATCACCTCGCGCGACGCCGAAGTGATGCCACCCATGACCACGGCCGACTTGTCCTTGAGTGCCGACTGCTGCGCGAACTGCGCATACAGCTGCATGTTGGACTGCGGGTCGTAGCTGGCCAGCTTGATCTTCTTGCCGAGCAATCCGCCGGCCGCGTTCTGCTCTTCCACGGCCAGCGTCATGCAGTCGGCCATCGGCTTGCCGTAGATGTCGAGCCCGCCGGACAGGTCGAGGATGCTGCCGACGACGATCTCGTCAGCCGCCATCGCGGCGATGGGAAACAGCGGCGCTGCGGTGCCCGCCAGCGTGGCGCCGGTGGTCTTGATGAATGAACGACGATCCATGGTTCCTACTCCTTCTCTTTATGTGAATTCTTCTGTGCAGTGCGACGTCAGATCGCCTTCCAGTCACCGGCCTGCTCGAAGGCATAGGCGGCGCGGTAGATCGTTTCTTCGTCCCATGACTTGCCGACGAGCATCATGCCGACCGGCAGGCCCTCGACCAATCCGCACGGAATGCTCATGGCCGGATGGCCGGTCACGTCGAACGGACAGGTGTTGGGCAGCATCTCGAAGGCGCGCGAGATCACCTCTTCAATCGGTGCGCCGGGCTTGGGGATCGGTGTCGCGGTGAGCGGCAGCGTGGGCATCAGCAGCAGGTCGTAGTCGGCCAGGGTCGCGTCGTAGGCCGCCTTGAGCTGCCGAGAAAGGTTCTGCGCCTTCGCGTAGTAGTGGCCGCGGTAGTGCTTGATGAAGTACTCGCCCAGCACCATCGTGAGCTTGAGCGTTTCGGACAGCTCGTCCGCGCGCTGCTTCCAGCCGGAGTGGAAGTCGATCATGCCGGTGACATACAGGCCCTTCCAGTTGAAGCCGTGCCCGTTGTCTTTCATCATCTGCTGCGTGGCGCCCTCGGCGGCGATCGGCAGCCAGATGGCCGGGCCCACGAGGTGCATTGGCACCGAGACCTCGCTGACCTTGGCGCCCAGCTTGCCGAGCACTTCCGCGGCCTGCCGCACCTTGGCGTCCACCTTCGGGTCGGACTGCGGCCAACCGAAGCCTTCCTTGACGACGCCGATCTTCAGGCCGCGTACGCCTTTCTTCATCAGCTCGGAATACGGCTTGGATTCCTGGCCGGCGTATTGCCGCGGGTCGAGGCCGTCGGGCCCGGCCAGCACTTCGAGCATCACCGCGTTGTCGGTCACGTTGGTCGTCATCGGGCCGGTGTGGTCGATCGTGGTTTCGATCGGCATCACGCCGGAGTAGGGCACCAGGCCGTGCGTCGCCTTCATGCCGTAGACGCCGCAGTACGAGGCGGGCATGCGGATCGAGCCGCCCTGGTCGCCGCCGATTGCGAGGTCGACTTCGCCGGCCGCCAGCAAGGCTGCACTGCCCGACGACGAGCCGCCGGCCGAATAGCCCATGCGGTGCGGGTTGTGCACCGGACCGGTCGCGCTGGTGTGCGATCCGCCGGAAAAGCAGAAGTACTCGCAGACCGCCTTGCCGACCACCGTGGCACCGGCGTCGAGCAGGCGCGTCACGATCGTCGCGTCGACGTTGGGCACATAGCCTTCGAGAGTGGAAGCGCCGTTCATCATCGGCACGCCGGCGAGGCAGACGTTGTCCTTGAGCACCACCGTCTTGCCCGCCAGCTTGCCCTTGGCGGCGCCCTTGACGGTGGTCTTGACGTACCACGCGCCGTACTTGTTCTCTTCACCCGATGGCCGGTAGCCGGGCGTGCGCGCATAGGTCACAGCCGGCACGTAATCGGGCATGGCGTCGACCACGTCGTAGGCATCGAAGTTCGCCTGCAGCAGGCTGTTGTAGGTGGTCGCGTGTTCCTCGGACAGGTGAATGCCCAGGCTCAGCGCCACATCCTGCAATTGATCGAGCGTCGGTCGCTTGATGGCCATGTTGACTCCTCATTGGTTTGAACTCGGACGGCCGCCTCGGTGCGAGACGGCGCAGTGGCATGGCTCGACAGGGCCGTCCGGCACCGATCGATCAGTGCACGACGAACCTTCGTCTGCCATGGGCTCATTCTCCAGATCGAAATTTTCCAAGTCAAGCATTTTGTTTGCCTTGGAAAACAAAAACGAGAAATTCAGAGCCGCGTCAAAACCCGGAAGGCATTGCCTTCGGCGCGCGCCAGATAGATCGGCGTGTGCGTCGATCCGTCGCCTTCGTAGTGCGCCTCCCGTGCGCTGCGATAGGCCAGCGGAGCATGGCCCAGCGGCTCCGAGCGCACCCGTGGCGTGCGCCCGGCCCCGAAAAGCGCCGCAAGAAAGTGCATGCCTTCATAAGCCGACTGACCGAAGGTGTTGAGCGTCGGCGCGCGCTCACCGAAATGGGCTCGGTAGCGCGCCTTGAAGGCGAGGTTGGCGTCGGTGTCGAGCGAGGCGAAGTAGCCGCAGGTCATGTAGAGCTCGTCCGAGTTCTCGGCGCCGATTCCGAGGAGCTCGTTCTCGGCGATCGAGCACGAGAGCCGCAGCGCCAAGCGCGTCAGCCCGGCTCGGCCGAAGGCACGGTTGAACTCGATCGCGTCCTGGCCCACCAGCGACAGCAGCACCGCGTCCACCTGGCCCTTGCGGATCGCGTCGAAGGCTTCGGAGAAGTCGGTGGTGCCGAAGGGAACGTAGCGCTCGCCGACCAGTTCGCCGCCCGTCTCGCCGATATAGCCACGCGCCAATCGGTGCGAGATGCGCGGCCAGACGTAGTCGTTGCCGACGGCGAACCACCGTTTGGGCTTGTGCCGCCGGCCGATCCACGCGATGGCAGGCGAGAGCTGCCGCGCGGTCGTCTCGCCGATCGCGAACACGCCGGGGGTTGATTCGCCGCCTTCGTAGAGCGGGGTGTAGACGAAGGGGACCTGGCCGCCCACGGCCCGCAGGATGCGGTGACGCACCGCGCTGGTGTGCATGCCGACGATCGCGTCGATGTCGCCAGCGTCCACCAGTTCCTTCAGCGTGGACTCGATGTCGGCGGCGTCGTCGGCCGCGTTGACGGTGATCAGTCGGCAATTGAGGGCGTCGATGCCGGAATCGCAGTTGAGCTCGTGGGCTGCCAGCTTGGCGCAGGCGAGCGACGAAGGCCCCCAGATGCCGGCAGTGCCGCCGAGTGGAACGCACAGCGCCACGTTGAATTCCTGCCGGGCGAAAGGGCCAGCGCGGCGAGCGCCGTCGACGACGCAGCGGGCCGGCGGGCTGCGGTCGGCAGCGGCAAACGGAGAGGGCGACAGCATGAAGAGGCTCCGGAAAAATGTGCGTGTGGCGAGCATCGGTATCAGGAAAGCCAGTCGAGGGCGGTTCTGTGCGGGTGGAAACCCCCCGGATGCGAAGGATGTCGCAAAAATCGCGCCAGCGGTGGATACTTTCCATGGAAAATATACCGAAGCCTTGCAACCAGATACGACATCGAGACCGCCATGCCTGCTCCAGCGAAAGACATTTCCGAATACCTGGCCTACCTGTTGGCCGCCGCCAACCGCCAGATGCGCATCGGGCTGGCGCAATCGATCGCCGCCGAAGAGGTGACCGAGGAACATTGGCGCATTCTCCAGGTGCTGGCTGACGAGCAAGGGCGTGCGATGGGCGATCTGGCCGAAATGGTGCTTCTCAATCATCCGGCGCTGACGAAGAACATCGACAAGCTGGTGAGTCGCGGGTTGGTGCAGCGCGCGGCCGATCCGGCGGACAGTCGGCGGGTGCTGGTCTATATCAGCGATCTGGGGCTTGAGACGGTGGCGCGATTGCGCAAGAGCGTGGACGCGCACCACGACGTGATCGAAGGCGCGCTCGGGCCGCGCAAGACGCTTCAGTTGAAGAAGCTGCTGGAGACGTTCATCGACGAGTGCGAGCCGGGCTGAACTGCTGCTGGATCTCGTTGGGCGCGGCTGCAGGCAGTGCCCTGTGTTCGTTGGTGGGAGCGCCCGTGAGGCGAGTGGGGCGGTCGTGTTGGTGAGAGCGCCCGTGAGGCGGTGTGCGGCGGGACTGCTTCACTGCGCCGGCCGCTTTGCGGCTTCCCTGCAGTGCTCGCGCGGTCGGGCCGTCGCAGAACTCGCTTCGTTCACTTCGTTCACTGCGCTCAAACAGCTGCGACGAGTCAGTTCACGAAGCGCGTGTCCTCCGG